>QHZE01000232.1 GCA_003225335.1 Acidobacteriota bacterium
GACGGGAGTATCATTTTCCGAAGGGCGCGGTGGACGCGAGCCGCCTTACAATGCGGCCCCGGATGCTCGGCAGAGACCGAAACCCGCCTCGGGTTCGAGCGCCGGAGCCTTCTCGAGAGCCTGTTTGGAGGCACACGATGTCCAAAAACGAAGCACAAAGGAAAGAAAGTGCGCTCGTAGCAAGGCCGGATCCTGGCGGCGCTCCGAGAGGCCGCGCTTCGAAGCGTTGTCCGATCGTGGCATCGCGCTGTCTTTGGGGCTTCGGCGCGATTCTCCTTTTGGGAGTGGCGCTATGGTGCGCGCATGCTCAGGAGGAGTTGGCCCAAGTACAGAGCAAGTTCACAATGGCTCGGATTCGCTACCCCGTTCCTCTTCTGGCGTGGGGTCCCATCGGAGATTCACAGGGACCGCCCTGGAGTCACGATTGGCCGAAGTCCGAAGAGCATCTCATGAAGATCATGGCCGAGGTGACCAAGTTAGACGTCAATCCCGGAGGGCACATCACCTCTTTTGAAAACGACGACGTATTCAAGTATCCGATAGCCTATCTTTGCGAAGTAAGTTATCTGGACCTATCCGAGCAGGAAGCCCACAGGATGAGGGAATACCTGCTTCGGGGGGGATTTCTCATTGTGGATGATTTTCGAGGGGAGCGCGCCTTGGATAATTTCCGCCAGCAGATGAAAAGCGTCTTCCCCGATCGTTCTCTGGAGGAATTGCCTCGCACGCATCCTATCTGGACCTGCTTCTATGATATCTCGAATCTTTTTCCGGAGCCGCCCTATGCCAAACATCTCGTGCCCCAATATTTCGGGATGAGCGACGACAAGGGGCGTCTCATTATGGTTGTCGACTACAACACCGACATAAGCGAGTACTGGGAATGGTCCGACAATCCGTTCATGCCGATCGACCAGACGAACGAGGCCTACAAGTACGGGGTCAATTATCTCATGTATGCTCTGACGCATTAGAAACACCCAGACAAGCTTCCCGGCGCGCGGGATTCTCTAGAGGAGGTCTATGCTGGTTCCTCTTTTCCTCTGCGTCAGCGCGCGGTTTTCGCGCGGGACGTCTTCAAGTATGCGCCGGCGCCATTTGCTGCGGGCGCTTTGGCGCTACTTCAGCGAGCTGGGCTCCGAGCGGTTCTTGGGCGAGGCTTTGTTGAGCGTGGAGATCAGCAGTTGCGCCGCGCCGGGAACGCGCCCCTTGCCTTCAAGCACGATCTCGCGCGCGGAGACCTCCTTTCCGTAGACGCTCTTGTTGGCGCTGTTATCCTGGCGAAGCGTTGAGCCTTCCAGCGAAATTCCCGCGAACAACCCGCGCGAGCGCGAGTAGCTCAGAATCTCTGCTTGCATCAGCACGTCGGTGGCAGCCGCGGCGTCGCGGCCCTTGGGACCGGCAGCGGCGGCAGCGTCCGCGCCCAGCTTGACCTTGCTCTTGAACAGCGAGTTCGCGCCTTTAGGGTTCATTACAAGCAGCAGGAAGTCTGTGGCCTGGCCGCCGAGCTGGAAGCCGATGTTGGCGCCCTCCAGCCGATACATCGCGGGTGCGCTCCACGGCCCGGTAAAATTCTGGCCGCTGCGGCAGGTCATGGCCCCGCGCCCATAGCTTGCGCCGATGCCGAAGGCGAGCTTTTTCACCGAAGGAATCACCACGACACACTCCGCCTTGTCGAGCAGGTCCTGAGGGACGTTATCCGGGATGTCGAGGATTTCCTTCAACACGTCGCCGCACTCCTTAAGGCGCTCTTGTTCCTTCTCCTCCGCCTGCGCGGGGAACACCAGCAGCCCGACAACCAACAGCAGCCTTGCCTTGCGCATCTCTTCCCTCCCGGTGGCTTCGTCCGCAGACCGTCGACCTGAGGTCGCGGGCGCATCCGTTCCTTGGACTTCGTGGATGATAACACAAACGGTAGCGTTGTCCGCCCGGCAGCGATTGGCGCTACACGCAGTCGAGCGCCATGTTCAACCCCATCCGTGGTGAATCCAGGCGAGCGCTATCTTTGCTGGTCCGCTCGCCCCCCGCCGCTGCCGGGGCGGGTTGGTCAGGTAGGCACGGGTTCCAGGGGGTTCGCAAAAAACGCTGACCCTGGGTAAGTTCCTCCTGCTCCTCCGGAGCAGAGAATCAGAACTTAACTTTGTTTCTGCCGCGGCGGCTCGAAGCCACAGCTTGACTTCTGAAAAGAGCACCCTCACCCTACAGGAGAAACACGCAAGGAGCAGAAACCCCAAATAGGGAGGCAAGCGATGGGTGTTAGTTTTGCCGCCGACATTCGGCCGTTGTTTCGCGACTCGCCTGACGTAGACTCGATGCAGGCGTATGGACTTGATTTATCCTCCTACGAGGAGGTCAAAGCGCGCGCATCAGAAATTTATGCGCAGCTGGAATCGGGGAACATGCCCTGTGACGAGAGGTGGCCCGCGGAACGTCTGGCGCTTTTCAAGCGCTGGATGGACGAGGGGATGGCTCCCTGAACGTCCGCATAAACTGCACAAAATGAAACCACGGATGAACACAGAGCGGCAGAGCCGCAACCAAAAAGAATCTCACCGCAGAGACGCAGGTCGTGAGAAAAAATCGTAGCGCCGGCGTCTCGCCGGCATCTGAGCCTCGACAACTCCTTTTGGGTCAACACGTGAAATTGTTGCCGGCAAGATCCCTGGCGGGCCCTTTGCGCCTTCGCGTCTTCGCGGTTAATTCTGGGTCAGCTCCTCGAGGTGCGTCCTACTCTTCTCGAAGGGCGCGCATCGGATCCAGGCGAGCCGCACGGCGCGCCGGCCAGAAGCAGGCCGCCAGGCCGACTGCAAATAACAGGAGCGAAACCGCGGCGAATGAAACCGGGTCCAGCTGCGACACAGCAATCTCGGCGGCCATTACCCGCGTGGCAGCGAAGCTCCCCGTCAATCCGATCACGATCCCGATCATAAGCAACCGCGCGCCTTTTCCCGCGACCATCCGAAAGATGTCGCCAGAGCCGGCGCCAAGCGCCATCCGCAGACCGATTTCCTGCGTCTGCTGCGCCACCGTGTGTGAGATCAGGCCGTGGAGGCCGATGACGGCAAGGGCCAGTCCGAGTCCTGCGAACACCGAGAAAAGGACCATCTTGAAGCGCGCATAGGAGAAGACCTCTTCGTCCAGCACTCTTTCGAGGGTCTTGACATTCGTTACCGGCTGATTCGGGTCCAGCGTGTACACCTGCGCGCGGACGGCCCGGGCGACGGCGGCCGGATCGCCCTGCGCGAGAACGATGAGGTAGTCCGCCCGGCCCGTCACGGTGTAAGGCAAGTAGACTTCCGGCTCAACCTGGTCGCCCGCGTTGATCACGTCCTTCACCACGCCAACGATTTGGAAAGAGGGATCCGGCAGGCGAAAGGGCGGCTCCTGGAGCCGCGGCAGGCGCAGGAGCCGCCCGATCGGATCGCGGTCCGGGTTGTGGCGCTTGACAAACATCTGGTTGACGACGGCGACCCGCTCCGCTCTAACCACCTCCTGGTCCGTGAACATGCGGCCATGCAGCAGCTGAATGCCGAGCGCCCTGGGGTATTCCGCATTCACCTGATGCATGATTACCGGCCGTGTGTCTTTCTCCGCGCTGCCCGCCATCTCAACGGGGAGCCTCCAGTTACCCAGCGGATGCATCCAGGTGTTTAACCCGGCCGACATAACGCCGGGAACCGCCGCGATGCGGGGCAGCAACTCCTGGAAGAAGGCGTTGCGCCGCAAGGCGTCCGGATAGTGCTGCTCCGGAAGCGGGATGCGCATGGTGAGCAGGCGCCCGGGCTGGAAGCCAAAGTCGACCGCCAGCTGGACAAACAGCGTGCGGATCATCAGGCCGGCGCCGGCCAGCAACACGAGGGACAGCGCCACTTCGGCCACCACCAGGCCGTCGCGCAGAATCGTCCGGCGAGCTCCGCCGCCGACACTCGCGCCCGCAGCCTCCTTGAGCGGCTGGACCAGGTCGCGCGTGCAAGCGTAGAGCGCGGGCGCGAGCCCGAACAGGAGCGCCGTCAGCGCCGAGACACCCACCGAGAAGAGCAGCACGGGTAGATTGATCACGACCTCCGACTCGTCGGGAATCGTGCCAGGCGGCACCATCGCAATGATCGCACGCAGCCCCGCATGGGCCAGGGCGACACCAAGGACCGCCCCGGCCAGCGCTATCAACAGGCTCTCGGTGAGGAGCTGCCGGACGATGCGGCCTCGCCCGGCGCCCAGGGCAGCCCGCACGGCGATTTCCCTTTGCCGGGAAGCCGAGCGGGACAAGAGCAGATTCGAAACGTTGGCGCAGGCAATCAGCAACAGAAGACCGACTGCGCCGAACAAGATCCAGAGGATCTCGCGGATGCCGCTGGGGAAGGTTTCCTTTAAAGAAAGGAGTCCGACGCGCCATCGATCCGGAAATTCGGACGGCTCGCGGCGCTTGAGCTCTTCGATGATCGGCCGCAAGTCGGCCTCTGCCCGGGCTTCGGTAACGCCGGGTTTCAAGCGGCCCAGGAGGTGCACGTACCGCACGCCTTCGACGGCCTTGCCGCGCTGGAAAACGACCGGTATGTAGACATCCGCGCCTCGCCACATGAAACGCGGGGGCATTATGCCGACAACGGTGCGACGCACGTCGTTCAGTCGAAGCTCGCGGCCCAGCACGTTCGGATCGCCGCCGAACTGGCGCTGCCAGAAACGGTAGCCAAGCACGCACACGGCAGGAGCGTCCGGAGCGCCATCGTCCCGCGCGACTGAGCGCCCCAGCAGCGGAGGCACGCCGAGAATCTGGAACGTGTTCGTCGTGACGTGGTTGCCGCGCAAGCGCCGCGGCTCCCCGTCTCCAGTCCACAACACGTCGCTGATCGTGGACGCGATGACTCCTTCAAAGATGGAGTTGCGCGCTTCGATTTCGAGAAACTGGTCTGTCGAATAGTAGGTCCGCCATCCGCGCCCTCCGGGATCCCAGACCTTGACGCTCATTAACGTGTCCACGTCCCTGTACGGGAAGGGGTTCAAGACAACCCCGTGGATCACACTGTACATCGCGGTGGTCGCCATGATCCCGAGCCCAAGAGAGACGACCGCCAGCAGCGTGAACCCCGGTGTCTTTGCCAGGATGCGGAACCCGTAACGCAAGTCTTGCAGAAAATGATCGGCCCACAGAAACTTCTTCATAGCCGGCTCCTCCGCGTAGAGTGTCTTTATTATGTCAAATGGCGCAGCTTTTACCACCAAGACGCGAAGACGCTAAGAATCGCCAAGTTCTTAGCGTGCGGCCGGGCTTCAAAAATTGTACTCTTATCTTGGATGCCGAAAACCCTTTGCCAGCTGACCGAAAACGCTGCGCCATTCTTCGTGTCTTCGTGGTGGATTGGCCGTTGTAGACTGGGTAAAATACGGGTTCGGAGTCAAGCCACTGATCTCTGAGAAGGTGTGAAAAAATCACACACGGCTCGCTCGGAGTTCAAGGTTTAGCTTGCAGCCTGAAGGCTGAACTCCAAACACTGAGAGGTGACATGGAGAGAACAAAAGACAAAGGCGCCCTTGCAGGAGGCTCTCTCCCCAAGGCCCGGCCTCTTACCATCAGCGCGGCGGCGATCTTTGCTGCCGCCCTTTACCTGGCCCTGGCGGCACGAGGGGATTCCAGGAGCTCCGGCGTCAAGACCGTAGACTTCGATCGCGACATCCGGCCAATCCTCTCCGACACCTGTTTCGCCTGCCACGGCCCCGATGAGAAGCAGCGCATGGCGAAACTGCGCTTCGACACAAAAGAAGGCGCCTTCGCCAAGCCGGACGTGATCGTCCCCGGCGACTCCGCCAAGAGCCGTCTGGTCCAGCGCATCACGGCCGCCGACGAGTCGTTTCGGATGCCGCCTCCTTTTTCGGGACGCACCCTGACCGACAAGCAGATTACGCTTCTGCGCCGCTGGATCGACGAAGGGGCCAAATGGGAAACACATTGGGCCTACCTGCAGCCCCGGCGTCCCGAACTCCCTCAAGTAAGCAACACCGCGTGGCCGCGCAACGCCATCGACAACTTCATACTCGCTCGCCTCGATCGCGAAGGATTGAAACCTTCCCCCGAGGCGGACAAAGTCACTCTGCTGCGGCGCCTGAGCTACGACCTCACGGGACTTCCTCCGACTCCGGAAGAAGTGGACGCGTTCCTTGCCGACACGTCGCCCGATGCCTACGAAAAACAGGTCGATCGGCTTCTGAATTCCCCGCATTACGGGGAACGCATGGCGATGCAGTGGCTCGATCTGGCCCGTTACGCCGACACGCACGGCTACCACATCGACAGCCACCGCGAAATGTGGCGCTGGCGTGACTGGGTCATCAACGCTTTCAACCGCAATATGCCTTTCGATCAGTTCACCACGGAGCAGTTGGCCGGAGATCTGCTCCCGAACGCCACTCTGGAGCAGAAGATCGCTTCGGGATTCAACCGCAATCACATGATCAACTTCGAAGGGGGCGCGATCCCGGAGGAGTATCAGACCGAGTACGTCGTCGACCGTGTCGAGACGACTTCGAACGTCTGGATGGGCATGACGATGGGTTGCGCGCGCTGCCACAGCCACAAGTACGATCCGATTGCGCAGAAAGAGTTCTACCAGTTTTTTTCCTTCTTCAACACCGTCTCCGAGGAAGGGCTCGACGGAAAGACCGGCAACGCCAAACCCTTCCTCCCCCTCCCTTCGCCTCAGCAAAAGGCCCAGCTCGACGAGCTCGGTAACGCAATCAAAGAGCGAGAGGCAGCGCTTTCCGACACGAAACTGTCGCCCGTGCAGGAAGAATGGGAGACTCCATACCGAGGCAAGATCGCGCGCGCGCCGGGCAAGGGCCTCACCGCTCATTACCCGCTGGATGGCAGCCTCGTCGACATCTCGGGGGGCTACCGCCACGGCCGCACGATAACAGGGGACCCGACCTTCGGCGCAGGGCAGGTCGGCAGCGCCGTCAGTTTCGACGGGGATACACACGTCAGCTTCGGCAACGTAGGCTCCTTTGATCGGAGCGATGCATTCACCCTGGCGGTCTGGCTCAAGGGAAGCGCGAACACACCGATCTCGGCGCTGCAAAAGATCGAGGACCCCGAGACCCGCCGCGGCTACGAGATGTACTTCGACCACCTGGAGCTGATCGGGATCCAAAGGCGGGCCGCCCAACTCACGGTGCGGCTGATTTCCCGATGGCCCGACAATGCGATTCAGATACGGACGAGAAAACGACTGGCACTGGGGGACTGGTATCACATTGCGCTCACCTACGACGGGTCCGGCAAGGCCGCGGGCCTGAAGCTCTATGTAAACGGAAAGCCTGACGCCGAGATCGTGCAGGATGCGCTCACGGGCCCTCTCAAGACCGATGCAGAACTTCAGATCGGAAATAAGGAGACCGGCAAGCCGTTCAAAGGCCAGGTTGACGATTTGCGGCTCTACAATCGGACCCTGGCCGACGGCGAGATCGAGCAATTGGCAGTTCACTACCCGATTCAGCACATACTGTCCGGCGTGGCGGGCAAAGTGACGAAGGACGAGGCGGCGCGCGTGCGCGAGTACTTTCTCACTTACGCCGCGCCCGACGGCCTCCGCAAGCTCTACACCGAGCTGACGAGTCTCAAGGAGCAAAAAGCGGAGCTGGAAAAAGCCATTCCAACGGTGATGGTGATGGACGAGATGCCGAAACCGCGAGAGACGTTCGTCCTGGGGCGGGGCGATTATCGGAACAGGACCGACAAGGTGACACCCGGCGTCCCGAGTGTCCTGCCGCCGCTTCCGAATGACGCCGCGCCCAACCGCCTCACGCTGGCCAGATGGCTGGTGGATCCCGCACATCCGCTCACGGCGCGCGTAATAGTCAATCGATACTGGCAGATGTATTTCGGCGTCGGAATCGTAAAGACTGCCGGAGACTTCGGCTCCCAGGGGGAGCCCCCGGTGCATCCGGAGCTTCTGGACTGGCTCGCGACGGAGTTCATTCGCACGAAGTGGGATATCCGGGGGATGCAGCGTCTTATCGTTACTTCGGCCACCTACCGCCAGTCGTCAAAGGTCACGCCGGAACTGGTCGAGAAGGACCCGGAGAATCGCCTGCTGGCGCGCGGCCCGCGCTTCCGTCTGCCCGCCGAGACGGTTCGTGACAACGCTCTGGCCTTGAGCGGCCTTCTCAACCGGGAGATTGGAGGCCCGAGCGTGTTCCCGTATCAGCCGGCAGGCTTGTGGGAAGAGATGGCGTTTGGCGACGGCTTCTCCGCCCAGTCTTACAAACCGAGCACCGGCAAGGATCTGTACCGGCGCAGCATGTACACTTTTTGGAAGCGCACGGTGCCGCCTCCGTCGCTGGCAATATTCGATGCGCCGGACCGGGAAAAGTGCACGGCGCGCCGCACGCTGACGAACACGCCTCTCCAGGCGCTCACGCTCATGAACGACCCGACATACGTGGAAGCCGCCCGGCCTCTGGCCCAGCGCGCGCTTGGCAGGGGTACAGGCGCGACAAAAAAGCGGCGCTCGAGATACTGGGGGTGGGCGAGTCGAGGTGGGACCCCAGGCTCGACAACGGGGAGCTGGCTGCGTGGACTATGGTCACCAGCGCGATTCTGAATCTGGATGAAGCAATTACGAAGGAATAGACCAAAAACTGTTTTCACCACGAAGACGCGAAGAATGGCAAAGGCTTGGTGTCTAGCAGTCGCAACAGAAGTCTTTCTTCGTGATTCTTCGCGTCTTTGCGTCTTGGCGGTGAATGCGGTGTAAGCTGCTTTCACCACAAAGACACGAAGACACAAAAAGGAATAATGGGATGGATCTAAAAAAAGAACTGGAACTGACGTTGACGCGGCGTCAATTGTTTGGCCGGGCGAGCGCCGGCATAGGTATCGCGGCCCTTGCATCGCTCCTCGATCCGGGACTCTTCGCCGCGGCCGGCAGTGAGGCGAACAGAGACGCGAAGACGGGCGGCCTGCTCGGTCTTCCCCACTTCACCCCCAAGGCGAAGCGCGTGATCTTTCTGCACCAATCGGGCGCCCCTTCGCAGCTCGATCTGTTCGACTACAAGCCCAAGCTGCTCACTTACCATGGCTCGGAGCTGCCGGACTCGGTGCGTATGGGCCAGCGCATCACCGGCATGACTTCCGGACAGGGGGCTTTGCCGGTAACCGCATCAATCTTCAAGTTCGGCCAGCACGGCCAATCCGGCGCATGGCTGAGTGACCTTCTGCCCGGGACGGCGAAGATCGTCGACGACATCACCATCATCAAGACGATGAACACGGAGGCTATCAACCACGACCCCGCAATTACGTTCATCCAGACCGGGAGCCAGCAGCCCGGACGACCCAGCCTCGGATCCTGGGTCAGCTACGGTCTGGGGAGCGAGAACCAGAATCTGCCGGCGTTCGTGGTGCTGATCTCACAGGCCAATGCTCTCAACACGGACCAGCCGCTTTTTTCCCGGCTCTGGAGCAGCGGCTTCCTCAACTCCAGCTACCAGGGCGTGCGCTTCCGCGCCGGCGGCGAGCCGGTGCTCTACCTGGCCGATCCACCGGGAGTCGCAAAGACAACGCGCCGCCAGATGCTTGATGCCGTTGCGAAGCTCAACAAGATCAAAGCGGACTCCTATGGCGACCCAGAGATCGAAACGCGCATCGCCCAGTACGAGATGGCGTACCGCATGCAAACGTCCGTCCCCGAGCTCATGGATCTCTCGAAGGAGCCGGACCACACCTACAAGCTCTACGGCGAGGACGCCCGCAAGCCCGGGACCTACGCCGCCAACTGCCTGCTGGCGCGACGCCTGGCCGAACGCAACGTCCGGTTCATCCAGCTCTACCACCGCGGATGGGATCAGCACAACGATCTGCCGCGCGACCTGGCCCTTCAGTGCAAAGGTACCGACCAGGCTTCCGCTGCTCTGATTCAGGACCTGAAACAACGCGGGCTGCTGGAGGACACGCTGGTCGTGTGGGGCGGCGAATTCGGCAGGACGGTTTACTGTCAGGGAAAGCTCACGGAGAACAACTACGGACGGGACCATCATCCACGCTGCTTCGCGATGTGGCTCGCCGGCGGCGGGATCAAACGGGGTTTCACCTTCGGCGAGACTGACGACTACTGCTACAACGTTGTGTCAGACCCGGTGCACGTCCATGACTTGCAAGCCACCATCCTGCATTGCCTCGGCGTCGACCACAAACAGCTGACATTCAAATTCCAGGGCCGGCACTTCAGGCTCACCGACGTGCACGGCGAGGTGGTCAAAAAAATTCTCGCCTGAACCCGTTTTAGGAGATTTCGGCGCGCGGGGAGCTCCGGCAACCTCCGCCGGGGTGGGTATCGTTGTTCCCGGTTAAGCTCCATCCGCCCCACTGGGGCGGAATACGTTACGGTATTTATGAAATCATGTAAGTAGCTGTTTTCATAAATACGGCAACCAATCGCGAGGGTTGTTTTTACAAACAGGCAAAGTTGTGGCGGGGAGATCCTGCAACCCCTGCCGGGGTGCGTATCGTTGTTCGTCCTCTACCCGGGGGTTCGCTTCGCTCACCCCCGGCTAATTTCCCTTCGCCCCGTTGGGGCGGAATACGTTACGGTATTTACGAAATCATGTACTAAGCTGTGCCGTGTTGGTGCAGCGTCAGAGGAGGAAATGTGGAACCGATTCGCAAGTTCGCGGGCCGGCTTGTGCCGCTGCCGAACGAGAATGTCGACACGGATCAGATAACTCCGGCTCGATTCCTCAAGACGACCGAGAAGACGGGCCTCGGGAAGATCCTTTTTTACGACTGGCGTTACGATGCGGACGGCAGGCCAAGGCCGGATTTCGTTTTCAACCGGCCAGAGTTTGGCGGCGCGGCCATTCTGCTCGCGGGCAACAATTTCGGCTGCGGCAGCTCACGCGAGCACTCCCCTTGGGCGCTGGTAGATTGCGGCTTCCGCGCGGTGATCAGCACTTCCTTTGCCGACATCTTTCGCAACAACTCTTTGAAGAATGGCTTGCTCCCGATCGTCGTGGACGCGGCCACGCACCAGAAACTATTCCGCATGGTGAACGACGACCCTTCCGTGGAAGTCAACGTGGATCTCGCTTCTCAGACCCTCACTCTGCCCGATAGAGAGACAGTGGTATTCCCGATCGACCCCTTCTCCAAGAAATGCCTCCTCGACGGGGTGGATGAACTGGGATACCTGCTCAAATTCTCCGCCAGGGTGGGCGAATACGAAGCCTCGCACGTGGCATAGCCGTCCCGGCCATGACCCAGATTAGAGTTAGATCCTCGCTTCCCCCGGGCCTGACGCAAATTTGACCGAATTGTGAAATTTGGGCGCACCAAGAAAACCTAGAATGGACAGCGACCGCGCCCGTGCCCTGTTTGCTCTCTGGTTGCTGTTCGCGATCAACGCAATGAATTTTTTCGACCGCCAGATACTCGGGGCGGTCAACGAGGCCATCCGCAAAGAATGGGGATTGAGCGACACCCAGCTTGGCTGGCTAGGCACCGCCTTCACCCTTCTGTACGCCGCCGTAGGCGTTCCACTGGGTCGTGCCGCGGATGCTTGGAGTCGCAGGAAGCTCCTTGCCATCGGATTGTCCCTGTGGAGCGCGCTCACCTATGCCTCGGGGCTTTGCCGCGGATTCTGGCCTCTCTTTGCGGTGCGGTTGGGGGTGGGAATCGGCGAAGCGGCCTGCGCTCCCACAGCCAGTTCTTTGATCGGAGACCTCTTTCGCCCGCTGGAGCGCGCCCGCGCGCTCTCCATATTTATGCTGGGACTCCCGGTGGGAATCGCCCTGAGCTACATCGTCAGCGGGACGATAGCCCATCATTACGGCTGGCAGGCGGCGTTTTTTGTGGCGGGAGCTCCCGGACTGATCCTTTCCGCTTTCTGTCTCCTGATCCGGGAACCGCAACGCGGGCTCTCGGAACGCTTGAAGATAGGGAACGCGCGGCGGGCCGGCTCGCCTTACCTGCTGGTGCTGGGCATTCCAACAATGTGGTGGATCATCGCCAGCGGCGCGCTGCACAATTTCAACATGTATGCCATAAGCTTCTTCCTCCCCGCTTTCCTGATCCGTTACCATCATGTAAATCTGCAGACCGCCGGATTCATTTCCGGGATTGCGATCGGACTGGTAGGGGCGGTCGGGATGCTCCTGGGAGGGTATCTGGGCGATTGGCTGACGCAGCGCACAGCGAACGGCCGTCTCCTGACGGCGGCACTTGCACTGACTGTTTCCGTCCCCGCGAGCTTTCTGGCGCTCCAGCAACCCCGCGGCGCGCTCGTCCGCTTCATGGTATTCCAGGGGCTCGCGTCCATGATGATGTACGTGTACTACGCAACCGTTTATTCTACGATCCATGACATCGTGGAGCCTTCCCTGCGCGGGACCGCGATGGCGATCTATTTCTGCGCCATGTACGTCCTGGGCGGGTCCCTCGGGCCCATCGGCACCGGCTGGGTCAGTGATTCTCTCGCCCGCCGCTCTGCATCTTTGGCTGGATTCGACTTGCGCGGATCCGCGGCAATTCCTGAACAATTCAGGGCCGCCGGTTTACATCAGGCCATGTACGTGATACCCGGGCTGGGGATTGTGCTGGTCGCCGTCCTGTTCGCGGGGTCCCGGACTGTATCCAAGGACATGGAGAAGCTGCAGAAATGGATGCGCAGCCTGTCACCGGGCAATCAGGACGAATGAACCACAGATGAACACGGATGTGGTAAAGACGGGCCCAATCCACCACGAAGACGCGAAGCTCTGGGTCATGGCCTTTGACGTCCCCGGTGTCAGGCGGCCATGCGCCCCTGTTAGATCGGAAGATGCCATGCAAGCTTCGAACTTTCTCGCACATTCAACACGCTGATGAGCCCATTGACCCAAAAATAACGCGTTTGGGTTTGCTGCTTCGTATCACGAATAACCGCGCGAACGACAAAATTCGTGCGCTTCCTTAGCGGCGGGACGAGGAGGGCGCGCTTCACCTCAAGCGACAAAAATTCGGTGTCATGGACTTGTTCGGTCTGTTCTTTCCAGCGCAGCGCCATTCTTGTGTCGGGCACCCGCATGCCGCTACTTTTCAGCTCTGCCAGTTGCTGCTGCGACAGCTTCCATAGAAGATACTCACGTATCCCGCGCTTCGCATCCTCGGGGGTCAGTGAGCTCGAGAAGAGATAAGGGAGGGAAAGAACGCCCAGGAAGATGATGCCATAGATACCACGGGCAGTAGTGGTCCAACAATGGAACCGAAGGCTCATGTGAAACTTCACTGCCTTCCTTGTCTCCGCCCTCCTGACGACCGGCGCTTCAGCCAGGCGCGAGGCTCCGCCAGTCACAACGCAACCGGTTGCATCATTTGACCGATTTGTGAACTTTGTGCGCACCAGGAAAACTTAATCAACCACCGATTCAATGATGTCGAGGATAACGCCTTGCGCATCCAGAATCATCGCATCCCGCCCGAGAATCACTCTTCGGAGCTGCTCGGGCAAGGGCCGCAGGCGACCGTCCAGCTCCCGTGGAAATGGCTCGACCCGTTTCTGCAGTCCAGGGGGGAGCTGACCGTCTCGCTGTACCTTTTTCGCGAGTCCCGGAGGGAGGTTCCCGCCCCGCTTTGCCAGGCCCGGAGGCAGGTTGTTGTAGCGTCCGCTGAAGTATTCCCGGATGATACGGCGGTCCCGGTCGGTAAAGACGATCTCTTCCCTTCCTCGCCGGTCATCTCTATCGACCTCGTCCCTTTCTCTCCGGTCCCGGTCAGTGGAGGCCATCTCTTCCCTTCCCCGCCGGTCATCTCTACCTCTGGGCACGTAGGTTTCGGCGCGGTCTTCCGAAGCGGAATCCGATGCTCCGCGCGCTCCACTCGTCGTGAAGACGAAACGGGTTTCCGCCGGGATCACGATTTCCTGCTTGCCCGTAAGGAACGCAGTCACCGTTCCAGCGCCGGCGCCCACGGCGCTTCCGATTACAGCGCCCTTGGTCCCGCCCGCCGTGCCGCCGAGAATGGCTCCGGCCGCGGCGCCGCCCCCGATAAGGGCTGCGTTACGGAGCCCGTGCGACTTCCCGTCCAGGGTGTATGGCGCGGTCGGGAGAGACACGGATCTGCCGTCGGACAGTGCGAGCTGCGTAATCGCCAGCGTGATAGAAGCCGGCCGCTTGAGCCTGCCGGCACTGACCACGTTGGTGACGGTTCCTGAAAGGGCGCTCCCTCTTGGCGCCACAGTTCTCCCGTTTACTACGAGAGCTTTGGCGAGCGAGGCCTGGAAGGTGTCGCCGGCTGCGGTTTTGCCCGTGTTCAATTCGTCGAGCATACTGACTTCGATCTGCGTTCCTCCTGGAATCGAAGCCGCTTGAGCTTTCAACGCAGAAGACCGCTTGTGCGCAAAGACGGAAGGATTCAGCAACGCAAAACAAAGGAGTGCTGCCCACAGATTCAATGTAGAACCGAGAATCCGGCGAACCTCTCGGTGTGTGATGCCTCTTCTTAAGAGCATGGTCCCTCTCCAAGAAACTAAGCTACATTTCCTGGATCGACCGCCGCAGCTTGGAGGATTAGGGATTATCCGGCAGGGTCCCAGTAAAGTCGGCAATTTCCTGGAAATGACGAATCGCAAACGCAAATAATGGCAAATGACCAATGACAAATGACAAATAAGCCGGATCGGATATGCTCCCGGGGACTTGTCATCTGTCATTGGTCATTGGTCATTTGTCATTTGTCATTTTTCAACACTGCTGTCCGGTAAAAGTTCTGGTGTGTTTCCGTAAACCTCTGAATACAAGAAAG
>QHZE01000791.1 GCA_003225335.1 Acidobacteriota bacterium
GCTGCCGTTTCTGGCGCTCTACCCGGCTCCGGGCAGACTGCTGCTCTCGGTCATTAACGGTCTGCCGACTGGCGTGGCTCTGTCCTTGAATTCCCCCACTCGGGCCACCAACGGCGACTATGGTGTGGTTCGCCTGGACCATCCGATTGGCGGAAAAATCCAGCTCGTTGGCCGATACACAGTTGACGATGACTCGACAGTCTCTCCGCAACCGGCCCCCGTCTTCAATGATGTGTTGAGCGCGCGCAGGCAGTATTCCACCATTCAGTTGACGGAGACGCTCCGGCCCACGCTGCTCAACTCCTTCCGCATTGCCTACAACCGCACGGCGCAGCACCTGGATTCCGTGCCCACGGTTCCGATTCCGGCCAATTTGACTTTTGTTTCCGGTCAGCCACTGGGGAGGATAATCGTAAGTGGGTTGGGCTCGCCTGCTGTAACGCCCCTGGGCAGCAATACAGTTGCGCCGCGCCAATGGGTCTTCAATTTGTTCCAGGCGGGCGATGACCTCAGCTACATCCGGGGAATACATTCTCTGAAGATTGTCGTTAATATCGAGCGCATCCAGGACAATACGGCCCAAAATATGCTGGCGAGAGGAGCCGCCACATTCCTGAACTTGCCGGCCCTGCTGCAAGGCTCACCTAGAAATCCATCCATAAACCCCTGTTCTGACCCCACCGAGGCGCACGGACGAATTTCAAACATCATCTCCCCACCGCTCGACTCGGTACAAGTTCTGGACAAATACTTCGAGGTAAGCAAAAAGAATTTCGAGCCGCGTGCGGGCCTGGCCTGGCAGTTCAGCGGGAAAACCGTGCTGCGAGCCGGAGCCGGAATTTACCACGACCAGCTCCTGCCGTTCATCTACGCGCCAGACTCCGCCCAGATGCCTCCTTTTTTCGGGAGCGTAGCGGTCGTTAATGTGCCTCTGCTAACGCTCATTCCAATACCGACGGGGACCCAGCCGCCACCCGCTTGCGGTCCGTCTGTCCCACAGCCGTGCTCCATCTTCTCGCTCACGACGATGAGTTGGAAGAACCAGACGCCAACCAAGTACGAATATAACGTCAGCGTCGAGCAGCAGCTTTTCAAGGGAACGGTGCTGGAGCTTGCCTACGTCGGCTCTGCGGCGCGCCATCTCTGGAGGCAGGCGGAGCGAAACGGTCCGGCTGCCCAGGTTTG
>QHZE01000233.1 GCA_003225335.1 Acidobacteriota bacterium
GGAGTTGGGGGAGCAGGAGGTGCTACGGAGGTAACGTGCTTTCTTTATATCGAACCTACATCCGGACCGAATTCTGTCTTGTCTCAGCAGAAATCGGATTGCAGAATTCTCGGGGGAACCTTACGGTGATTTGCAAGTGAAAACAGTCACCTCCTTCTGAGGGGTGACGCTAGCCGGGCGGCTTGGCCAGGCCGTGCCGGTACGCATAGAATACAAGCTCAAAACGATTCGAAACGCCCAGCTTGTCGAAGATTGCAGTCAAGTGGTGGCGAACTGTCGTCTCAGAAACAAACAGACGTTTCGCTGCTTTCTTGCTGTCGATGCCTGCCCCGAAGAGCGCGACGATCTCCCGCTCGCGTTTTGTGAGGGTAGCGATTTTTTTCGCCTCACTATCCTTCTTGTGAGCCCCCTTCGCTGATGACATCGCCCGCAGCACCCCTGCCATCATCGAGCGGTCCATCCAGATCTCGCCGGCATTGACCTTCTCGATTGCCTTGAAGAGCATCTCCGCCGGCAGCTCTTTAGGCACGACACCCAGAGCGCCGAGACGCACCAGGCGCTGGTGGATCTCGGAATCGCGCGAACTCGTCAGGATCACGGTGCGAGACCCGTCTGCGCGGGCGAGCAGCTTCGGCAGGAAGTCGAGGCGAGGGCCGTCGCTCGAGTCGACGTCGATCAGAATGATGTCCGGCGGCTCTGAAGCGCGGTCAACAGCACCAGCGCGGTTGGCATTCTCTCCCACTATGTTTATCGCGGGTTGTCTTTCCAGAAGCAAACGCAGCGCCGAGCGGACAATCGGGTAATCGCCGAGCAGAAGCACTCGAATTGATTCACATGCAGGCGGGGTGGCAGGCTTCGTGCTGTCTGTCATCAGCGCTCGCCCTGCCACTGCCATGCCGCCGAGTGACCGTCGTGCGACAGTTGAGTTAACAGTCTTCAATCTAAGCGAAACTGTCACGCTGCTCTCCCGTGTCCGGGGGGTCCACGGTGGAGGCTGTATCTTGAGACTCGGTGAAGTCTGCATCTTAAGACTTTCCCAGTCTACTAATCAAGGATGCTGAAACGACGTACGACAACGTCCATTATGAGAAAAAGGTCGCAGAGGTAGATTAAGACAGAATGAATACAGGATGAAATCTTACTCGGAATCGACCTGCCACCCGGGTTTTTAGCTTCGTGGGTATAGAGAGTCCTGGCAGGCGAGTGCACGCTGCCATCACGCCCGTGCGAGCGGCGAGAACAAAAACCGATGAGCGAAACCGCCGATGAACACCGATAAACACGGATCTGTGTTCATCGGTGGTTTCATTTGTGCAGTTTTACGCGGACAAAAATTCTTTCCAGCTACTTGCGAATACCTGCCCTTAGTTGATCTCGATGCGCCCGGAGCCGCTCCGCACGTACACCAGCGGGCCGCCTCCGCGCACCTTTCCGTGCAACTCCTCTTTGCGCACGACGCCCTGGATGGTCAACGGATGATTGATCGAGATAGAGCCCGAGTCAGCGCGCGCATCCAGGTCAAACGCCGCGTTGGCAGGCAGCTGAACGGAAACGCTGCCGGAGCTTGCTTGAATGTTCCACTCACCGGAAGGTTCTCCCCGCGCTGTGATCCCGCCGCTGCCGGTGTGCGCCCTCAAAGAGCCTCGCAATCCCTCGACGTGTATGCTTCCCGACCCCGTGCCCAGGTCCACATCACCGGACGCCTGCTCCACATGGACGCCTCCGCTGCCCGTCCTGGCATTGATGCCGCGCTCGACGTTCGACGCGCGAATGGAACCGCTGCCCGTGCTGGCTTCGACTCGACCCTTCACCGAGCGCAGCTCAATCCCTCCGGACCCGGTTCGTGCATTCACGGTCTCCGCAATGTTTGAAACGGTCAGGCTCCCCGAACCGGTATCGATCTCGGCCGGGCCGCGAATTCCTTCAACCGTCTGGCTTCCGGATCCCGTCCGCGCGCGGAGCCGCGTCTCTTCAGGCGCGACGATCTCGTAGCTGATGGAGACGTTTTCGCGTAACTCGCGATCCTCGATTCGTCCGATGCGGATGACGCTTCCACTCTGCTCGATCGGCGGATTGGAAGCCAGGGCGCGCACCTTGGCCTCGGCGCCCTCGCGGGTATTTCTGTGGTTCTGGACTCTGATGGTTCCGTGGATTTGAATAAGGTTCGCGGTTCCGGCCCGAACTGTAATGGATCCCGAACCTGTGCTTACTTCAAGGTCAGCCGGGCCCGTTACGTTCAGAGTGCGATCGAACGACCCCTCCGCCAGAACGTCCCAGGCAGGGATCATGCAGCCCATCGTTACAACGGACAGGAACACCAAGAAGGCAACGTACCGAACTTCTCCTCCAAGTCTGTTCATCGTGTGACCTCGTGACAGAATGCGTTAGACTTGCCAAACCGCCGGCAACATCCGGGTGGCATACCCGGAACCCTGCGGCCGCGCTTTGGCGTTCACTGTTCTTCCCACGCAAATGGCGTACCTGAAGCGCTATAACGCAGAAACCCTCGTGTTAGTTCATGCTAATTCCCAAAGCGACGGCCTTCGGTCTCAACCAAAGAACCTACCGCAGAGTCGCGGGACGTCAGAAAAAATCGTAGCGCCGGCGTCTCCTCGGCATGGAGGCTGGACAATTCCTTTTGCGTCAACAGCACCTTTGCCGGCTGGAAGCGGGCGCTACACTTTCTCTCACGACCGCGCAGAAAAAACGGCGCGGCAAAATTCTTTCCAGCCTGGCAAGAAAATTAATGCTTCATAGCGTAGGAGTTCAAGGCTTGAAGTTCAGGCTGCACTCATCCGAGCAGGCTAAAGCCTGAACTCCGAACAAAAGCTCACGAACCCATATGTGTCAGCTTTGAAGCTGAGCCTTCAGGCTGCACCGCACCCGTGCAGGCTAAAGCCTGAACTCCATACGCCTGTCAAATTATCGCAGAGCGCCAATGGCTTTCACGAGTTGTGCCATTTCCCTTTCCAGCACCTCGTAAGCCTTCTTTCCTTCTGCCAGGTTTCCTCTTTTGCCCATGTCTTCGAGGGCCCGCGCCGCCTCGAAGGCGCTTTTGGTGGAAAACATTCCCACGGATCCTTTGAGCGCGTGGGCCGCCGCGGTCAGTTCCCTGGCGTCGCGCCTGGAGAGAGCCCGCTTGATCCGGGACAGCACGCCGGGAGCGTCTTCAAGAAACAACTCCGCAAGCTCTCGCAGGAGCTTCCTGTCACCACCCACCCCGGGAAGCAAAGCGGCCTCGTCGATGACGGGCAGCGGCGCCTCCCCCCTTTCTCCGGGTCCAGGGGCCGCAGCCGTGAGGCTTTCGATGGTCTCGAACAACTTCTGAGTCTGGATTGGCTTTGATATGTAAGCATCCATTCCGGCCGCCAGACAGCGCGCGCGGTCCCCTTTCGCGGCATGGGCCGTCATCGCGACGAGCGGGATATGCGCTCCTGTGGTCTTCTCCTTTTTCCGGATCGCGGCCGCGGCAGTCAACCCATCCATTTCAGGCATCTGGACGTCCATCAGAACAAGATCAAATGGATGTTTCGCCAGTGCGCCAAGGGCCTCCCGCCCATTCGCGGCCACGACGACCGTGTGTCCTCGCTTTTCGAGGAGGCGAGTCGCCAGTTTCTGGTTGGCGGGAATGTCTTCGGCCAGCAGGATGCGGAGGCCTCGTGTCTTTTCGCGCGCTGCTGTGCGGCGGACTCCGCGCGGCCGCTCCCGGCGCGTTGCAGGCCGGGACAGGTATGTGACAATCGTGTCCAGAAGATCGGACTGTTTCACCGGTTTTGTGAGGCAGGCGTCGATGCCGGATTTCCGGTAACGCGCGCGCCGGGCCGTCTGTGCCGCCGAAGTGAGCATGATGACGGTGGCTTTCGCCAGCCGGGAATCCTGACTGATTCTTTTTGCCAGAGTAAAACCGTCCATTTCCGGCATCAGCGCGTCGATCAGGACGAGCCGAAAGAGCCTTCCCGTTTTTGCGGCCCTGTCGAGCGCGCGCAGCGCAGCGGCTCCGCTCTCCGCCGTTGCCGGCTTCATGCGCCAGTTGCGCAGCGTCTCTTCAAGAATCCGCCGGTTCGTGGCGCTGTCATCCACGATCAGAACAGGCAATCCTCGCAAGTTGACCGGCTGCGTGGGCGCGATTTTCTTGCTCCCTGTTTTTTGCAAGCCCAAGCGGGCGGTAAAATGAAATGTGCTTCCTTTTCCAACCGAGCTTTCCAGCCAGATCTTTCCGCCCATCAATTCCACCAGCTGGCAGCAGATGGCCAGTCCCAGGCCGGAGCCTCCGTACTTGCGCGTCGTCGAAGTATCGGCCTGGGAGAAAGCTTCGAAAATCAACCCTTGCTTTTCGGGGGGAATGCCGATCCCGGTGTCGGCGACCGAAAAGCGCAGCCGCACGTCGCCGTCCGCCCGGTCTTCGAGCTCGACGCCGAGCACGACCTCACCTTGTTCCGTAAACTTGATCGCGTTGCCGACAAGATTGATGACGACCTGACGCAGGCGGCCGGGATCGCCCACGAGAGCATCCGGGACATCGGGGCGAACGTGGCAGGCCAGTTCGAGCTGCTTCTGATGAGCCCTCTGGGCGAGAACCCGGAGCGTGTCCTCGATAGTGTCGCGCAGGTTGAACTCGATGCGATCGAGATCGAGCTTGCGCGCCTCAATCTTGGAGAAATCAAGGATGTCATTGACCAGCGTCAATAGAGAGTCCGCAGAATCCTTTATCGTGCGGAGATAGTCTCTTTGTTCCGGTGTCAGCCTTGTTTCCATCGCCAGCTCCGTCATGCCGATGACGGCGTGCAGCGGTGTGCGGATCTCGTGACTCATGTTGGCGAGGAATTCCGCTTTTGCAGCCGTCGCTCCTTCCGCCCGCCGCTTGGCTATCTCGAGCTCCTTGACGAGCTGGCCCAGCCTTGCCGCGTTTTCTTCCAGCTCTTGCTTTGCGGACTCCATCCCCCGCGCGTAACGCCGCAGCTCTTCTTCGGCCTGCTTGCGAAACGTGATATCGCGAGCCGCCGCATACATCAGCCGCTGGCCGACCACGGCAGTGGTGGTCCATAGAAGCCACCGGTACGATCCGTCCTTGCAGCGGTACCTGTTCTCAAAGGAGATGGTGTCGATACCTGTCATGAGCTTTGCGGCCTCGGCGATTGTCGCTTCTCTGTCTTCCGGATGCACGAATTCGATATAGGGGGCGGAGAGAAGCTGTTCCTGGCTGTAACCGAGGACTCTTTCCCATGCCGGATTCAGGCGCACGAAGTAACCCTCGAAGTTTGCGATGCAGAGCAAATCCAGTGACAGGGCAAAGAAGCAGTCCAGTTCTTCCTGCGCTCGCCTGCGTCCGATAAACACGCCGATCTGGCTGCCCGCGCTGGCCAGCATCAGAAGGAGATCTTCATCGGGGGGCCGGATCTCCCGGCTGAAGAACTCCATCACACCCAGGATCTCTTGGCCGTGACGAATCGGAAAACCAATGGCGCCATGGAGCCCTTCGCGGGCCGCGATTGGGCCTCGGGGGAAGTTCGCGTCGCCGGCGACGTCGGAGATCCAGGCAGGTTCGGCGGTTGCCCAGACCCTTCCGGGAAGTCCAACGCCGGGAGGGAACGTGGATCCCCGGCTCGCTGTTTCGAACTCCTCGAAGCGCCGGCCGCCGCTGTGCCACGTTTCGACGCAGCGCAAGAAATTTGCTTTCGAGTCAACGTACCAGAGCGCACCGTGATCCCAGCGCAGCGCTTCACAGATGGCTTTCAGAATCCCGGGCGTCGCTTCGGCGAGAGTGGCGCACGAAGCCAGAGCCCCAAAGAATCACACTCTCGATTCAAACAGTGACCCTGTAGCGGACAAGGCGTCCTGTTTCACCACGGGGGTGTAGAATTGGGAGTCAAGTTTTTTCGGCGCTATCCGTGAGGTGATCCTCTTCGTGAAATTCGTGGAATTCGTGGCGGTTTTTACTGATTACTGGCCACGAATTAAAACTGCCCACAGCTTCCGAGAGAGTTAAAGGCCTCATCAATTGACTCCCACTTATAATTGCACCCTCACCACGGAGACGCCCGAACTCCGAACAAGAAAGCTGCTAGAATAAACGCATGCGGCGGTACTTGGGTCACTGAAGATGTCCTCGGACCGGCAGGTCAAAAAGAGAATCCTCATCGTGGACGACGATCGCGCCCTGCGCCACGTCCTGACAGCGCTTTTAAGAAGCTCGGGCTACACTGCAGTCACTGCGCCGGATGGAGAGGAAGCTCTGGAGCAGCTTGCGAAAAAACAATTCGACCTCCTGCTGCTGGACGTGGGATTGCCGGGGATCAGCGGCCTCGAAGTGCTGGCTCGATTACGTTCCAGGAACGCGGCTCCGAGAGTGGTTGTGATGACGGCCGATGATGCGCCCGAAACACTTCTGCGTGCCGTGCGCGAGCAGGCATTTGACTATGTCGCAAAGCCGTTCCCGCCGAACTCGATCATCGGCGTCGTGGAGCGGGCGCTGGCAGCCCCGGCCTCCTCCCTGCCGATCGAAGTCGTTTCCGCGCGTCCGGAGTGGGTCGAGCTGCTTGTCCCCTGCGCGCTGGAAGTGGCCGATCGCCTGCAGAGCTTCATGATGCGGCTCGATGCCGACTTGCCCGACAAGGTGCGCCAATCGGTAGGACAGGCGTTTCGAGAACTGCTGATGAACGCCATCGAATGGGGCGGAGAACTCGACCCGACGCGTAAAGTCCGAATTTCCTATCTGCGCGCGCGCAGAATGTTGCTCTATCGCATATCGGACCCGGGGCAGGGTTTTCGTCCGGAGTCACTGAACCACGCCGCCGTCAGCAACCCTGAAGACCAGCCATATCAGCACATGTACGTGCGCGAAGAGAAGGGCTTGCGGCCCGGCGGCTTCGGCATCTTTCTCGTGCGCCAAATGGTGGACGAGTTGGTGTACAACGAAGCGCACAACGAGGTCGTCTTCATCAAGTACCTCGACTGAATTCCCGTCGATCCCGTCAAGCCCTTTGCGCACTTGGCGTCTTCGCGGTGAAACTGAGCCGGAATTGACCGCGAAGACGCGAAGAGCGCGAAGGGAATCGCGAACACGATTCTCCCCGGCCACGGGGATGCAAAAAGGGAGGAACGCAATGAGCTCTAAAGCAAGGCGACTTCCCGGAGTCATCGGCATGATTTTTCTGTTGGTTTTCGCATCGACGGCCATCGCTCAGAACATCACCGCCACGATCGTGGGCACCGTCAAAGACAGCTCCGGCGGCGTGATGCCCGGCGCCAGAGTGACCGTGATCAACGAGGGCACGAACGTCGAGCTGAGGGTCGAGCCGGATGCCGCGGGAGACTTCGTGGCACCCAACCTCAGTCCCGGCGTCTACACGGTCAAGACGGAGGCCACGGGCTTCAAGCAGAACCTGACAAAAGGAGTCCGGCTGCTGGCGAATCGCACAGTGCGACTCGACGTCGTCCTCGAACCCGGGGCGCTTGCCCAGGAGATCCAGGTGCAGGCGCCGGCTCCGGTCGTGAACACGGAAAGCGCCACGATCGGAAATATCATGGAGAGCCAGATGATAACGACACTGCCGCTGAACGGGCGCACCCTGGATCGCCTCATTCGAATTTCGGCCGGCGTCACAAGCGACAGCGCTTCCAATCCGAGAGTGGCCGGAAGTTCCTACTGGGGTGGAATCCAATTCAACGTCGACGGCGCCACGTATAACGATTCCGGCAACGGAGGCGCAGCATACTCTTACCGTCACGGCGGCGCCACGCTCCCTTCGGTCGACGCGGTCAGCGAGTTCAAGATCGATGCCAATAACCAGAGGGCCGAGTTTGAGGGGTCCGCGTCCGTCACGGTTGTCACAAAATCGGGCACCAACGCCTTCCATGGCTCCGTGTTCCTGTTCAACCGCAACAAGGCCTATGCGGCCAAGAACTTCTTCGCCACAAGCGCGCCCAAGCCGCCCTTCAACCGGAACGAGTTCGGATTCTCGCTCGGGGGACCGATACGCCGCCAGCGAACGTTTTTCTTTGGCGATTACGAAGGGCTCCGTGAAAGGTTCCCGCGGACCAACACTCTCTCTGTTGCGACCGCGGCCATGCGTGACGGCGATTTTACCGGTCTCCCTGTAATCAACGATCCTCTCACCGGCGCGCCATTCTCCGGCAACCGCATCCCCCCTTCGCGCTTCGATCCCCGTTCCGTGGCGCTGCTGAAATATGTCCCGCTGCCGAATCTGCCCGGAACCGGGACGGCGGGAACGATCGCCAATTACGTCGGCAACATCAGCAACATCTCCAACATCAATCGCTACGGCGTCCGCCTGGATCACAAGCTGGGCAACAACGACAGTCTCTGGGGGAGCTTCAACTACTCCAAGGGGGCGCCTTATTTCGTGGCGCAGGCTTTCCCGCCCGCCTACGGCAGCTGGAGCGACGGGGGTTACCAGACCGAAAATCTGAATCTCACGCACACGCGGACCTTTTCCGCGCGCACCATGAACGAGTTCCGTTTCGGCTGGTTTTATCACAGCGGCATGCGGCAAGGGATGAACACGGATTTCGACCCGCGGCAGTTGTTTCCCGGTCTGTACGGTCCCTTCCCGATCGGGGGCCTGCCCAACGTCGCCATAGCGAGCCACGTTTCGATCGGAGACTACGGAGGGAGCGAGCGCGGCAAGCAGTTCACGAATCAGTACATCGACAATTTCACGCGTGTGAGCGGGCGCCACACGATAAAAGCGGGCATCGACTTTGCCAATTACCGCGTTTCCTCCCCGCCCGGCGCCTTCGGCATCCTCACAGGCATCGCGCAGGAAGCGGCCTTCGGCCGGTTCACCTTCAACGGCCGGTACACCAATTTGAACCAGCCCCTCGCTCAACCGGCGCATGCCTTCGCCGATTTTCTGCTGGGCTATCCCGTCGCTACCTATCGCTCGACCCCCTCGGCCGTGAATTTGTTCTATCAGACCCGATACAGCGCTTACATCCAGGACGACTGGCAGCTTTCGCCGCGGCTTACGTTGAACTTCGGATTACGCTACATGGTTCAGACTTCCTGGAAGGAGCGAGACCGGGCGCAGGCCAACCTTGATTTCACTTCCGGAAAGCTTGTGATTCCTGGCAGTGAGCTTCCTCCCCAGACGCAGCAGCGCCTGGTCTCCGCCTACCCGATCGTCCTTGCCAAAGACGCGGGACTCCCCGGCGAAGTTCTGGAGACCGACAAGAACAACTTTGCCCCGCGCATCGGTTTTGCCTTCCGGCCGTTCGCCAATAACAAAACCGTGATTCGCGGGGGCGGAGGTTTCTACTACAACACGCTGCCGGTATATATCGGCTTCCGGCAGATGGGATTCAGCAACCCGCCATTTTTGCTTTCTGAAACATTCGAGGCCACGCCCGGGCCGACTCCTTCGCTGACTCTGGCCCAGCCCTTTCCCGGGTCAGGAACCATCTCGCCAAACCCGGCGATCACGGCGGTCGAGCGCAACATTCAGAACAGCCTCTCCCAGCAATGGAACCTCACTGTCGAACGCGAGCTGGCGCACAATCTCGGTTTCAGAGTGTCGTACGTGGGGAACAAAACCAACCATCTCCCGTGGTACAACCGCTCGATCAACGTTCCGGAAACGCAAGCTCCCGGCGCGATCCAGCCTCGCCGCCCCTACCAGCCCTGGTCTGACATCCTCCTTCTGTCCGGCGGGGGAGATTCCACGATCCATCAATTGCAGGTGGAAGCCATCCAGCGCTATGCCCACGGGCTGAGCTTTCAGGCGGAATATTCCTGGAACCGGTCGCTGGATGACGTCCCCATTGTCGGAGGGCCGCAGGACCCTTACGACAACCGCGCCGATAGAGGAGATTCCGAATCGGTTCGAAGGCACATTTTTACCATTGCCTACGGCTACGACCTGCCGCTCGGCCCGGGCAAGCGCTTTGCCAGTGTGCCGGGTCCGGCAGGCAAACTCCTCGGAGGGTGGCAGATCGCGGGAATCACGTACCTGCGGAGCGGCGTGCCGTTTTCCGTGACCTTCAACGCAACGCAGGCGGGATGGTTCTCGAGCCGCGCCGATCTCGTGCGCGACCCGAGGCTGCCGCGGTCGCAACGCTCGATTGACCGGTGGTTTGACCCGGCGGCCTTTGCCGTGCCGGCGCCTTTTACTTACGGAAATTCCGCTCGAAACCTCCTGTTCGGCCCTGGAGACATCGTCGTCGATTTCAGCGTCTTGAAGAACACCACAATCGGGGAAAATGTCACGGTGCAGTTTCGAGCCGAGCTGTTCAATCTGCCCAATCACGCGAACTTTGCCAACCCGGCGGCCAATATTTCGGTGCCTGCAAGCGTGGGCCACATCTTTGGGGCGGGCGATCCGCGCCAGATCCAGTTCGGGCTGAAGATCCTCTTCTGATTTCGGATTGCGGATTGCGGATTGCGGATTGTCATCAGTCACGAGCTCATTTGCGAGGTTCGGAGTTCAGCCGTCAGGCTGCACGGCTGCCGGATGCCGGCTAAAGCTTGAACTGCGAACAAAAGGCCCACGAAGCTCATTTGTGCGAAGTAAAAAACCGCCACGAATTCCACGAATTTCACGAAAAGGATCACCTCACGATAGCGCCGAAATCGCAATGCTCAGTGGCCAGCCTACTTGAAGTAGCGGTAGTAACCACCCCCACGCATGATTTCTTCATGAGAATGGAAAGCAACAATTGCCTGGGAAGCGGCTGGCTTCGGGTAAAAGCTTCTGGAAAGCCTTTCTCGGAACAATTGGAGAGCCGTTGCTTCAAGGTTGCACCTGCGACACTGCTCTAGCTCTGCATCGCTCTTGAAGACCACTAGCAGATGCAGGTTGTTTGTAGGAGCCAGGC
>QHZE01000439.1 GCA_003225335.1 Acidobacteriota bacterium
GCTCGCACAATTCCCTCCACGACGGGATTGACCCACTCCAGATGGCTGGGATTGGGAGCGACCGAGACGCGGACTTCCGTTTCCTGCGCGGTCCTGAATGTCCCTGCGGAGCTCAGGTGATACTTGACGTCTCCGGAGCCCTGCGTCACGAGCGGCTCGACGTTCTCTTCGAATTCGGAGAAGATTTTTTCGAAAGGCTTTCCGATGATGTTCGCCAGAACATTCAACCTGCCCCGGTGGGCCATGCCGATGACCGCTTCCTGGACGTTGTTCAGCGCGGCTTCGGACAAAATCCACTCCAGTACCGGGATGGTAGTCTCTGCCCCTTCCAGGCCGAATCTCTTGTGCCCGATGAACCTGGTGTGAAGAAACCTCTCAAACCCCTCGGCCGCCGCGAGGCTGCGGAGAATCTGCCGCTTGGTTTCTGCGTCCAAAGGCGCCCGATTTTCCGCCGGCTCCATACGCTCCTGAATCCAGCTCTTTTCTTCCGGGTGCTGAATGTGGCGGTATTCGACGCCGATCTTCTGACAATAAGTCTGGCGCAGCACGGCAAGGATCTGCCGGAGCGTGCCGCGAGGGAGTCCCCCGAGGCCCCCTGTAACAAACTCCCGGTCCAGATCCCAGACAGTCAGACCATAGGTCGCAGGGTCCAGCTCCGGATGGTAGAAAGCGTGCTCGCCCAAAGGGTCCAGGTTCGCAATGAGATGTCCGCGCACCCGGTAGAGATTGATGAGCTGGAGCACGCCGGCCTGCTTTTCCAATTCATCCTTTGCCAGCGGTCCTCCGAACCGGGCGGGGCTCTGGTCCAGAGACAACGGTTTGTCCGGCAGTCGCAGATCCTCGAAGACGCGCTCGTAGAATCCATCATGTCCGAGGAGCAGCTCCTGGATCCTCCCCAGGAACCGGCCCGACTCAGCCCCCTGGATGACCCGGTGATCGTAGGTGCAGCTGATGTTCATGACCTTGCTCAAACCCAGGCCGGATAGAGCCTGGGGCGACCAGGCATGGTACTCGGCGGGATAACCGATGGCGCCTGTGGCAATGATGGCTCCCTGACCGGTCATGAGGCGCGGCTGTGAGGCTACGGTCCCCACCGTTCCCGGATTCGTCAGCGTCACGGTCGTGTCCTGAAAGTCGGCGGGTTGGATCGCCCCTTTTCGAACTCTACCGACCAAATCGGCATAGGCGGCCAGAAATTGCTGGAAAGTCAGCTCGCCGGCGCCCTTGATGTTCGGCACAAGCAGGGAGCGCGTGCCGTCCTTCCGTTCGACATCAATGGCGACACCCAGGTTGATGGAGTGCCGGGTCACACGGTGCGCGGCCCCATCGGCGAACTGAAAGAACGAGTTCAACGCAGGGAATTCTTTGAGAGCCTGCACGATTGCCCACGCGATGATGTGAGTGTAGGAAACCTTTTCCCGGTTGCCCGAGGCCGGATGCTCGTTGATGGTCTGGCGGTTTTCTTCCAGTAGCTTTACCGGAATGGCGCGGTAGGAGGTCGCTGTCGGGATTGTGAGGCTGGCCTCCATGTTCTCGACGATCCTCGCGCTGGCGCCGCGCAGCGCGGTAATCTCATCCTGAGAAGCAGGCGGCGCCGAAGCCTCGCGCAACGAAGCCGATGCGCCCTCGGACAGTCCCGCGGATTTTGAAGCCATCGGAGTCCTTCGGTTTTCCGTGGTGAGTTTTTTCCCCGCCATTGAAACTCTCTGGAGCCGTTTTCGATGATCTCGAAAAACGTAGATTTGGATTTTAGCACATCGAGAACGAGATTCGATTGGCGTGAGACAGGATAGACAAGATGAATGGACAGGATAACGGGATGGACGGGGTCGTCAGGCCCCGCCGAGCTTGCGCAACAGCCGGGCCGGCAAGAGGATGATCTCCTTCACGAGCTCGAGCGCGCCAGTTACGGCTATTCCCACCAGCCGGAAGGGGAGCAGGAAGAGCCAGACAAATGGATACAGTACGAGCGCCAGCAGCGCCAGCGGCCAGCACAGGACGAGCAGGATGCACCACAGCACAAACTTAATCATGATCCGACCTCACGGACCGTCTGTTCATTTTGTGCAATGCGCTAGCCCGATTTCTTCCACAGGAAGTAAAGGGCGAGAAGGACAAGGAGGACCGCTGCCAGCGCCACTATAGAATAGCGAAAACGACCGGGGGACCGTTCAGGTCTTGAAGCGTCACGAACAAGACCGGCCGCTTCGGGTGCTTGTCCGCGGTCCCTGACTTGCCGAAGCTCGACGAGAAGCGCGTGCATGTTCGGATGCCGTCCCTCGGGAGCCTTGGCGAGCGCCCTCTGCAGAACAGGGTTCAACTCCGGCGGGAGTGGAACGCCCCTGGATGCTACCAGGGCAGGGTCTGCTTCGAGAATGGCATGCATGCGAGACAGGGAGTTGCGCGACTCAAAAGGATGAGATCCAGTCAGCATTTCGTACAACATGACTCCGAAGGAGAAGATATCCGAGCGGTAATCCACCGGGCTGCCGCGCACCTGTTCCGGTGACATGTATGCCAGGGCCGCCATCGGTATGATGGCGTCTGCGAACTCCAGTTTCCTTTTCGACGGAAGAGTCATTCGCCCGCCCTTTTCCAACTCGGTAAACCGGGCCATTCCGAAGTCCGTGACCACGACTTGCCCATCTTTCAAGATCCAGAAATTGGCCGGCTTCAAGCCTCGATGCACTGCTCCCGCTGCGTGCCCCGCCGCAAGAGCTTCTCCTGCGCGGATAGCGATGTCGAAAGCTTCCTTCCACGGCAAGGCGCGGCCGCTCATGTATTGGTCGAGCGTTTGTCCTTCCAAAAATGGCATCACGACAAAGAAGTCGTCGTTGTCGTCGCCAATTTCGAGTATCGGGCAGATGCCGGGATGCCGGGCTTCGCTGGCGGCAAGCAAACCCTGCAAAAAGCGCTCGCGCTTTTCAGGGCTGTACAGAGTGTGAGCTTTGACGAGCTTGAGGGCGACCAGCCGTCCCGCCGTTGGGTCCTCGGCTTTGTAGACGCTCCCCATGCTGCCGGTCCCCAGGTTTTCAAGGATGGTGTATTTGCCCAGCTTCTCGCCGATCATATCAGTTCGATTGACGATTGACGATTTACGATTTGAATGACCACCTTCGTACGTCAATCGTCAGTCGTCAATTGTCGCACTTCCAATGACAATTTACGAATCACGATTGAGGAGGACGAGTCTTTTCATTCGTCAATCGTCATTCGTAAATCGTCAATCGTCGTATCAACGGGCCGCAAAACAAAAATAGTTCCAGGGAATACGCTGCTTCTCGTGAAACGGAAAGTTCCAGTAGAGATTCAGAAGATACTGTCCGCCACGTTGCAGAAATGAAATACGTACCGGGTGCAGGCCTTTGTCCAGATGCACCCGTGAGGCCGCGCGCACACTTCCCGCTCCCAGGTCTGCTTCAACGAGAAGGCGCCCGTCCAGTTCGATCCGCGCGGCATCGTCCGCATAACATGAGATTTCGTATTCGTGCTTGAATGGAACCTCCAGATTGCCTTCAAGTATTACTACAAACATAGCCTTTAAGCTGCTTTCAATAAATGATTTTCTAGAGTTTGAGAGCCAGAGCTCAAGCGTCTGCCCGCGAAAAACCGCGGCGCGGTCCGAAAGCTCAGGCACGGGCAACTTCGTGAGCTTGGACCCCGCAGCGTAGAGGGTGGCGCGCAAGCCGTCGTGCATTTCGGGTTGCGGTTGGAAGCGGAAAGTGTTACGCGGCCCTACGGGGTTGCGGGCGACATCCCGAACTTCAGAACAGGCTACGGTGTATGCGGTGGAGGGATCCAAGCTCGCTGCCAGCTGCAGGCGGACTGTTCTCGCATCCACGAGCTGTACCGCGCGCACGGGAACATCGGGCTGCAGGCGGAAGCCGGAAAGGGATCGGACGGAATCAGGATCCAGGTCCTCGTTGAAAGTCAGGGTAACAGCGCGCGGATCATCGCGGCTGCAGGCCAACGTCAGGTAAGGAGGATCCAGGTCCGCCGTTGGCGGAAAGCGGGCGTAGAAATCGGCGAAGATCTTTTCCCGGTCGAGGCCGGTGCAGACCTTCATGCGCGCACCCTCAGGATTCGGGATGTACTTCAGGGTCGCCTCATCCACCCGGGGCGCCGGAACGTCCGTGATAGTAAAGAACCTCTTTCCCTCAGTTTGCTGGAGCAGGCAAGCAACTGCGGTAATGTCCCAGATAACTTTTTGGTCGTGGCCGTAATCGCGGTACAGATCGATGAGGTAGTCGGCCACGGCGTTGCGGTGCCTGAGCCGCCGCTCCGTTTCGGCGAACGTAGTCGTCAGCTGTTGAGCGCACGTTTCTGTCGGGATCTGCGTCAGATCCAGGCCTGCTTCGATGATGCACTTGACAGCCGCTCGATCGTTGACGGCGTTGAACTCGGAAAGCGCCCCTTCCGGCCACCGGCTTCCCCCGAGCCAGATAATACGGATTCGATCGCGGATTTTCTTGTTTTCGAGGTACGCGGAAGCGACGTTGGTCAGGGCGCCAACAGCCAGGATGTGCAGCGGCCGGGGATCTTTCGCGAGCGCCCGCTCGACGATGAACCGGCTCGCCGGAGAGGAGCGGGGCGTCTGCGGGTCTGGCATTGCTGTGTCGGAGCCCATGCGAAGCGGTATCCTGCCGCTCATGCCCATGAGGTTCAGGATGCGTCTGGCCTCATAATAAGATTCATCGACAGAGGCTTCGGTGACGCGGTACTGGGTGGCGCAGATGCCTTCGATCTCGAAACGCGGTTCCATCAGCGCGTAGGTTACGAAGAACTGGTCGTCCATTTCGTTGAAGGTATCCGTGTCGAGAAGCACCCGGACCCTTGAGGACTCCGCCGGGGCAGGATTTCCGGTGGGTCGGAGGGCAAGGGCGACCGAGGATGCCATCAGGAGTATAACGCGGATATTGGGATGCATCATGACCCTCATATCATGACCGAAGGCAAAACGCCACTCAACCTCTACTTCGCCGAAAATCCTTTGCCGCAAAGACACGGAGACACAGAGAAGAGGTTTTAGTTTTTCTCCGTGGCTCTGTGCCTCAGTGGCAAACAGTCGGCGGAAGTGTAACCTTTTGGCTATGCCTCAGTTTACATAGGATGAACGCACTGTTAGCGACAGACGGGAGTACCGTGAATTCGCCAGCAGATCATGCAGTGATGCTCGAAGTACGCGATGGAGACGTGACCAAGCTGGGCCTGCTTTTCGAGCGGTATCAGGCGGCGCTGTTTAACTTTTTTCTGCGCCTTACCGGAAACAGGCAAACCAGCGAGGACCTGGTACAGGACGTCTTTTTCCGGATGCTCAAGTACCGGCACACCTACCAGGATGGGAGCGATTTCACGACGTGGATGTATCAGATAGCGCGCAATGTCCGTTTTGACTGTTTCAGGAAACGAAAGCGAGAGGTCATGCTGAACGAGGAAGAGAACGAGCGGGTGAGCCCGGGGCCGGGGCCGGGGGAGAAACTCGAGCGCGAGCAGGAACTCGTCCTGTTGCGCGGCGCCCTGGCGCGGCTGCCTGAAGAAAAGCGTGAGGTCCTCGTCCTCAGCCGGTTTCAGAATCTTAAATACGACCAGATCGCAAAGATTCTGTGCTGTGACGTAGGAACCGTAAAAGTGCGGGTGTACCGGGCAGTAAGGGAGTTGGGAGAAATCTTTTTTCGGCTTTCCGGTGAGAGAGTGTCATGAACTGCGAGCAAATGCACGAACGGTTGCCCGATTATCTGGTCGATGATCTGGACGAGTCCGAGAGGACGCAGGCGCATCTTCATCTGTCTGCATGTCCCCGGTGCCGGGAGACGGCGGATCGCTTTCTGGAAATCTGGCGGAAACTGGAGATGCTTTCCGCGGAAGAACCAGGGGTTGCGTTACGGGCACGGTTTGACGCCATGCTCGAAGCGTACACGCAAGGACTGGGTGAAGCCAGAACGGATGCTTTGAGGCAAAGGTTCGACAGGTGGATCGGCGGCTTCTGGCCGCGCCGGCCGGCGTATCAGGTCGGCCTTTGCTCCCTCTTTCTCCTTCTGGGTCTGGCGATCGGTCACATAGTGAAGTCCCGTCCATCTGCCAACGGAGAGCTGGCCGAGCTCCGCCAGGAAGTCCACAACATGTATCAGCTGGTGACGCTGTCCCTGTTGCAGCAGCAGTCTGCGAGCGAGCGCATCCGAGGGCTCAGCTGGAGCCAGCGCGTGTCACAGCCCGACCCGCAGGTGCTTTCGGCTCTGCTGCAGGTTCTTGACTACGATCCCAATGCGAATGTGCGCCTGGCGGCTGTGGATGCGCTGCAGCAATTCTCCGATCAGTCCATGGTGAGGCAGGGACTGGTTCAGGCGCTGACCCGGCAATCCTCGCCTCTCGTTCAGATCGCGCTGATCGATCTGCTCGTACAGATCCAGGAGAAGCGATCCGTCGATACATTCAAACGCATGATTGCCGACGAAAACCTGAACGATGCGGTGAAGCAGCGCGCCGAGCGGGCCTTGAAGCAACTGAGTTGAGTGACGATTGACGAATGACGATTGACGAATTGCCGCGAGCTGACCTGTCTGATCCTATGCGTCAATCGTCATTCGTCAATTGGACGGGGGTGCCTGATGAAAAACCTATTGTTGAAATGCTGCCTGACGTTGTCGTTGGCGGTATGCCTGGGAGCGTCCGGTCTGGATGTCGAGGAGAAGGAAACCATTCAGAAGACCTTCAACCTCGCGGCTGCAGCGAGAGAGCTCAGAATAGACAACATCGACGGCGCGATCCATGTGGCGGGGCAGGCCGGTTCCGATATTGAGTTCGTCATCGAGAAAACGTTGCGCGCAGAATCCAGAGAGAAGATCGATTTCGCCAGGCAAGAAGTCAAACTCGATCTATCTCAAAAGGAGAACGTGGTCCAGGCCTACGTAGACGCCCCGTGGAGATGCCGGGACGGAGGCATCAATTATCGCGGCTGGCGCTTCCACGGATATCGGGTTCGCTTTGACTTTGAGGTGAAGGTCCCTCCTTCAACCAGGCTCTTCTTGAGAACGGTCAACGACGGCGAGATCCGGGTGGAGAACACGGCGGGCGAGTTCGACATCGAGAATGTAAATGGCGGGATAGAAATGACCGAGATCGCCGGGTCGGGAAGGGCCTATGCCCTCAATGGGAAAGTCAGAGCGGTTTTCAGCCAGAACCCGAAAGCCGAGTCGTTCTTTGGCTCGCTCAACGGCAAGGTGGAGGCGCTCTTTCGGGAAGGCCTTTCTGCCGACCTGCTCTTCAAGACTTTCAACGGAAACGTTTATACCGACTTTCCCGTGACCTCTCTTCCCAGCCGTCCTCCGATAAGCGAGCGGCGGGACGGGAAATATGTGTACAAGAGCGACGGTTTCTTCGGAGTGCGCGCAGGCAACGGGGGTCCGGAGCTGAAGTTCGATGCGTTCAACGGAAACATTCACGTGCTCAAGGGACAAAAATGACTGGCAGAGGAGCATGGGAGCAATTTCTTCAAATGACCAATGACCAATCCCGGGGCAAGCCCCTCACTCTATTTTTCATTTGGCATCGCTCATTTGTCATTGGTCATTTCGAGTTCGGGGCTGGTCTGGAAGAAGCCCTTATGCTCAATTCTTGGAGACGACAATGATCATTCGAACCTTACGTCCTGCATTGATTTCATTCCTGCTCCTTGTGATGGGATTGACGGGAAGCTCCCAGGAAGCATCTTCTGAGAAGGTTTCGGTGGCTTTCAGCGACCCAGCGCGGCCGGGGTTGCTCAAAGCAGGTCTGATCACGGGAGGCATTAGCGTAACGGGTTACGACGGGAAAGACGTCGTCATCGAAGCTCGCGCCCGGCAGGGCCGCCTCTCCCGACGCGAGCGGTCGGGCGAAGGGATGGAAGGGATGACGCGGCTGCAAAACCTGAGCAGCGGCTTGACGGTCGAAGAGGAAAACAACGTCATGACGGTCCACGTCGGCGTGATGAACCGGGAGATCGACCTGAACATACAGGTGCCGTTTAAGACCTCCCTCAAACTGAGCAGCGTGAACGACGGCGATATCAAGGTCCAGAGGGTTCAAGGTGAGATCGAGGTCAACAACGTCAACGGCGGAATTACCCTGACGAACATTTCCGGGTCCGCAGTGGCGGGTACGACCAACGGAGACGTCGTCGCCACTTTTGACGCAGCCACTCCGGGTAAATCCATGTCCTTCAGCTCCTTTAACGGCAAGATCGATGTGACTTTCCCGCCCGAGATGAAGGCGAACGTGGTGATGAAATCGGATGAGGGGGACATCTACAGCGACTTCGACATCCGGATGGATTCGGCCTCGCGCGCGCCGATCGTGGAGGACTCCAGGTCGAAGGGGGGCAAGTACCGAATCCGCCTGGAAAAGTCCTTGTATGGGACGATCAATGGCGGGGGACCTGAGATGCACCTTAAGAATTTTAACGGCGACATCTACATCCGTAAGAAAAAGTAAGCTTCGCGACGACGCCTCGGTGAAGAAACGCGCAAATCCATCATTGACGCGCCTACGGATTCGATGGAAAACCCTTCGCGATTCTTTGCGTCTTCGCGTCTTGGCGGTGACGTGAAGAGCTCGGGAACTATTTTCGGAATTTTCTCGTTACTTATCCCGGTTTCTTATTTTGGACCAACTGTTTTGACAGGCAGCGCGTCTAAGAAATGGACCTATCACCAGGGAGGAGAATATGAATCAAGCGGAGCAGCCCGTCATCCGCCTGGAGGGTGTCACAAAGGTATTCATGACCGATGAGGTAGAAACTCACGCGCTTGCAGGAATTCACTTGGAGATAAACAGCGGGGAGTTTCTCTCGATTGCCGGCCCCTCGGGATGCGGCAAGTCCACTTTGCTGTCGATCCTGGGCCTCCTGGATTCCCCTTCGGATGGGAACTACTGGCTCAATGGGAGCCCGGTTGATAACCTGAAGCTTTCCGAACGCGCCAGGATCCGGAACCGCGAAATAGGATTCATATTCCAGAGCTTCAACCTGATCGGAGACCTGACCGTCTTCGAGAATGTGGAATTGCCGCTCACCTATCGAGGCATGCGGGCAGCGGAGCGAAAGGCCCGAGTCACCGAAGCGCTCGAGAAAGTTGGCATGGCCCACCGTTCCAAACATCTTCCCAGCCAGCTCTCCGGCGGGCAACAGCAGCGTGTAGCCGTTGCCCGCGCCCTCGGAGGTCAGCCTCTGATCCTGCTGGCGGACGAACCCACGGGAAATCTCGATTCAAAAAACGGCGAAGCGGTCATGGAACTGCTCAGCAACCTGCACCGTGAGGGAGCGACAATCTGCATGGTCACCCACGATCCACGCTTCTCGCGCTTTGCGGAACGCACCGTGCAGGTCTTTGACGGCCGTATCGTGGAAGAAAGCGCCGCGTCGCTTGCCGGCGCACAAAGCGCCTGAACAGGGGTGGATTCGGCTCAGCTTTTACCTCCAGGACGCGAAGACACAAAGAATAACTATCATTGAAAGGTACTTCACCATAAAGACTTTAAGAAAAGATTCAAGCTGCTAATGAATCCCGAAGAAAGACTGCCGCGCGCCGCGTTCTCCGTGACTCCCGTACTAATAGCCCGAAAGTCCTTTGCAATCTGGCAGGGATTTTTCCAAGATTCTTGTGGTTCTTCTTTGGAGTGCGCACGCTTGCTTGCGCCTTGACGGACTCGGAACAAACTCCACACGAAGAAAAGCGGCAGCGAGCTAAGCAAGCTGCCGCACTCCAGACAGCACAGTGGACCATAGTTTTGCTTGCTGCTATGCCGCGCTAGGTAAATTTTGGCTTTGCGTTGGAATCCGTCGGGGCGGCCCTGCGTGGGAGGCCTTGGGGGCCACGCAGAGCCGCTCCTACGAAGGCGGTTGTGCGCTACAATGCACCCCACATAGGAGGAACTTATGAAACACCTGCTCACTTTTCTCGCAACTCTACTGCTGTCTCCATTGGTCGTTCATGCGCAGTCGCAGAAACCGGAGTTGGTCGCGGAAGATGGAGGGGTACAGGAACGGGGCTCGAGCCGGGTGCTTTACTGGAATCCGCGGGCGGATACGGCCCTTGGACAGTTCGCTTTCGATTACGGGCGTCCCGTGTGGAAGAAGGAATACGAAGATCCTGCCAAGTTCGATGCGATGACCAAGGGCAAAGTGTGGCGGTTCGGCAAGGATTTCTGGACCAGTCTCGACACTCAACTCGCGCTGAAGATCGGCGGCAGGGAGGTCGCGCCTGGCTGCTACTATTTGGCCCTGCACCGCTCGGCTGATGGAACCACGTGGAGTCTGGCCTTTATCGATCCCGCAAAGGTACGCAAGTCGCGACTGGATGCCTTCCAGATCGAGCGAGCGCCGATCGAGTTTCGGATCCCGATGGCTCTGGAGCAGACAGGAGAGGTGGCTGAGAAACTGACAGTCACACTGGCTTACGCAAAGGAGAAGCCCAAGGATGTGCGCTTGAGGATCGCTTGGGGAAAAATACGATTGGTTGTTCCGATTCAGGTGAGCGTAGGAAGCTGACGAAACCCTCAGGCGGCGAGGACCAGGGAGTCGCGCCGCAGAGGTTAATCAGAAGTTGGGCTCGATGTTGTGTTGGGCACACTGGAGCCGTGCTTCCAGCGTGGTGACGAAAGGATTCTTGCTTACTTGAACCAGGCGAGAAGCGCCTGCGCTTTCCTTGTGGATTATCGGGGAGGAACCCGGAATAAGCGCCTCCTTGGGGATGCGATAGAGATCGCCGGACCCGCGCTCAACGTATGCGCCAGGTTCTACGATTTCTTCCCAGCTGACTTCGGGAAGCGCATATCGAGATCTGGGTTCTACCGAGGTATTTTTCACTTGTTGCATAGTTGCTCTCCTTTTCAAATCTGTATCTATTTATCTCTGTCTATGTATCAGCGCATGACTCCCTGGTCCTGACCGACAGCGCAACATTAAGGTGGGCGCCCGCATCAAACAAGTTACCTGAGGGCACGTAACGGTTACTTCACGTAACGGTTACGCGACCGGCAAGCATGCTCCTATGTGCTTGAAAATTGCGGGGGGATCAGGTTACCCTAATGTCGCCGTTACCGATTCGTTACCCGTTTTTCGGAGAGCGTAACAAGTTGCAGGGGACTGGACGCGCAGCCCGTTCGAAGGAAGTGGGGGGCCGCGGCGACGTGTATCCGCATCTTCCCGCCGGCGTCTCCACCGAGTCGGTCCGCGCCCAACTCGAAAAGATCCTCTCCAGCCAGCTCTTCGCCAGGTGCGAGCGACTGGGCCGCTTCCTGCGCTTCACTATCGATCGGGCCCTTCGCGGCGAGGTGGACAAGGTCAAAGAGTTCCAGGTCGGCGTTGAAGTTTTTGATCGGGAGGAATCATTCGACCCACGGATTGATTCCATCGTACGCGTCCAGGCCGGCAGACTGCGTGCGAGACTCCAGAAGTACTACGATACGGAAGGAGCCGAGGATCCTCTCGTGATCCAGTTCCGCAAAGGGGGTTATATCCCGGACTTCACTCTGCGAAAGCCGCCCATTCAGCCGGAAAAAGACTCTCATTCCGAGTGGAAGATAATCGCAGTACTACCCTTTGCGGACCTGAGCCCTGGAAAGGATCAGGAGTTCTTCTGCGACGGGATGACGGAAGAGCTGATCAATGCTCTGTCAAAAGCTCCGGGCATGAGGGTGGTCGCACCGACCTCGGTTTTCCAGTTTAAAGGAAAGGCCGAGGACGTTCGCAAGATTGGCCGGGAGCTCGAAGTCGACGCGGTTCTTGGAGGGAGCGTGCGGAAGGCCGACGATCGGTTGCGGATCACGGCAAACCTTGTTCAGGTATCCACCGGCTACGTTCTCTGGTCGGAGACCTACGAGAGTGAGCTTAAAGACGTGTTCGCGATCCAGGACCAGATTTCGAGAGCCATCGTCAAGGCGTTGAGTATCGAGCTGAAGTGCGAGCAAGCGCCCCTCTTGAAGCGTTCGAGCGAAAACCTTGAAGCGTATCATCTTTATCTGCGCGGACGTTATCACGCGAGAAAGCTGACTGAAGAGGGGTTGACGAATGCGGTCAGGCATCTTGAGGAAGCGATAGCCATGGATCTCGGTTACGGGCAGGCGTGGGCCGCGTTGGCCAGGGCGTATGGCTTAACGGCTTTCTACGCCGCGCTGGAGCCGGGGGAGTTTCTCAAGAAGGCAAAGAAGGCAGCGCTTAGGGCCCTCGAGATAGATGATGAGCTGGCGGAAGCCCACGCTGTGCTTGGTTTGACCGGATTCGTCCATGATTGGAACTGGCAGGAAGCCGAACGAATGTTCAAGCGCGCGACTGAACTCAACCCCGGCGACGCCACTGCCCACACTTTGTATGCCCTTCACTTGGCCTGCCTGGCGCGCCTGGATGAATCGACCGTAGAGGTTGAGCGAGCGTACGAGCTGGACCCGATCTCTCTTTTCATAAACACAAATATGGGTTGGATCCTGTACTTGAAGCACGAGTACAACCGGGCACTGGAGCAATACCGTAAGGCGCTGGAGCTGCATCCAAACTCGTACCTGGTGTACCTCGGCCTCGGATTGACCTATGAAGCACAGTCCATGTTTGACGAGGCCATCGCGGCTCTTGAAAAGTCCCAGTCCCTCTCTCGGGGCGTGTTGCAGGTAGTCGGGGCTCTCGGTCATTGCCTGGCGGCGGCGGGCAGGCGAGAGAGGGCTCTGGAGTTGCTCCGGGAGCTGAAGGGGTTGTCGAAGCAACGGTCCGGCTCCGAGTTTCAGATGGCGCTCATTCACATAGGCTTGGGTTCGAAAGATCCAACGCTGGAATGCCTGAAGAGGGCCTGCAAGGAACGTGATCCCTGGCTCGTTCACCTGAAGGTGGATCCCCGGTTTCATGGTCTGAAAGCACGCTCGGAATTTACCGCTCTGTTGAGGAAAGTGGGACTGGAAGCGCCAGTGGCAGCGGAAGCGAAGGCGCGAAAAAGCTTCTTCACCAGCAAGTGAAACCACGGCTTTTCCACAACGTGCTGTGGGACACGGGCGCACCCTTTACCACAAAGTTTCCATGATCCTGCGGCTCGCCACTGCGAATGAAAATGGGGAGGGCACGACTTCGGTCGCGAGGCAGGAGAGACCCACCCTCAAGAGGCTTTAGCCTCTGAGGGCTTTCAAGCATGTTCCCGAGGGCGCCTCAGGGGCTAAAGCCCCTGCTCAAGACGCCCCGTGACGGCACGACTGAAGTCGTGCCCTCCCGCACTCACCAGTACCGAAAGCTAATTTTTCATCGGAGACGTGAAGACACAAAGAATGACCGAATTCTTTTTGGCAACACGTCGCTCCCAGGGACTCTCGCGTCTCTACGGTGAGATTCGTTTTGGTTGCGGCCATGCCGCGCCAGGATCCTTCGTGTCTTTGCGTCTTCGTGGTGGATAGAAGCACCACTTGATAGAGGAGCAGGGAATGCAGCCGTTTCACCAGATGTACGATCCGTTGGGGAGCGCGTTGTTGTCGACGCTGGCCGCGGGCCTCCCGATACTCGTGCTGCTCTATTTTCTGGCGCTGCACCCGCATCGGGACCGTGCCGGAGTCCTGCACCGGGGGATCGAAGCGCCCAAGGCGGGCGCCTTCGGCGTTGTGAGCGCGATCCTGGTTGCGATCTTTGTCGTGCGCATGCCCTGGGAGTCGGCGCTTTCGGCATGGCTGGACGGCGCGGCTTTCGGAATGATCGGGATCGGATGGATCGTGGTGGCGGCGATGTTTCTCTACACGATGACTCTGATCACCGGAAGGTTCGAAATCGTCAAGGAGAGCATCACAAGGCTTTCGGGAGATCGGAGGATCCAGGCGCTGCTGATTGCCTTCTCCTTCGGCGCCTTCATCGAGGGAGCGGCGGGATTCGGTACGCCAGTCGCCATCGCCGGCGCCATGATGGTCGGTCTCGGTTTCAACCCGCTCTCTTCGGCCGTGCTTTGCCTGATAGCGAACACGGCGCCGGTGGCCTTTGGCGCTCTTGGGACCCCGATCGTCACTCTCGCAGGGGTAACCGACCTGCCGAAAGACGCTCTCTCTGCAATGGCGGGGCGCCAGCTTCCTTTCTTCTCACTGCTCATTCCGTTCTGGTTGACGGCTACAATGGTCTGGATGAACAGGGGGCACTGGCGCGACGTCTTTGAAGTGTGGCCTGCCATTGTCGTTTCGGGCGGGAGCTTCGCAATCACACAGTTCCTGGTTTCCAACTATATCGGACCGGAACTGACGGACATCCTGGGCGGCGTGCTGTCGATGGCGTGCCTGGCCTGCCTGATGCTGGTCTGGAAGCCGAAGAGACCCTTCTCGCTCCCCGGAGAACTTTCTAATGGACCGTCTGTACAGGTGGTTTCACGTTCGACTTCGGAGGTCGTCAACGCCTGGGTCCCCTGGATAATACTTACCGTGGCTGTTTTCATCTGGGGTCTCCCACCTGTGAAAGCCATGCTGAACAAGGTAACCCTGAGTTTTCCCTGGCCGTACTTGCACGGTCTTGTCTTCCGAACTCCGCCCGTCGTCCCGAAAGTCGAATTGGAGAAAGCGATCTTTAACTTCAACTGGCTCGCCGCACCGGGCACCGGTGTTCTGGCGGCGGCGCTATCGACCGGCATTTTCCTGAGACTCTCGCGGAACCAGTGGGCCCATGCAATCCGGCGCACGAGCCAGCGCATGAAAGTCCCCCTGCTTACGATCGGTCTGGTTCTGGGTCTCGGTTTCGTTACGCGCTATTCTGGCACGGATGCCATCATCGGATTGGCCTTCACAAAAACGGGAACATTCTACCCGTTTTTCGCCGCGGTGATCGGCTGGCTGGGGGTCTTTCTTACGGGTTCGGACACGTCGTCGAATGCGCTGTTCGGCTCGCTCCAGAAGATCACGGCGCAGCAACTGCACCTCGATCCCGTTCTCATCACCGCCGCCAATTCCACGGGAGGGGTCATGGGGAAGATGATCGACGCCCAGTCGATCGTCGTGGCCACCGCGGCCTGCTATGAAGACCGGGTGGAGGGAGCGAATGCGGTGGGGCCGATTTTCCGGAAGGTTTTCTGGCATTCCGTCGCATTGGTAGTCCTCATGGGGCTCTTGGTCTTGGCCCAGTCGACAGTCCTGACTTGGATGATCCCGCACTACGCCACCCGCTGATCCCGCGGCAGAGTATGTATGAAACCACAGATGAACATAGATGAACACGAATCTGTGTTTATCTGTACTACTAACGGGCAAATCCTTTGCCGCTTGGAAAGAATTCTTCTTCGCAGATTCTTCGCGCTCTTCGCGTCTTCGCGGTTAATTCCTGACAGCGCTTTCACCGCTAAGACGCGAAGGACGCAAAGAAAACGCTAAGAGTCGCGAAGATTCTCAGCGAATAAAGACTTGCCACGAATTTCACGAATTGACACGAATTTCTTTCACTCACTCGAAATCATTTTCGTCGAATTCGTGTAATTTGTGGCAGAGCTTTTCCGGATTGGTGTTGATTCGCAGCGGGTGAATTTGCGGTAGAATGCGCGCAGTTTCGTGACAGAGCGGTGGTTTATAGTCTCCGTGTCGGGAGATTCATTTTTATGGGAGCCACTATGAATTCAAAATCAAGGCGGGAGTTCTTCGAATTAGTCTTCGGATCCGCGCTGGCGGCTTCGCTCGCGGAAAACGTCCTGGCGCAGACTTCAGCCGGCGCCACCGGCATTCCGACCCGTGTCCTGGGCAGGACCAAGGAGCGCGTCTCCATCCTCTGCCTGGGAGGCTGGCACATTGGATCCGTCAAGGAAAAGGGCGAAGCTGTCCGGATCATGCATGCGGCGATCGAAGAAGGGATCACCTTCTTTGACAACGCCTGGGATTACCACGACGGGCGCTCGGAGGAGTGGATGGGCGATGCGCTGGCCATGGAGGGCAAGCGCAAGAAGGTTTTCCTGATGACCAAGAACTGCGAGCGCGATTACTCCGGTTCCATGAAGTGCCTCGAGAACAGCCTGCGGCGTTTGAAAACCGACCACCTCGACCTGTGGCAGTTTCACGAAATGGTGTATGACAGCGACCCTGATTGGGTGATCGAGAAAGGCGGCCTCAAGGCCGCGCTTGAGGCGCAAAAGGCGGGGAAGGTCCGCTACATCGGTTTTACGGGCCACAAAGACCCGCGCATTCATCTCAAGATGCTTTCCAAGGAACATCCCTGGGACACGGCGCAGATGCCGATCAACGTCATGGACGCCCACTACCGGAGCTTCCAGAAGGATGTCGTTCCCGTGTGCTTAAAGAAGGACGTGGGGATAATCGGCATGAAGAGCCTGGCCGGCGGGTCGCCACGTGGGCGTATACCCACCGCCACGGGAGTGACGGCCCAGGAATGTATCCGCTACGCCCTGAGCCTCCCGATCGCCTCGCTGGTCGTAGGAATCAACTGCGTGGAGGACTTGAAACAGGACGTGGAGATCGCGCGGGGCTTCAAACCGATGCCCGACGGCGAAAGGACGGCGCTGTTGGAACGCGTGCGCGAGGAGGCAGAGGACGGCCGCCACGAATTGTTCAAATCGACGCAGACCTTCGACGGGCCACATCACAGGCGTCAGCACGGCTTCGCTGTTTAGCCTCTTACACTGCGTTCACCGCTAAGACGCAAAGACGCGAAGAAAGCGCTAAGAAGATTTTTTTTGTTGCGCCTTTTTGGCAAAAGTTCTTTTCGTTTCTTTGCGTCTTCGCGTCTTTGTGGTGAGAAGATGTTACGCGAGGATTTCCCTGACGATGTTGCCGTGGACGTCGGTCAGGCGCATATCGCGCCCGCTGAAGCGATAGGTGAGCTTCGTGTGGTCGAGGCCGAGCAGGTGGAGAATCGTGGCATGCAGGTCGTGCACGTGGACCTTGTCCTTGATGGCGAAATAGCCGTACTCGTCGGTCTCTCCGTAGATCGTTCCCCCCTTGATCCCTCCGCCTGCAAGCCACATCGTGAATCCGAACGGGTTGTGATCGCGCCCTACTTCCTTGACGTAGCCGTCGTCCGGTAACTGCGCTGTGGGAGTTCTCCCGAATTCGCCGCCCCAGACCACGAGCGTATGACGGAGCAGTCCGCGATCTTTGAGGTCCTTCAGCAGCGCCGCGATGGGGCGGTCGGCGGCTTTGGCATTGATCCGATGACCGCTTTCCAGGCTTCCGTGCTGGTCCCACCGGTCGATGCCTTTTCGAAAGGGCGGAAGCAATTCGACAAACCGGACCCCCCGCTCGACCATCCGGCGCGCCAGCAGGCACTGGCGGCCGAACTCTTCGGTGTCTGGTTCGTCGAGGCCGTAAAGCTTTCGTGTCGCTTCGGACTCTCCTTTCAGGTCCAGCAGCTCCGGGACTGCCGACTGCATGCGGAAGGCCAGCTCGTAATTCGAGATCGTGGCCTCGAGCTCCGTCACGGCGCCGAATCGTTCCAGGACGCCTCCGTTGAGCCTGTGCAAGAGGGCCAGTTTGTTTCTTTGCAGCTCGGGGCCTTTCTCGCGCGGCGCGACGTCGGCGATGGGGTACTCCCCTTTTCGAAACAGAGTTCCCTGGTAACTGGCCGGAAGAAAACCGCTGCCGAAAAGGTCCATGCCGCCCGGAGGAACCAGGCCGCTTTCGAGAACGATAAATCCGGGCAGGTTCTCCGACTCGCTTCCCAGGCCGTAGGTCAACCAGGCCCCCATGCTGGGGCGGCCCTGGAAGCCGGAACCCGAATGCATAAAATAGTTCGCCGCCGTGTGCTCGGAATGATCGGCCACCATGGAGCGAATGATGGCCATGTCGTCCACGCAGGAGGCCAGATTTGGAAACAGCTCGCTCACGTCGGCTCCACACTGGCCGTACTTCCGGAACTTGTAGGGCGACGCCAGGATCTTGTTGCTGATATTGAAAACAGTGGTCGGCGTCTCGAACGGGATTGCCTGTCCGTTTTCTCTTTCGAGCCGGGGCTTGGGATCGAAGGTGTCGATTTGAGACGGCCCGCCATCCATGAACAGAAAAATGACGGACCGGGCTTTAGGCTCATAGTGTGGAAGGCGAGGGGCCAGGGGGTTCCTCTCGGCGAGGGCGGCCGCGGAGGCGATTTTATCCGCGACGAGGTACGCGAGGGCCAGGCCTCCGAAGCCGTTGGCGCACTTGCACAACATCTCTCTTCGGCTCACTCCCGCCCTCGAGAAATCAATTCGGTGCATGTCTTTGATTTCGGATTGTGGATTGCGGATTGCGGATTGGGGATTTCGGATTCTCATGATCGATAAGCTGTCCATTAATTCCAAATCCGCAATCCGCAATCCACAATCCAGCCGCTACCTGACGTAAATGAATTCGGCGGAGTTCATCAATACATGGCTCAGATCCGACCAGGCATCCAGAGTGTCGTTTGACGCAACGCCCGGATCCTGCGCCGAGTCATAACGTGATTTCTGCGTTTTGACGAACGCCAGCGTCTCTTTGATCTCCCATTCCTCTGCGGGGCGGCCGAAGGCGCTCAAGAACATCCGCTCGACGCGCCTGCGAGAATCTCCTTCTTCAGCGACGATGCGGCGCGCCCACTGCTGTGCCTGGAAAGCCACGAGCTCGTTGTTCAGCATCATGAGCGCCTGGGCTGGGACCGTCGATGTGCTGCGGCTTCCGATCGTCGAGATCGGAAGCGGGTAATCGAAAGCGAGAAACATCGGCGTAATAAAGTTGCGGCGCACCTGAATGTACACGCTGCGCCGGCCGTTGCCGTCTAGAGGACCCGGCTCCGGCTTGCCCCGCCCGTCCTGGTACTTACTTATGTATGGCGTGACGCTCGGACCATACAAATGGCGGTCCAGGGTTCCTGCGATGGCCAGGATGGAATCGCGCACGGTTTCTCCTTCCAGCCTCTGGACCGGCATGTGCTGGAGAAGGCGGTTTTGCGGGTCGCTCCTCAAGGCAGCTTCACTCGGGCTGCTCGACATCGCATACGCGCTGCTGAGCACGAGCATTCGGTGCAGGGCTTTCACCGACCACCCCGCCTCGACAAATCGGTTCGCCAAAAAGTCCAGCAATTCGGGATGGGTGGGCTCCTCCCCGGTCTTTCCGAAGTTATCCAATGACCGGACAATACCCTGGCGTGCGATCCATTCTGCGAGCGGCAGGCGGCCGCTGCCGTGAAGAACGGGGGACTGGTCGCTTCCCGCGACCACCTGGAGGAATCGCCGCGGAACTTCATCGCCCAGATTCTTGTGGTTTCCCCGGATGTGCACGCGGACGTCGCGCGGGTTTTCGTCCCTGGCAATCATGGCGAACGCCGATTCCGGGATCCGGGAATCGAGGCTGCTGCGCCGTTCCTTGAGCCGGACGCACTCTGCCACTGTCTCGGACGGAAGAAAGATGGACAGGTCTTCGAGTCTTCCCGCGGGGTTCAGCGCCTCGATCAACGCGGATGCGTTCGCACTTTCTGCGGCCTGGAAAGCGCTGCTGAAGAGCTCCTGGTAAGCTTCGGCCAGCGATTCCAAGGAGTTGATGCCGGGCCGGGAAAGGAGCGCCAGAATGTGCGGGTCGGGGCTGGATGCGAGAGGTGGCGGATCCTTCACGTCCGAAAGGACGATCTTGTCGATGACGATGTGCCCTTCGCGGCTGCGATCGACAATCTCGAAATAGCAGAGACGGCCGATTTCCTTGGTCATGCGCACCGTCTTCCACTGGAGATGGGCGGCTCCATCGGGAATGAGGTGCTGGCTCTTGTGACCGTCCGCAACCACGGTGAATCGCAGCGGAGTCCTTTCTCCCGCGGGCTTTTCTTTGCTGCCTGTCATGCGCACGTGGACGTAGAGCTTCGGCATCTTGAACTTGGCCGACGTCAGACTGCCCACGATTCTGTCCGATCCGCCGCCAAACGAATTGGCCAAACCCTGTCCTCGATAGCCGCGCAGGCACTGGTTGGGAGCGAGGGAACGGTGCGGACACTCTCCAAAAGCCTGACCCGAGACAGCCCAGGTTTCGTAAGTCAAGCCCTCGAAGTCTTCAAAGGTTATGTCGCCTCTTCGTTTCTGTTCCGGATGAATCGGGCTCGACCGGGCGATCCGTTCGTCCAGGTCCTTGCGCAGATCCATGATGGCGTCGCGGACCGACGTGGATCGATCTCGCGCGAGCCGGTCGGCGACGGCGACAAAAGGATAGAAGACGTTCTCGGGTTCTTCGCGCGCCTGGGCAAGGCTGGTTCTCCAGGCCTTCAACAGATTGGGACTCAGACCTCTCGCCTTTGGCGGCGCATCCTCCGGGGGAGAGTGTTCTGCATCTTCTTCCGCGAGATTCCGGACTGCAGCCAGGAGATACGGCTTGATCTGCTGCGCCAGCTTGCGCTGGGCAGGACGAAGCAGTTTCTTGATCTGGGCGTTGGTGTCCGATATCTGCTGGCGGAGAGAGGCAATTGCGGCCGCGCGCGACGGCGAATCGATAACGTTCTCCGTGATGCCGGTGCTGTGCATGATTCCGGCAAGGGCGTAGTAATCCGCGGCCGGAACGGGGTCGAACTTGTGATCGTGGCAGCGCGCGCATGCCACGGTCAAGCCCAGGAAGGCCTTGCTGAGAACGTCGATCTGGTTGTCCACCTCGTCGGCGCGGGATTTGACGGAGTCGGTCGCGCTGTTGACGACCTCGCCGAACCAGTAAAAGCTGGTGCCCAGGGGCGACTCCCAGTGTGAGCCGTCGGCGCTGAGGCGCTTTCCGGGGAGCAGATCTCCGGCAATGTGCTCTCGAACAAACTGATTGTAAGGAACATCCTCGTTGAATGCGCGAATCACGTAGTCTCGATACCGCCAGGCGTCTAGCTTGTCGTTGTCGAATTCATGCCCGTTGGTCTCGGCGAAGCGCACCAGGTCCAGCCAGTGGCGTGCCCAGCGCTCGCCGTAGTGAGGCGAGGCGAGGAGGCGGTCGACGACTTTTGCGCAGGCATCCTGAGAAGCGTCAGTTACGAAGTTTTCAATCTCGTGTGCGGTGGGAGGCAAACCGGTCAGATCCATCGTGACCCGTCTGAGCCACGTGTATTTATCCGCCGCCGGAGCGGGCGCCAGGCCCTTGTCCTCCAGCTTCGCAAGTATGAAGTAGTCAATCGGCGAGCGCGGCCAGTCCTTCTGCTTAACATAAGGAAGCGCGGACTCTCGCGGCGGCCGGAAGCACCAAAAGGCTCGCGCCTTGTCCGGGTCGAACGGACCCGAGGAGGCGAGGGATACAGTCGCGGACGCCCCGGCGGCGCCGGGGCCCGGCCCTCCCATTTTCACCCAGGATGCGAAAGCCGCGATTTCCTCGTCACTGAGCTTACCCTTCGGCGGCATCTTGAGCCGGAGGTCCTGGTAGGAAATGGCTTTGATGAGCAGGCTCTTCTCCGGATCACCCGGTGCAAGAAGCGGGCCGCTGTCACCCCCTCGGCGCAGCGCTTCCGTGGAGTCCAGCCTCAAGCCTCCCATGGGATTTTTCGATTGAGAGCTGTGACAGGGGTAGCACTTTTCCACAAGGATGGGCCGGATTTTCTTTTCGAAGAAGTCCTGCTCCTCTTCGCCGGACGCAGACGCGTTCCGGATCGAGGCGAGTGGAAGCAGAAAGGCGATGATGACAGCCGTAACGAACCATCGCGTGTTCGTACGATGTATGCTCACTTGGAATACCCGGATGAGTGTAGGGCAGCGCCGGAACCGCTGTCAACAAACCCGATCGGCACTCTCTTCACCACGGGGACACGGAGTACACAGAGCAGTGGAGCCGCAACCAAAAGTATGAACGAAACCACCGATGAACACAGATGAACACCGATCGGTTTCATCGGTGTTCATCGGTGGTCGCATTTTGTGCGGTCTATGGAGACGAAAATCGTTGCCAGTCTGCGAAGGATTTTTGGCTTGCAGCCTGAAGGCTGAACTCCAAACACTGATGGGCGGGGGATTACTCGAGACAAGAATTTGCTCTGGTTAGGACGTGTGCGCGGCGGTAAGCTTTTGTCTTGTGTGTAAGAAGGGCAGGGCACTCTTGATTATCTCTCTGCTGGCGCTCGCGCTCGCCTGTTCGGCCGCATGCGGTTTCGCCGATCCGGAATCCCCGCCCTCGCCGGCGGAGGGCCTGAGTCGCGCTCCGTCAGAACCGCACGATTCCTCCAGCCTTGAAAAGGATTCTGCGACGATCAGCGAAGACGGTGTCAGCCCCAGGAGCGTCTTCGAGTTCGCCGCGCTGACTGAGATACCGGAATCGCCCGGACCCGCGAAATGTGGCTCCCTCTCCGGGGCAAGGCGCGAACTGCCGTTCTCCCGTTTGCGCGACCCCCGAATCCCCGCGCGAAGTCCTCCGCTCCTCTCCTCACTCTAGGCTCGCAGCTTCTCAGATCGCAAACCGGCCAATTTCTCCCGCGGAGAAAGGAGCGGTGTATGGCCGCAATTTCAAAGCGCAGGACTTTGCTCTTTTGGAAGAGAACCTCCGAGCCGCGAACGCAGGCGTCCCTCTTCCATTACATCAAAGAAGAACCGGAGCCAAGCATTTGGACGGAGCTTGACTTCAGCGTATTGAAACATCCACTCCGGTTCTTGATGGAGGAGTGGCGGGCTCCGCGGACCCGGCCATCTCTCTTCCATTACATTGAGGATCAGAAGGAAGAACCCTTCCGCTGGGGCGAGTTTGTCAAGGATTTGATCTTCGGCTCTCCGCCTCCTTCTTTCATACCCTCGGTGCTTTCAGATCCAAGAGAGGTGGCCGTCGATCCCGCCGAAGTGCGGGCCGCGAGAAGGAGGGCGCTGTTGATTTCGCTTCTCGCCCACCTGGCACTGGTTGTGATCGCGATAGTGCTGGTTTACGTACATGGTACGCCTTTGCCCCAGAAGGAGAACATAGTCTTCGTGAGCCCCCCTTTTATCTCTCCCTTCGAAGGGACGGGTCCGGATGGAGGGGGCGGTGGCGGCGGCGGAAAGGGCGAAAAAACGCCCCCGTCCCCGGGAAGAATGCCGCAAACGACGCGAGTTCAGCTGACACCGCCGGATCCCGAGGAACCCAAACCGCTCGTGCCGGCAGAGGATCTGACCTCGCCCAGCGCCAGCGTCGTGATGCCGATAGACATACCCCAGGATGAATCTCTGCCGATCGGGGACATTCAGGCGCCTCCAATTGACTCGAAATCGTCAGGCCCCGGCAGCGGAGGCGGCATCGGTACGGGCAAAGGGACCGGTGTCGGACCGGGGTCCGGCCCCGGTGTGGGACCCGGCGACGGTGGCGGGATGGGTGGAGGATCGGGGGGCGGCATCGGAAGCGGGCACGGACCCTATGTTGTCGGCGGTGGCGTGCGCCCCCCCGTTGCGATAAACCAGCCCCTGCCCATGTACACCGAAGAAGCCCGGAAAGCAAAGGTAGAAGGGCTGGTGCTGATTCAGGCCATCGTGCGGAAGGACGGCAGCGTCGACAGCTTCAAAATCCTCAGGGGGTTGGGCTACGGGCTGGATGAAGCGGCCATCAACACGATAGCGACCAAATGGCGCTTCCGGCCGGGGACGTATAACGGGCAGCCGGTAGACGTGCAATGCAGCATCGAGGTTTCTTTTCGTTTGTACTGAACTCGTTCGCTGCCCCTTTGCGTCCTTTAGGCGTGAGCGGTTTCTTCTTTAAGGAACAGGAACTCTACGGAGAAAACAAATGGGAATGGTGGTAGGGAAAAAAGGGGTGAAGTCCGATATCAATATCACACCCTACATTGATATCTTGCTGGTTTTGCTGATCATCTTCATGGTGGCATCGCCTTTGAGGAAGCATGACGAGGAAGTCCGTGTGCCCCAACCACCGCCTCCCAACCAGGAAAAGGTGAAGACAGATTTCATTGTCGTCGAGATCGGCTCCGATCTTTCCATCCGGATCAATCAGCAACCGGTTACCTTGGACGCTCTCGGCGAGAAGCTGTTTGAGATCTATCGCGCCCGCGCCAACAAGAACATGTTCATACGTGGGGATGCGGGTTTGCCTTATGGCGAGGTCTTCAAGGTACTCGACATCGCCAAACGGTCGGGGGTCGGCGACATTGCGCTCCTGTCGCAGGAAGGTCCTGTCAAGAGCCCTCAGAACGTAAAAGGCAGCCGCTGATCATAATCCCGTTCGAGCCGGCTCAAGTCAGAAAAAAAACCTGCCACGAATTTCACGAAAGTCTTCCGGTAATGCTGGTTAGTTGTCGTGATGGCGGACCAAGGCTGTTTCGTGTAATTCGTGAAATTCGTGGCAAGTTTTGCGAAGTGGTTGTCGTGAAGCGCCACACTATTGTCTTGACACCGTTCGGACGCATGCCGTAAAAGAACTGAAATCGATATAAAGGCCTGTATCAGAAAAATGAAGGTTTCGATCCGGAGCGGGGTCGGTTCCTTCCCATTCCGGCAGTGGAGTCCTGCCTGACAAAGACGTCCAGCTGTGAGGGCTCTCCCTTCGAGGCATGGGCGTTTTCTGTTTCTTGCGCGATCAGTTCAAAGCAAAGGAGGAGAGAGTGATCAGGTCCACAAGGTCGATAGAAAGACTTCTTGGGGCAGTAATCGCGGCCACGCTGATGGCCGGCTGCGCGCTCGCCCAAGACACTGCCTCAACATCGTCTCCCGCCTTCAAACTTGATTCGGGAGATATCGCCTGGATGCTCACCAGCTCAGCCCTCGTTCTCATGATGACAGGCCCTGGACTGGCCCTGTTTTATTCCGGTCTCGTGCGTCGCAAGAATGTTCTGGGAACGATGATGCAGAGCTTTGCGATGATGGTCCTCATCACGCTGCAATGGTTCCTGTTCGGCTACAGCATTGCGTTCCACGAAGGCTCAGGGTGGGGCGGACTGAGCTGGATGTTTCTTGGGGGAGTATCTCCAGCGCAACCGGATCCGTATGGCTATGCCGCAACGATTCCGCATCAGCTATGGATGGTCTACCAGCTCATGTTTGCCATTATCACTCCGGCGTTAGTTACCGGAGCATTTGCCGAGCGAATGAAATTCAGCGCCATGGCCATTTTCCTGCTGGCCTGGTCGACCGTGGTTTACGACCCTCTCGCTCACTGGGTCTGGGGAAAGGGAGGGTGGTTTCGCAACGGCGATGGTCAGGAGCTGGTTGGCGCGCTGGATTTCGCCGGTGGAACCGTTGTGCACATCAGCTCCGGAGTCTCGGCCCTGGTGTGCGCGCTTTTTCTGGGCAAGCGGCGCGGTTATCCGCGCGAGGCGATGCCGCCTCACAATCTCACCTACAGTTTCATAGGAGCGGCGTTGCTTTGGGTGGGCTGGTTTGGCTTTAACGCCGGCAGCGCTGTAGCCGCAAGCGGCCTGGCCGTGTCCGCCTTTGTCGCAACGCATTTCGCCACGGCGGCTGCCGCTCTTTCCTGGGCGGTCATGGAATGGCTGCAGAGAGGGAAGCCAAGCGTGCTGGGCGGAATATCCGGGGCCGTCGCCGGGCTTGTGGCAATCACCCCCGCCAGCGGGTTCGTTGGCCCGAGGGCTGCGGTCGCGATAGGCCTCGTGGCGGGAGCGGTTTGCTTCTTTGCCTGCACTTCGCTTAAGAACAGGTTTGGCTATGACGATTCACTCGATGCCTTCGGCGTGCACGGAATCGGTGGTACCGTGGGCGCACTGTTGACCGGCGTTTTCGCTTCAAAGTGGGTGAATCCTGCGGGAGCCGATGGCCTGCTTCACGGAAATGCCCGGCAGTTGCTGAACCAGGCTGTCGCCGTTGTCGCCACCTGGGCGCTCGCAGCCGCGGGCACGCTTATAATTCTGGCCATTCTCAAGGCAACCATCGGGCTGCGTGTCAGCGAGGAAGACGAGATTGAAGGTCTCGATGTCACTCAGCACGGCGAAGTCGGCTACAACTTTTAGATGGAGGGCACGTGAAGAAGATCGAAGCGATTGTGAGGCACTTCAAGCTGGAAGAGGTGAAGAGCGGTTTGAGCGAGGTCGGAGTTCAAGGGATGACCGTCACCGAGGTCCGCGGATTTGGCCGCCAGAAGGGGCACAAGGAGCAGTACCGTGGCGCCGAGTACACGGTGGACTTCGTGCCGAAGGTCAAAATTGAAATTGTTGTGGCCGACGACCGGGTCCGGGATGCCATCGATACGATCCTGCGGACTGCGCGAACCGGCCAGATCGGAGACGGTAAAATCTTTGTCACCGATCTCGCGGAGGCCGTGCGCATCCGAACCGGGGAAACAGGAGAGGACGCCCTGTAGGCGAGGGGCCAAGGGGTCAAAGGGCAGGGTTTCGGCAAAGTCGCCAATCCCCCAATGAACAAATGACCAATGACAAATGACAAATAGACCGGATCGGATTGCCCCCCGGGGATTTGTTATCTGTCATTGGTCATTTTCAAAATTGCTGACTTTGCCGTGACCCTGAGCCCGGCGAATCCCCGGGATTTGTCATTTGTCATTTATCATTTATCATTTTCGAGCGACCCCTTGGCCCCTTTGCCCCTGAAGTTAGCGCGGAAATAGGCCAGTCGCATGCTGCGGGCGCAACCGGGGCCCAGGTCGCTGCCGCGCTGACCGTCATGACCGACGGAATGGTGACGCGGCTGACCCACACAGCCGTTGCCGGATTAACGAAGGCCGATGCGTCTGCCTTTGAATCGGAAATGGCGTTGGTCGCGTTGGGGGGATACGGACGCGCCGAACTGTCCCCCTTCTCTGACGTGGATCTGATGTTTTTATACCGGCCGGGAGCCAGGCGGGGAGCTGAGGAGCTGTGCAATCGGCTGGTCCGAGACCTCTGGGATGCAGGGCTGGTGCTCGGTTCGAGTCTTCGCACTCTGGTGGAATGCGTCACGCTGGCGAGGCGCGACCTTTCGGTGCACACCGCTCTGCTCGAGGGGCGCCACATTTTGGGGAGCTCCTGGTTGACAGGCGAATTACGCGAGAGGATCGAAAGGCTCACGCGCGGCCGCCGGGCAGACAGGTTCGTAGAGGTGATGCTGCTCGAACGCGCGGCGGAACAGGCGAGGTTTGGATCGAGCGCCCATCTGCTCGAGCCCAACCTGAAACTGTCCAAAGGCGGGTTGCGCGAGCTGCACCTGATCCGCTGGATCGCCCACGTGCGGTACGGCGTCGCCGGGTTCGACCGGCTCGAGCAGGAGCGGCTTCTTTCAGCGGAGGACGCTGCGATGCTGGCCGAGGCCCGCGAGTTCATACTGCGGGCGCGCAACGACTTGCATTTCAAGGCAGGCCGCGCGCAGGACGTGCTCACTCTGCACGAGCAGGTGCGGCTGGCGGCGGCATTCGGCTTTCGAGATCGTCCCGGCCTGCTCGCCGTCGAGCAGTTCATGCAGCGCTTCTACCGTCATAGCAGCGCGCTCGAGGAAGTGGCCGAGCGATTTGTCCGGCGCTGTCGCGGCAGCTCGTTGTGGCGCCGTCTGGGCAGGTTCCTGACGCAACGGCGAGTGAATGGGCAATACGTCGTGACCGGCGGCGCGCTGGCCCCCGTCCCCGAAGCGCGCCCGGCGGTGTTGAGCAACCTGGAGCGTCTGGTCAGCCTCTTCTCTCTGGCCAACCAGATGGGACTCGAAGTGGACGACAGCTTGTGGGAACAGATCAGGAACGCCGTTTCGCTTCTGGACGGTCAGGACGCTACGGCGGCCCGGCGTGTCTTTCTGGCAATGCTGGCAACGCCGGGTCATCTGGATTCGACCGTTCGCCGCCTGGCCTCGCTCGGCGTTCTGGAAAAATTGATACCCGAGTTTGCGCACGCCCGGGGGCTGATTCAATTCAACCAGTATCACAAATACACGGTCGACGAGCACACGCTGCTGTGTGTCGCCCATGCGGAGGCCTTCCAGGACGATCCGGGACCCCTCGGCCATGCGTACCGCGGCATTCACCATAAAGAGATCCTGCATCTCGCGCTTATCCTGCACGACCTGGGCAAGGGCTTCGAGGATGACCACAGCGCGCTGGGATATGACATCGCGCTTCGGACGGCCGATCGGTTCGGGCTCGAGGCTCATCTTCGCGATATTCTGGTTTTTCTGGTGCGCCACCACTTGTTGATGGCTCATCTCGCGTTTCGCCGTGATACTTCCGACGAGCAATTGCTCGCGCGGTTCGCCCGAAGCCTGGACGACGTGGAAAGCCGACGTGCTCGGCGGGCTCTATGCCCGGACCATGGAAAAACTGACCGGTGATTTCCCGAGCCTTCACCCGGATGAAGATGCTGCGGCGGTGCGCGAACAAGTCTTCCGCTCGCTTGCTGGGGACGTGCGCGAAGACTGGCTGCAAAAGCACATAGAGTCCATGACGCCTCACTATCTGCTCTCGAACCCTGTCGAGCGGATCATCGAGCACCTGCGCACGATGTATCGCGCGCCCGCGGGAGACGTCCAGGTGACCACTGCCTACCACCCCTCGACACGAGTAACCGCATACACCGTCTACACTCTAGACCGGATTATGCCCGGACTCTTTTCCAAGATTGCCGGCGTGCTGGCGGCCAGCGGACTCCAGATCCTTAATGCGCAGATCAGCACGCACCAGGACGGCGTGGTAGTGGACCGCTTCGAAGCGATCGATCTTGATTACGAAGGCGAACCTCCGCCTGCCCGCCTGTCCGGCGTCAGCGCCACGGTCCGTCAGGTGCTTCTCGGTCAGAAAACTGTAGAGAGTCTGTTCTCCCACTCCAACCGCATAGGGTCGCGGTACCAGAAACCGGAAGGCATGCCCCAGGAGCCCACGCAGATTCAGATCGACAATGATACCTCCGAGAGATTCACAATACTGGAAGTGTTCGCCAATGACCGGCAGGGTCTGCTTTACGTTGTGGCGCGAACGATCTTTGAGCTCGGCTTATCGGTTTCTCTGGCCAAGATCACAACCAGTCTCGACCAGGTGCTGGACGTATTTTACGTCACCGATCTGTCGGGCAAGAAGGTGACGCGGGAGCGGCGCCTCGAGGAGATCCGCGCAAGGCTCGCGGAGTCCATCGAAGAATTCGAAGCGCAATCCGCGCAGCCCTGACAACAGAAACTGCACAAATTGAAACCACCGATGAACACAGTGCAGCCCGGCCCAGCCGCAACCCAAAAAATCCACCGCGAAGACGCGAAGAACACGTTAGTAGTACAGATGAACACAGATCTGTTTCATCTGTGTTCATCGGTGTTCATCGGTGGTTTAGTTTTAGACCTCCGCGCGCGAAACAACGTGACTCCCCACAGAACGACAAACGAAACGGCAATGCCCGCCACAAGGGGGTTCAAGAATCCGAGCACCCGGGCTCCAACACTATTATGGAGCGCCAGAGTTGTCACGACGGAGGTCAGGATAGCCGCGCGCGCGGCGGCGGCATCCGGACGGCGCGAGTAAAGGCCGGCAACAACCGGCACAAAGAGGGCGACGGAAACCAGACCATAGAAGATGGTCAGGACACCGATAATCGACGGCACGGCTATGGCAACCGCAACCCCCAGAGATCCGCCGGCGAGTGCGGCGATGCGGTTCGCTCGCAGCAGGACCCTCTCGGAGGCGCTCGGGTTGACGAACGTCCGGTACAAATCCATTGCCAGCGAAGTGGAAAGCATGAACAGGACCGCGTCGCACGTGCTGATCTCGGCCGAGAAGACCGCCGCCAGGCCCAGGACGCCAAGCCAGGTGGGGAGCAGCTCGAACATGACTTTCGGCAGCGCCATTTGCGGGTCCTCAAGGCCAGGAAAGCGCGCCGCTGCAATCATGCCCAGGGCCGGTGGAATCGCGGCGAAGAGAAGGAGGGCGATCCCGTTCCAGTTGACGCCCGCCCGCGCCGCCTTCGCCGAGCGCGCGCCGTATATCTTTTGAATCAGTCCGGGCGACACTATGAACGATGGACTCAGGAGCGCGACATAGTACAGCACTCCCGCGATACCGAGTCCGAAGGGGCTGAAGTACGTGGCGGCCACCGAGTGGCCCAGGTGCTCGGAGGTCTGCCTTACGACCACGTCCCAGCCGGAGCATGCCGCCAGGGCATAGGGGAGCGCAAGGATGAATCCGGCGAGGAGGACTGCGAGCTCCAGCAGATTGATCCAGGCTGAGCTCAAGAGCCCGCCCGCGGCGTAGTAGAAAACCACTACCAGCCCGCCGAAAATGCAGCCCTCCCACCGGGGGAGGCCCGTCACGATGTTCAAAATGATCGAGATGGCAATCAGTTGCGCGGCCAGGAGACCAACGGTTCCGCCCCACAGGATCACCGCTATCCAGCCGCGCACCGATCGGTCATAGCGATATTCAAGATAATCGCCGAGAGTGGCAAAGTTTTCCGCTTTCGCCCAGTACCAGATGCGCGGGCCAACCGTGTTCGCCAGAATCAGACAGCCGAGGCCGGCCGCGCCCACCCACCACCATGCCGACCAACCCATCCGGTATCCGAGGGCGGCCGCGTTTACCGTGGAACCGGCCCCGATGTTCGCCGCCAGAAACGTCGCAAAAATCAGGCCCGCTCCCAAACTGCGGCGCGCGACCAGAAACTCCGAGGCGAACTTCACTCTGCGCGAAAACCATGCGCCAAGACCGATGAGAAGGGCGGAGTAAAGGAGAATACAGGCCAGGTAAAGATTCACGCTTCGCCTCGGTCTCGCGAGGAACCTCGGGGAAGAAAACGCCAGAAAGATTTGCCACGAATTTCACGAATGACACGAATTCTTTTGGTCACAGACGGTGTATCCCGTTATTGAGCGTGATGCAAGAGTTCAGCGGCCCTGGCAGCCTGTTTCGTGTAATTCGTGAAATTCGTGGCCAGCTTTTCTCCGTGGCTCTCTGTCCTTGTGATCTCCGTGGGGAAGCTGCGCGCGAATTTCCCGAGCGCCCCTTTTTGTTCAAGATTTCTTCTCCCCATGGAGGGCTTGTGTGGTTGATAATGTGGACATTTCGAAGGCGCCTGCGAAGACGCATCTGGATCCTGAACGCCCAGAACTCGAAATGATCAATAACAAATGAAAAATGACAAATGAAAAATGACAAATAAACCCGGACGGCTTTCCGCGGGATTTGTCATCTGTCATTGGTCATTAGATCATTTGTCATTTTCAAGAAACTGCTGACTTTGCCCAGATCCTTTGAATTCCTGCGAGGGAGGTGAACATTGAACGAGGCTCCGGCTGTTGCTCAGGACAAAACCACCGGCTTTATCCGCGGGCTCGGACTCCTGGATTCAACCATGATCGTGTCCGGCTCGATGATCGGATCCGGCGTTTTCATTGTCTCCGCTGATATCGCTCGCAATGTGGGGTCGGCAGGCTGGCTGCTCCTCGTCTGGATCGTGACCGGTCTCCTGACCATTGCGGCGGCTCTTTCCTACGGCGAGCTCGCGGGAATGATGCCGAACGCCGGCGGCCAATACATATATCTGCGAGAGGCCTATTCCCCATTGTGGGGCTTTCTCTACGGCTGGACCCTGTTCTGGGTGATCCAGACAGGAACGATCGCCGCGGTCGCTGTGGCCTTTGCGCGTTTCCTGGGTATTCTCGTACCTGGAGTCTCGCCCAATATCTGGATCGTCCGGCCCATCAACGTTTCTTCGGGTTACGCGGTCAGCCTGACTTCACAACAGCTCGTCGCGATCCTCTTGATTCTGGTTCTGACGGGGTTCAACACGCGCGGCTTGCAATGGGGCAAGGTGATCCAAAATGTGTTCACCTCGGCCAAGACTCTTTCGCTCCTCGCGCTTGTTCTCATCGGAATCGTGCTCGGACGGAACCAGGCGGCCATAACGAGCAACTTCAACGACCCCTGGACACCCCGGCAGGTGCTGACCGTAAAACCGGACCTTCCCTTCCTGCCGGTCGCTGCCGCAACATCAGGCGCGCTGGGCCTCTTTGTAGCATTTTGTGTGGCGCAGGTCGGATCGCTGTTTTCGGCGGATGCCTGGAACAACATCACCTTCACCGCCGGGGAGGTGAGGGAGCCTCAGCGCAACATCCCGCTCTCGCTGTTTTTCGGCACGGTTCTTGTCATTAGCCTGTACGTCCTGGCCAACGTCGCTTACCTCGTAACTCTGCCTCTGGCGGACATTCAAAATGCGCCCGACGACCGGGTCGCAACCGCCACCCTCAAGGTGATCCTCGGCGACGCCGGCGCCACGGTGATGGCAATTGCCATCATGATCTCGACTTTTGGCTGCAACAACGGGCTGATCCTCGCCGGCGCCCGGGTTTACTATGCGATGGCGCGCGACAATTTGTTTTTGAAATCTGCGGGGAGTCTCAAAGGGAGTACCGCTCCTCGATCCCGCCACCGGCGTGGAGCAATACGGCAATCTGTACGGCAATTTGTTGGATTACGTGGTCTTTGCGGTTCTCATATTCTATGTCCTCACCATCGGCGGTCTCTTCATCCTCCGCCGCACGAGGCCGGATGCCGGCAGACCGTATCGCGCGTTCGGATACCCCTGGATCCCGGCTTCTTACATCGCCGCCGCGACAGCCATCATGGTCGTGCTGATCCTTTACAAGACGCAAACCACCTGGCCCGGATTGCTTATCGTTTTTTCCGGCATTCCGTTCTATCTCGTATGGCGCCGGGGCTTTCAGCGGTCATGATGATTTTTCGACCGATGGAAAACTCTGCGTGATTCTTCGCGTCTTAGCGTCTTCGTGGTGGGTTGGTACCCAGCCTTTACCACGAAGACGCGAAGACACGAAGAATCGCCAAGTTTTTGGTTGCGGCTTTGCTGGTCTGTGATGCTAGCTGAGCTAGTTTCTGGCGCGAAACTAGCCCCGCAGGGGCGACTCAGGAAAGCCCAGGGCGCAAGCCCTGGGAACAAGCACAGTAACAAGGGAAGCCCCGAAGGGGCGATGCAGTTGGTCCCGGTACCAAAAGGAGGCGCCTTATGACGAGCATTTATCTGGAGTTGAGATCGAACTCCCTGCGCCGCCCTTTCAGGGCTTTCCGCAATTTGGACCTTGAACCCAGGGCTTGCGCCCTGGGCTGTCCTGCTGGACCCCTTCGGGGTCCTTGGTTTCGCGCCAGAAACGAGCTAGGAGGCATCCTGATCTATGCGGGAATCGGACGGCACGAGGCCGTGACCCGGAGCGGTGGGAGCCTTTGCCGTCTGTCTCCTGGAGCGAAGGTATTCGGCCACAGGAGGAAGGCAGGAAATCACGATGATCGCGACGATCACGAAGTGGAAGTTCCGCTTGACTACGGGAATGTTTCCGAAGTAGTAGCCTCCCAGCAGGAAAGACAATACCCAGAGAATCCCGCCTGTTATGTTGAAGAAAACGAAACGCCCGTAGCGCATCTTTCCTATCCCTGCGACGAACGGAGCGAATGTCCGAATGATTGGAATGAAGCGGGCCAGGATGATGGTCTTGCCCCCGTACTTTTCGTAGAATTCCTGGGTACGGAGGAGGTGCTTGCGGTTCAGGAAGCGTGCTTCTTCGCGCGTGAAGACATGCGGTCCGATGCGGTAACCGATGGCGTAGTTTAGCGAGTCGCCCGCGATGGCGGCGATGCACAGCAGCACCGCGACCACCGTAAGATCGAGAGGCGAGTTCTGCACGGATGTCAGGGCGCCGATGGCAAAAAGAAGCGAGTCGCCGGGCAAGAACGGAGTGATGACCAGACCTGTCTCGCAGAATATGACCAGAAACAAGACCACATAGAGCGAGTGACCGAGGGTACCTGCCCACTGGGTCAGATGGGCATCGAGGTGAAAGAAAACGTCTACGAGCTGGCGAATCAGTTCCATCGCAGGATCCACTAATTACTTCGGGCCGACAAACTCTTATCGGCTATCTTGGTGCGCCGGGCAAGTTAAAAAAAGGGAGCGGTGAAGGTCATGCCCGTGCTGCGGCGGGAGTGGGCGCTTGGCGTCAACCTGGTCACGACGGCTCTTTTCATCGGGTTCGGTCCCGGCTGGCTCGCGGGCCTGTCCAACCCCGCCTGGTTCACTTTCGTCCTTTTGTGGCTTTTCGGTGCGATTCTGTTGTCGGCCCTGGCGGTTGTCCGCCACGCCGAAAGCGTGGCGGTGAAGCTCGGCGAGCCGTTGGGGACGCTTGCCTTGACGCTGTCGGTGATAGGGATCGAGGTCATGATGATCGGCGCGGTCATGTCCACGGGGCAGGGCAATTCCGCGCTGGCGCGGGACGCCATGTTCGCGGTGGTGATGATCGTGCTGAACGGCATGGTCGGCCTGTCCCTGTTGCTCGGCGGGCTACGGTACCACGAACAGACGTACAACCTCCAAGGTGCCAACGCCTTCCTGGCCGTGATCGTACCGCTGGCCGTGCTCGGCCTGGTCCTGCCGAATTTGACCGTATCCTCTCCCGGTCCGACGTTCTCGCCTCTCCAGGCCACCTTCCTCATTCTCATGTCTGTCGGGCTGTATGGCGTGTTCCTCGCGATGCAGACCTGGCGCCACCGGGATTATTTCGTCGCGCCGTCGTCTGCCGAGCCGGCCGAGCGGCCCGGCCCGGAGGCGCATGCCGGCCACGAAGTCCGGTCGGTTGCTTATCACACTTCGCTCCTGCTGGCGTACCTGTTGCCGCTCGTGATTCTTTCCAAGCAAATCGCGGTGCCGATCAACTTCGGCATCCACGTACTGCACGCGCCGCCCGCTCTGGGCGGGTTTCTGGTCTCGGCGCTCGTCTTGTTCCCCGAGTCCGTGAGCGCGGCCCGCGCGGCGCTGGCCAATCAGCTCCAGCGTTCTGTGAACTTGTTGTTGGGGTCGGTGCTGGCGAGCATCAGCCTGACGATCCCGGCCGCGCTTACCATCGGGTTCATGATGGACCAAACCATCATTCTGGGCCTCGACGCCGTTGACACGACCCTCCTGCTGTTGACGTTGGGAGTGAGCATGTTGACGTTCGCGAGTGCGCGGACGAATGTGTTGCTCGGCGCCGTGCATTTGTTGCTGTTCCTCGCCTACCTGATGCTTATCTTCGAGAAGTAGGGCGAGAGCTCCGGCGAAGACTGCGAGAGAGGCCGTGGCTACAAATAGGCCGATTGGCCACCCGGCGGAATTGTGGTTCCCTTATAATAGACGTCAGCTTCCATTCCCGGCCAGGAGCCAGCACTCCCGCTTACAGGATAAATAGCTGAGTCGCTAGCGCTTGCCAGCAACAGCCGGCGATTTGCACACGGCTTGCCCTCCCTAACCCGGAAGCTTTCCCCCCGAGAGGGAAATCGATGCGGTGAAGAACAGTCACTCAACTCTCCCCCCAAAAAAACAGAAGCCTTAGATGTCGTTAACGAGGTTCAACCTTTTTTAACGACGGATCGGGTCTCCCTCCACTCCCACCGGACGGCAAATCTTCGTCAAGCTGAGTTACCTGTTCCGCTTCTAAGAACAATAAACCTTCGCGGTTCCTTTGCGCCCTTAGCGCCTTCGCGGTAAAAACTGACCCGGAATTTCACCGCCAAGACGCGAAGACGCAAAGCCTCGCGAAGGTTTTGATGTGTGCAATCGGTGGCTTCATGCGGGGCTGGTCTGTTTTCGGAGGCGGGCCTTGATTTCCTTCAGTTTTTCGGCCTCCGAGAGAGCCTTGTAAAAAGGGTCAAAGGGATAGCACCCGGAGACCATGCCGTTGCGCGGAGCGGTCGTGCAATCGCTGAAGGTGCGGCACAGGCGGGAGGTTTTCAGCGGCAGGCCTTCCATCATGTCTGCCGGCAGGTCGTGGTAAGCCAGCACCATCCGTCCGAGGCCTACAAAATCTGTCCAGCCCTGCCGCACCGCCGCCTGGGCCGCATGGGGAAGGTATTCCTGAAGATACGTGTATCCCGAACCCGCAAAGAGAATATCCGGAAACTTTCGCTTCAGAGCCGCAGTCGCCCGAATCTGCCGCGCGACACCTGCCAGCGGATCCTCTGGCGGCTCATACCCGTCCGAGGGGGGAAACAGAGCAGGTCTCTGGATATGGGGGTTGTAGTAAGGGCTTCCAGCCGAGATACAGACGAGGTCGATGTCCAGGCTCTTCAGCAGACGCAAGAATTCCTCACTCTCTTCCAGCGATACGGCAACGGGATTCTTGCGATCGCAACCGAACCCGTACCGGTATTCTCCGTTGACGGCTTCAGGCGCCCCGAGCCCATCCTCATCCTTTCGAAACGGCACGAGATCAAATGCGCTCACGCGAACGGCCAGATCGAGCCCGGGGACTTCCGCACGCGCCCCTTGCACAATTTCTCTCAAGAATCGGGTGCGATTTTCGAAGGAGCCGCCGTAGTCTCCCGGGCGATCGACCGCCGACAGAAATTCGTGCCCCAGGTAGCCATGACAATGCTTGACGTCCACGAAGCTGTAGCCGCAATTCCAGGCGAGGCGGGCCGCGTTTACGAACAGGTCGATGATGCGCCGGATTTCTGAATCCTGGAGCACGGCATAATCGGGTGGGATGCCAAACTTCGCGTCCAGGATAGGATGGCGGTACAGAATCTTGGGCTCCAGGCGGTCTTTGAAGTTCGGGCGGCAGAACCTGCCGGAGTGGGTGAGTTGAAGCCCGACGAGCAGATCGTCGTCGCGCTGGAAGCGCTCCCGGTGTGCGCGAACCAGTTCGTCACGGATGCCGGCGAATTGCTTCTGGCTTTCGGTCCGGATCCATAACTGGTTGGGGTTGGCGCGACCCTCATGGCACACGGCGACGGCCTCTCCGCCCCATATCAGCTTGGCGCCACTCTGTCCGAAGTGGACCCAGCGCCGCTGCGTGGTGGGGCTGGGCCTTCCGTCGGCCTCTCCGTCCCAGCCTTCCATGGGGAGAATGCACCAGCGATTGCCGATCTTGTGCCCCTTCCAAGCGGCGGCTCTCGAGAGCGGAGAAAGAGCGGGCGGGTCCAGCTGATCGTCAATCGGGATCTCGGCTCCGATGCTCTCCAGGTGTTTCCGGAAGGCCTCTACCGTTTTCAGCGAGGCCACGCGCGGATAATGGATCGCGGTCACACCACCTTCTCCACAGAATTTTTCCACTGATCGAAAACTCTTCGTGATTCTTCGCGCTTCTTGTTTGGAGTTCAGGCTTTAGCCTGCCCGGGTCAGTGCAGCCTGAAGGCTGAACTCCATACCTGGCACAAATGGTCTCGTGCGTCTTTGTGGTGAAAGAGAGGCTTGGGTCACGGGAGAACTCCTTGCGCATGGAATAGGGTTCGAATGCGGCTGCTGTATTCGGCTATCTGTGGCGTGGTCCCCTTGTCCATCCGTCTGGGTCGCGGCAGGGGAATCGGGAAGACCTGCACCACCTCGGCGGGATGGGGCGACAGCACGGCCACTCGATCCGAAAGCTGCACCGCTTCCCGAATGTTCTCCGTGACAAGCACCGCTGTCGTCCCGGCCGACATCCAGAGATGTTGCAGGTCCATCAGAATCCGCTCTCTGGCAATAGGATCCACAAACCTGAATGCATCGTCCAGGATCAGCAACGGCGGCTCGTGGACCAGGGCGCGGCAAATGGAAACGCACACCTTTAGGTAAGGCGTGAGTTCGCAAGGTCTGCGCTCTTCAGAGCCCGAAAGGCCGAAGGCCGCAAGCAGGCGCCGCGCCCTCGCTTCGTGCGCTGTTCGACGAAGCCCGCGTACTTCGGCCTGCAGAAGCACATTGCTCAAAGCGGTGCGCCACTCCAGAAGAGCCGGGTTGGAGAAGATGAATCCCGTTTCCGTCTGCGGGCCCGTGACGCGCTTGCCGGAAATCAGGATTTCTCCCGGCGCCGCTGGAATCAATCCGGCGAGCATTCGAAGCAAGCGGGTTTTACCGCACCCGCTCGGACCCACAAAAGAAAAGAATTCCCCTTCGCCGATTTCCAGGCTGGCGCATCCCAGAATGTTTCTCAATTCGACTCGGGCCAAACTCATCTTCGTGCCTTCGCGTCTTTGCGGTGAGCTCAGGCTCAGTTTCACCGCGAAGGCGCTAAGTCCGCGAAGGGAATCGCGGCTGAGAGAGTCACGAATTCGTTTTGCCGGCAACGCGCGTAGCATATATCATCTGGCCCAATGCCGACAGTTCGGAATCAAAAAACCACCAGCGCGGATCGGCAACCCGAAAACGCGGATATTCCATCGCGTTTGGGCGGCGCCCGGATACACGTAGCCATTACCGCTTTCCTGGCGCTCTTCTCAATTGTCGGAGTGGCACTGTACGGCCTGCCGTTCTTCTACGATTTCATGGTCCAGGACTTTGGCTGGACCCGGCGCAAGGTCACGTCCGGGAATGCGTACAGCAAGTTGCTCGTCGGCCCCGCCTTCGGTTTCCTGGCAGGGTGGATTGTGGATCGCATGGGGCCGCGCCGGCTGATGCTGGCGGGGATAATGATGGCCGGTACCGCCCTGGTAGGTCTGGGATCCATCTCCACGTTGGGCATGTTCTATTTCTTTTATCTGTTCAACGCGCTCGGGTACGTGTGTGGGGGGCCGCTCCCCAACCAGGTCCTGCTCTCGCGCTGGTACGACAAGGCGCGCGGGAAGGCGATGGGGTTCGCCTATCTCGGCATAGGGATAGGGGGGACTATAGTGCCTCGTCTGGCCCACTGGCTGACACAGACACTCGGGTGGCAGGACGCGCTCAAGACCCTGGGTCTCTTGATGATTGTGGTGGCGTTTCCGACGGCTTTCTTTGTCAAGGAGTCTCCCAATCCTCTTGGCGGGAAAGCCGGCGAGCGGCCGGAGTACGCGCCCGTGGGTCCCGTTTTCCGGAACCCGGCTTTCTACTTGCTCGCCTTGGGAAGCATGTGTTCCATTGGCGCGGTGGGCGGCACCATGCAAAACCTCAAACTTTTTCTGAGCCTGGACCAGAAACTTCCCCAAGGACAAATAGCGAATGTGCTTTCGCTGGTGTTGCTGGGCAGTATTGCAGGACGCCTCTTGATGGGTTGGCTCGCCGATCGCTACCCCAAGAAATATGTGATGCTCCTGATATACACTATCGTTGCTTCAGCGGTCCCTCTGCTGTTCTATGCCTCGGTGCCCGGTCTTTTGTACGCGTTCGCCATCATATTCGGCATCGGTCTCGGCGGGGATTACATGATCATTCCGCTGATGGCGGCGGAGTTATTCGGGATCAAGGTGCTGGGTCGTCTCATGGGAGTCATTCTGACCGCGGACGGTGTGGCGGAGGCTCTCTCCCCGATGCTGGTAGCTACCATCCGGGATTCCAGCGGAAGCTACGCTTTCGGTTTCTCCCTGCTGATAATTCTCGCGATCATCGGGGCTGTTTCTGTTGCGATGCTTCCGAGACGCAGGATTGCTTGACCTGGTACCAGGGAATAACCTCCCGCTCCACGACTCGAATTGCCCCGATCAAAAGAGGGGCAGCGAAACTCAGGCAGACTAACGCTGCGAAGAGAAGAGGCGAGTTTAGCTTGTTATGAGCCGCCAGGAGAAGGTAACCCAATCCCTTGTCGGCCGCCACGAGCTCACCCACGATCGCTCCCACCACGGCCGGAGTCGCAGCAGCCTTCAGGCCCTTGAAGAGATCGGGCAAACACGCGGGAAGGCGGACTTTGAGAAATTCTTGCCAGCGGGTTGCCCCCATCGTGTGCAGCAGGTCTTGAACTTCAAGTGGCACGGAGTGGAGACCCTCTGCCGTGCCGCTCACGATCGGGAAGAAGGAAAGCAGGGAAACCAGCAGCACCTTCGACAGGGTTCCGAAACCAAACCAGATGAGTAACACCGGGGCTGCTGCGACGAGCGGCAGATAACGCGGGCACGCAAGTATCGGCTCGACAAGTCTGTCGAGCCCGGGGAACATCGCGGCAGTGAACGCCAGAGGGATGGCGAGAAGGGCAGCCAGAAAGAAGCCGCCGGCTATCTCGCCACACGTAACCCGGGCGTGAGCGCTCAACTGCGGCCACTCCTTCCAGATCTCCAGGGAAATTCTGGAAGGAGTGGGCAGCAGGTCAGTCCGGAGCTGATAGAGGCGTCCTGACAACTCCCAGGTCACGACGGCTCCAATAATGAGGGCGAGAGCTCGCGTACGGCGGCCCAGGATTTGAGGGACTCTGGTTGAGTTCATCAGAGAGCACTTCTATCACCATCAGGAGACCGCACAAAGATTTTTTCAATTCATTGGCCGCAGAGACACAGAGCCACCGAGAAAACTTGCCACGAATTACACGAAAACAGGATGGCGCTCAATTTCGGATTTCGGGCTTATTCGTGTAATTCGTGAAATTCGTGGCAAGTCTTTCTGTGGTCAATTCTTTGCCCCACATGATTTCATCGGTGGTTTCATTTTGTGCAGTTTATGCAGACCAAATTTCTTTCGAAGGGGACAACGAGGTTCCACTAATGGGACCCGGGATTCCACTGTCCACTTCAAAGCGGCGCGACATTGGTTTCGTGCCCGCAGCTAACTCCCATCGCCTCTCACATTTCGGAATCTGGAGCTACGTTCTGCTGCGCGGTATGGGGTTTGCTTTAACGGTGCAGATAGTGGTCCCTCCCCTTTGTTAATTTCTGCGGTGCGGCAGTTTGAGCGCTTGACTTCCGTGGTGCTTGTCATACAATGCGGGGCATCTTCGGGTGACCCACAACCCCCCAGGTTTTCCCGGCGCCTCTTCCGGCTACTCGCAGGAGGCAGTGAAGTGTGTAAGCTTCCGTTTAGGGTCAAATCTTCACGCTGTGGACTCGCTGCAATCCTCGCTTGTTTCAGCTGTGCATTCCTTTCGACGGCTCTCACGGCTGCCGAGGGAAGCGCTGTTTTCTACCTTTCGGTCTCTCCTCGGGACGGCCAGTCGCTGGATGCCGGATCCGTTTTTTCCGCTGGCCTGGAGAATGCTCCCCTGAAAATCATTTCCGCGACCCCTTTCGGGAACCGGCGTCCCATCGTTTTGGTAGTCGATCCGGGTTCTTATACTCGCGCCGAAGCACGTCAGCGCATTGCCGCGTTAGCAAAAGCCTTCGCGGCCCGCGCCGCGGTGCAGGGAGTCTCGCTGAGGATCCGCATGGGTATTCCCGTGCTCGACGGTGTCTTGAGTGATCTGCTGGCGGACCCCAAAACTCTGGCTCAGGGTTTGGATAAGTTAGTCGACAGCTACTTTCCGGGCGGCGCCGACAGAGAACAGGTCAATTTCAGCCGAACGTTGGATTTGATCGCCGCGCTGGTTCGAAAGGCCGAGCAGGAAGCGGGACCGGTAGATTGCCTTGTGGTGGCGCGCGATCGCCGCTTCTTGGGAGACGAGGCTTCCTATCTAAATGCCAGCACGGAGCGCCAGTTTCTTGACGTTTCGCTTGGCAAGGGAAGCACGTTCCATGGTTGGATCGGTGGTACCGGAATGCTCCGTCAGATCTGCGCTGCAACCGGCGGGCTCACATTTTCCGAACAACAAGCGCCCGAAAGCGTGGCGCGACAGGTGCTGGACGCGCAGGCGCGCGGGTTCTTGCTGGAGATCGAGAAACCCGCCGCACCGGCAACGGGTTCTCGCTCGAGCCTGAGCATCCAGGCGCGCTCCGGCAATGGCTCGAAGGTGGAGGTCCGCGCCCCGTCGGCGTTCTGGCTTCACCCCGGCGGCAGCCGCGTCCCGGACCAGTATCACACGCGTCAGGCGTTGGACTGGATACGACGCGCGCGGGAATCTGTGGAAGATGAGAACCTCACTTCCGCGTTGCGTTTCATCGACCACGGAATCGAGGAAGACAGCTTGAACCCGGAAGCCTTCTACCTGGGCGGGCGCATTGCTGCCGGACTCGGAGACCTCCAATTGTCCGCGTCTTATCTGGCGCGGGCGCTAGATCTCGGAAATCCGGACGAACGCACGCTGGTCCTGTTCAGTCAGGTGTCCCACAAGCTGGGAAGGTCGCGCGCGGCTTTGGAGACCCTTCAGTCCTCGATCAAGGCAGGGCTCGCACCCACGCCGGCGCTCAAGCTTGAGATGGCGCGGCTGCTGTCGGCGTCCGGCAAAGACAACGAAGCCGCGACGGTATACGCCGAGCTGTTTGCGGCCGGACAGGACGATGTCACGGCTCGCTCTGAATACGGGCGGACCCTCTGGCGCCAGGGAAAGGCATCGGAAGCCGCGGGCCAGCTTCAGACCGCGCTTGCGAAGGACCCGAAGAATATCGTCGCTCTCGCCGTTCTGTCGGAGATGAGCCTGGCCCAAGGCAAGCATCAAGAGGCAGTCGAATGGGGCCTTCGAGCGGTACAGGCCAATCCCAAAGATCCGGACGGTCAGGCACAGATGGGCAAGGTTGAGGCGGGACAGGGGAACTGGACTTCGGCATCGGGATACTATCGCACGGCTTTCGCGTTGGCGCCGGCGCGCCGCGATTTCCTGGATCTGCTGGTTCAATCCTTGACGCGGGAAGGAAAGCTCGGCGAAGCCGAGGAGATGTTGCGCAGAGTGCTGGAATCGGATTCGGCGGACACGGGCGCCTATCGCAGCCTCGCTCAGATCCAAACTCGAAGCGGCGAGATAGGCGAAGCGGTGTCCACCCTGGAGATTGGGGCTGCCCAGGGCTCCCGACAGGCTCATGAGCTGTACCGCGAGGCCGCCGAACTTCGAGAGAGGCGGGGCGAATACGGTCAAGCACTGCTGGACTACCGCGCGATGCTGCAATCTTCGCCTCCGGAGATCATTCACAGCGAAGGGACCACGCTTTCTCACCACCTGTCTTTCCTCGCGCGCTTCCTTCGCAATGACAAGGACACGACGCAGGCGTCCTCTCAAGTGAAATCTTCCGGGATGATCGTGCCAGGCGGAGTTTCCCTTCTGGCGCGCACGCTGGGAGTTGATCCGGCACTACTGAAGGAAGCGGATGGGGTCGAGCGGATGTTCGCTTTCATCATGGAGGTAGCGCCAAGCCAGAGCAATCGGCTTCAAGACAATCCCATTCGGCGCGACCTGTTCTTGTATCTGCGCCATTACGATGCTCTCGTGAAGCACTTGAGGAAATCGAATCTGTTGCCGGAGCACTTCGAGCCTGCGAAAGGGCACGAGCTTGTTTTTCCCCTGATAGGAGAGGGCGAGGACCTCAAGAGGACCAAACAGCTTCTCGGTTTCTTTGGAATCGGGTTCAAGGGCGGGCGCGGCAAGGATGGCAATTACGAGGTCGCTCTCAATTTGAAACAGAGCCGCGGCGCATCCGAAAGGCAGCAGCTATTGAGAAACCTTGGAGTCAACGTGCTCGACCGCAACGCGCGCGCGATCCGCTTCACGGCTCGCGACGAGGAAATGCCGCTGCTCTTCGACGCCGAAACCTGGTCCAACAAAATCCTCGCGGGTGAGAAGGCGAAGACCCTGCCCCTGCTCGGGCGTTTCGTGGCGAATGTGCGGGCGATGCGTTTGTACCTTGCGCTGGCGGGATGCTCGGAGTCCACGCGAGAAGGATTGGTCCGATACACCGCGCCGGGCGAGCTGATGACCCTGCTGGATGCTGTTTCCGTGTACGGCCGGTACCTCGAATTCAAAGACGGCAAGCTTCGCCTTCCCGGGTCGAACAAAGCCTGGGAAGCTCTGGTGGGCGCGCCGCCCGACGATCCGGCAAAGTTCATCCCCGCCCTGCTTCGCCACGACGAAGGGCGCCCCATGCTGCTTTATTACGCTCTGTCTGTGGCTCCCGCGCCCGTGCAAAAGGTCCTCACGGCGTCCGCGGAGCGGCTGCTCGAGCTTTACCAGCTCCTCCCGGCCGCCTCCCCGCCCCAAGCTCAGAACGCGGGCCGGCGGCAGGACCTTGGCCGGCTGCTTCAACAAATGAAAGCTGACGATCAGACTTTGCTGCTGGACGTGGGAGGCCGCTTCGGCAAGTACCTTTTGGCGTCTGAAGCCAAGGGATCCGCGGCGAGCCAGGACTCCGCAACAGTGCGGGTTCCCATAAAGGCGTTGCCCCGGCTTCTGGAACAAAGGGCAGTTTCCAGCACGCATTCCATGGCATCCGTTGCAGAGGTTGTCGAATTCATACGGTATCTCCATGTCTGGAATCCTGAGGTAGTGGAGGACGGGGCAGCGGATGCGATCATGCGCGATCTGGACCAGTCGCCCGTGTTTCTCGACCTGATATGGGACCTCCGCCCTCCGGCGAGCCTGCTCGCGAAGTACCTGGCTTATTGCGAAACGCTTTCCAGCAAAGGGGCGCGCGGTTGGAATGAAAACCAGACGCGCACGAGCCAGGCGTTGTTTCACATCATCTCACTTCTGCACAGGGAAGGGACGCTTTCACGAGAGCAGGGCCTCAAGCTCCTCGCAACTGCGATGGAACAGATGGCGGCCGAGGATGAGGCCACGTTTGCGTTTCAGGTGGCGGGCTTCGTTTCCGATCATCTGCTCCCGCTTCTCGCCGCACAGGTGGGCCCACCCGCCGAGAAGACGGATCTACTCCTCCAGGGTCTGGCGGGTCCTGCGCAGATCAGGGAGTTTTCGTTCGACGGCAAGCAGCTTCAGTTCGACCCGGCCCATTACAAACTGCAGCGCATGAGTGGAGCCATCCAGCAACAACGGTACACGCCTCTCAGCAGCATCCTTGAAGTCTTCAAGATGCTTCATGAGGTTCGGGCAGGCAAGGAGCTTCCCCGCAATTTTCCGGAGGAGCTCGCGAGCGCGCTCGGCAGAATTCAGAGCGCCGAGTTCGCACCGGAGACTCCCTCATCGGTCAAGGCTATGGTGGCGCATGTGGACGTAGCTTCTTTGGTGGAAAAGGCGCGCCGGCCCAGTAAGAGCAAATCCAGTAACCCCCAGGAGATTTTTGCGGCTCTTCACACCGAGTTGGGTGTGACCCTGCTCACGTACTGCTACGCGTATCATGGCGCGGCGGAGACCGATGCGCTGGCCTTTGACGCAAACTTTGTCCGCAAACACAGTTTTTATGACCGGAGCAACACGAAGGGGGCGGGCTGGACTGCGGCCCGTCTGGAGGAGAAAGAGGGTCTCGGGGCTCATATCGTAGGTTCTGTCTCTGGCCTGGGTTTTGAGCTCTCCAACCTCGAGACCGCTCAATCGGCGCAGAGTTTTGGACGAAGGGAGGGCAAGTCCCTCGTCCCGACGATTCTCTCCGGGTTGCGCGCGATGCACCGGACGCTGCTCAGCGATCGGGCCCAGGAATATGTGGCGCTTTCGGTCCGCTCCGGCCGGGAGGCGCTGGCTCTGTCGGGTATTTTCACGGAGGTGCGATCCTGGTGCGACAGTTTTCTGTCCAACCTGGTGCCTCCGAAGAGGCGCGAACGCGCCATGGCCCTGGCAAAGGACGGAAACTCGAGCGGCGCGGCGGAAGTTCTGTCCCCCTCGGAGTTGTTTCTCGTAGGAGAGGCATTCGTCAAATCCCCGCCGTCTCCCTCTTCCATCTCTTCGATGCCGGACCTGCCGGGCGGCGGAACCGGCGGTCTCCTGTCGGGTCCTGTGGCTCCGCCAGGCGGGGAGGCGGGCGGGTCAGGTGCAAGCCCGGGAACGGCCTCTGAGGAGTCGAGCTCGCTCGCTTCAAAGGAAAGCGACTGCCCGGTATCCCGCCGGCTAAAGGATATGGCGCCGGACGGCGGCACTCCTGAAGCCTGGGAATTCCGCAGGGAGCTGGAACAGTACGGGGTCCTGCTTCGAAAACGCCTCGGTCTCAACCAGCTCTCGCTGTCCATTGCGGATTCTTACGAGCAGCTGGAAATCAGCGCGGGCGAAGAAGTGCTTTTCGAGCGAATCTGCGATCTCAAGATCCGGATGGCGGAGCTTAACCATGCAGTGGGCCTGCCGGCGTATCTTGCCGAGGTGTTGGGCGAGCTCGCCATTCGCGACATCCTTCCGAAGACCACTGCGGTCCGCACAAACAGCTGGAAAATGGCTATCGAGCAGATCGGGCGCTTGGGAACGGAGAACGCCCGGAACTGGGTCGATGAACTGCTGAACCGGGGGATATTGGCGATCTCCACTCGCGCTGCCGGCGACAAGGGGACAGGCTCATGAGAAGCGAATCAGAAGTGCGAGTCGCGTCATGTGCCGCTTTGGTGAGGTGCAAATGAATAATCATGGCTCTTTTGGAGTGCGGCGGCTTGGCGCCGCTATGGTCCCGGCGCCAAAACAAAGACGGCGACAAGTCGCCGCGATCCACGCCGGAGTCGTCATTTGTCCGTCCTTTACGCCGGATCGTGACTCGCACTCTTGGTCGCGCCAGGATTATGAAGTCTCGAGTCTTATTTTCTGTTGGTCTCGTGGCGCTGCTGTTCGTCACGGGAACCGCGAGCGGGCAGCAGGAGAAACCGGATCTGACCCCGCAGGATTTTACCTTCCGCGTGCAATCCCAGTTGGTCCAGATCTACCTCACGGTGACGGAAGGGACGCGGAGGGTAACCGATCTGAAGCTCTCTGATTTCCAGCTTGGCGAAGACGGGACGCCCAGGGACATCGATCGCCTGGACAGCGGAACGGTTCCCCTCCAGATAACTATGCTTCTCGATACCAGCGAGAGCATGCGTGAAGCTCTGCCCACCACGCAGGAGGCTGCAGTGTATTTCGTGGAGTCGATGAATCCGGGCGACCGCGTGACTTTGATTCCATTCAATACCGACATTCGAAAGATTCCACAACTCACCGACGATCCGGCCCCGATAGTCAATGCCATCCGCGGCACCCAGGCGCGGGGGGCGACAAAGCTCTATGACTCCGTGCTCTCCGCGATGAAACACCTGAATGGGAAGGAGGGGCGGAAAGCTATCGTTGTCTTTTCCGACGGAGAGGACACGGGCCGGGGATCCTCCTTGAACATCGTGCTCAGCGCCGCCGCGCGCTACGGGTTCCCGATATACACCATCGGAGCCGGAGCCGGTCTGAAACGGGATTCTCTGAAGCGCGTGCTGCGCCAGTTGGCCGACATCAACAGCGGGAAGGCCTACTTCGTCGAGGATCCGCGGGATTTGCGCGCGGCCTTCGAGGAAGTAGCTTCGGAGCTTCGCTCGGCCTATGTGCTGAACTACTACACCCAGGCGCCATTTGACGGGCGATGGCACGACGTCAAGATTACGGTTTCGAATCCGAAACACAGGGTACACTGCAGAAAAGGCTTTTACGCCAAATCGGGCAACTCGGGCGGGTTGCTGACGGATCTCGGCGAGCCGGATTCCAAGGTCCCTGTAACGGCTCCGGGCGCGCAGTCCGCCATTCTTCCTGTCGAAGAACGATCGGCGCGCGTGGCTGCGGCCGAAATCTTGAAGGCCCCGCTCGCGTTTCGAGACGTTGACGTCAAGCCGCTCCGGCTGTTCGCTTCCCGCGATTCCTCGGAACGCCGCAAAGAGGACAGGAGGCCGGTTTTCAAGGTGGAGTCCCGCTTCGTAGAGGTCCCGGTGCTTCTCGAGTCTCTGAACGGCAAGGAACTGCCCGACCTCACGGAGAAGAATTTTCGCGTCTATGAAGACGACGCGCTTCGCGAAGTCGCCTTTTTCAGCAAAGACGTCACGAAGCAGAGCATCTCCCAGATCAGAGAAAAGGCGCTCAAGAAAGTGAGCTCCACAGGCCCGGCCGCGCTGCTGTCCAGCGAGACGCAGGATCTTCTTCTCGGCCGTTACTATCTGGTGCTCGACGATCTGATGTCGGAGACGTCCGCGTTTCTCGAGGGCAAGAAGGCTGCCGAGAAACTTATACGCGAGTATCACAATCCTCTGCGGCCCCTGTCGGTTCATTTTACGAGTCAGGGCGAAGCGGAGATTGCGCCCGAACCCAACCTCGAGGTTCTGCTGGAAAGAGTCCGCAAAGCTTCACCGCGCGCCGATCGCGACCTGACCACCAATGACAATATCATGACGGTCTATGAGGCCTACTTGATCGAGAGAGGCGACCGTCGGACGATGGAACTGGCGGAATTGCGCCTCGCTTCCAATATGATGGTGCGCTACAGAAATGAACTGGGCGAGGTGGAAGGGCAAGAGGGCACGAGCCCGGAGGTGATCCAGACACAGGTGGTCAACCTCAGCCGCCAGCTGCTCATGACTAATTTTGGCCATGTTTCGCGGATGATGGACGGGCTGCGCGCCGTCGTCAGCGCGGCTTCGGCTGATCCGGGGACTTATCCCAAGGTGGTTGTCTTTATTTCGTCCGGCTTCTCCCTGGGCAGGGGGAGCGCGCGCGCCGACCTGGCGGGGATGCTGGAGAAGGTGATCGCCCAGGCGAAACAGGGCGGGACGCGGGTCTATACCATTGACGCCTCGGGGTTGACCGTCGATGAGCCTTTGGGGATCGGCGCCAGCGGGGCATTTCTGGTTCGCAACCCTCATCTCAGCTCCATACTCGCGGAGCATTCGCACAGCTGGCGGCAGGACAGGCAATCTCCGCTCGGCCAGATCGCCGACGAAACGGGAGGGCGGTTTCTCAGCTCGACAAATGACCTCGCCGGGGCCGCGGGTCATGCCCTGCGTACCGTCGGCCAGCTTTACTATCTGGGATACTTGTCGAAGCAACCTGCCGACGGGCGATTCCATCGAATCCGCGTCACCACTTCGCTCGACGGCGTTCGAGTGCACGGC
>QHZE01000234.1 GCA_003225335.1 Acidobacteriota bacterium
TTTCCTGAGTCGCCCCTGCGGGGCTAGTTTTCGCACCAGAAACTATCTAGGCTCACACGTCCCGGAAAACGGGACGCTACGATTCAAGCCCTGAAACCCACTGGCTACCAGTGAAAATTGTCAAGCTCCAAACCTTTCTCACTAACGCGGGATTACGCAACTACCTTTTCATCATCTTGCATACCGATACTGGTATCCAGGGCACAGGGGAGGCATCGCTCGAATGGCAGGAGTTGACGGTTCGCACCTTTATCCACGAGTTTCTGGAAGAGCGTTATGTTCTCGGCGCCAATCCCTTCGACATCGAAAATTTGGTCACCCGGATGGTGCGGGATCAGTACCAGGGTGGTTCCACCGCGATGACCGCGATCAGCGGCATTGAGATTGCGCTCTGGGACATAGTCGCAAAGGAATGCAACCAGCCCCTTTACAACCTGCTTGGAGGAAGGTGCCATGACCGGCTTCCGGCCTACGCCAACGGCTGGTATGGAGGGGCGCGTACTCCGGATCAATACGCCGACCGAGCCAGAGAAGTTCTGCAACTCGGGTACACAGCTCTTAAGTTCGATCCCTTCGGTGTAGCGTGGAAAGACTTCACGCGCGCCGAACGACGGCAAGTTGTGGAATTGGTCCGAGCCGTGCGACGCGCGGTCGGCGATGACGTGGAGCTGATGATCGAAGGGCACGGCAGATTCACAGTGGAAGCGGCTGTCGAAATTGCTCGAGATATCGAGCCTTACAACCCGGCTTGGTTCGAAGAACCGGTCACTCCCGATAGCGTCGATTTACTGAGCGAGGTCAAAGGCCGCGTTCAAATCCGCATTGCCGCGGGGGAGCGTCTCTACACGGTCCCGGATTTCTATCGCCTGATTTCGAAACGAGCTGCGGACATAGTACAGATGGACGTGTCCCATTGTGGTGGAATCCTTGCGAGCAAGAAGATTGCCGCTATGGCGGCGGCGCAGGATCTCGTTGTGTCCCCGCACTGCTCTGTCGGTCCTGTGGCGCTGGCCGCCGCGTTGCATTTCGACATCAGCACGCCCGCCTTCATGATCCAGGAGGCATTTTCAGAATTCGATGTCTCTTGGAGGAATGCTCTGGTCCGAGGATGGAATCCCGTCCACCAGGGTTACCTTTGCCTCCCGGAGGGCCCGGGTCTCGGTCTGGCTATCGACGAGAACGTCATTGCCGACCATCCGTATGTAAGGAATTCCTTCCCGAGTCTTTGGGATCGACGTTGGTTCGAACATTTCACACAAAATCGATGACAAAAAAAATCCCACTGGTATCGCTCGCGTTGATATGCCTTTCACTGAGTCCGCTTCACTCTGGCGCGAAGTCCCACCGTGATGGTGAGTGGCGCCATTTCGGAGGCGATGCGGGCGGACAGCGTTATTCCGGGTTGAATCAAATCAACCGGAAGAATGTCGCCCGGCTCAAGCGGGCCTGGACCTATCACACCGGGGACTACAGCGACGGCACCGTGTACCGGACGCTGAGTTGCTTTGAAGCAACTCCCTTAATGGCGGACGGGGTTCTCTATGTTACAACGCCCTTCGCCCGCGCCATAGCACTCGACCCGGAAACAGGAAAAGAACTCTGGACCTACGATCCCAAGATCGACAGGACCAAGCTCTATAACCTCTTTATAAACCGCGGCCCGGCCTATTGGACGGATGGCAAAGATCGACGAATCATCTATGGGACTCTGGAAGGGAAGCTGATCGCTCTGGATGCCCGGACCGGCAAACCGTGCCAGGATTTTGGCGAGAACGGGATCGTGGATATGCACGAGGGCTTCAGGGACAAATACCCAAACGCGATGTACGGCGTTACCTCGGCTCCAACTATTTATAAGAACATCATGATCGTCAGTGTGCTGGTGGAAGCGAAAGTCGGGCCCAGTCCGGCCGTAAGAGCGTTCGACGTGCGAACCGGAAAACAAGTCTGGCAGTTCGACACCGTTCCCAAACCAGGGCAAGTGGGGCACGACACTTGGGAGCAGGACTCCTGGGTGGAGCGCAGCGGCACGAATGTTTGGATGAGTGTGAGCGTGGATGAGAAGAGAGGGATGGCCTTCTTGCCGGTGACCTCGCCTGCCTATGATTTTTACGGCGGAGACCGGAAGGGGCAGAATCTGTTCGGCGACTCGCTCGTGGCGGTGAATGCCAATACCGGCGAGCGCATCTGGCATTTTCAGATTGTGCACCACGACCTTTGGGATTATGACCTGCCCGCGCAGCCAAATCTGGTCACTGTGGTCCGGAATGGAAAGAAAGTCGATGCCGTGGCCCAGGTCACCAAGATGGGGTTTGTCTTCGTTTTCGATCGCCTGACTGGCAACCCGCTCTTCCCGGTGGAGGAGAGACCCGTACCTTCCAGCGAGATTCCGGGAGAAAAGCCATGGCCGACCCAGCCGATCCCGTTGAAGCCGCGCCCCATCGCGCGGCAGTCCATTACCGCCGACGAACTGAGCCGAGTCACGCCGGAATCTTATGCCAAAGCCAAGAAATGGTTTGAACAGGTGATCCCGGGACCCATCTATACCCCGCCCGGCTCGAAGCCGATGCTCATGTTTCCGGGACTCAACGGTGGAGCAAACTGGCCGGGAGCTTCATTTGACCCGACGACCGGGTGGCTTTACGTTGCCATTTCAAATCTCGGCACGGTGATCCAGATGGTTGCAAGGCCGGAAGGAAGCTTCCTGCCGTATATAGCGACTTTTCCTACGGCCGGAATTGCAAAGTTCCCCTTCTTCATGGATGGTGAAACCGGTTGGCCTCTTCAGCAACCCCCTTGGGGAACGCTGGTTGCCATCAACCTGAATACGGGCGACATCGAATGGGAAAAACCTCTGGGGATCGTCAAGGAATTGATGGCTGCCGGATTACCACCGACCGGCACGATTAATCTTGGTGGATCCATTGTAACGGCCGGGGGCCTGATCTTCATCGGAGGCACTACGGACTCGATGTTTCGCGCCCTCGACAAAAAGACGGGCGCCCTCCTGTGGGAAACAGAGGTCGAAGCTCCTGCATTCGCCGCACCAATGACCTATTCGGGACCCAAGAATAGGAAACAGTATGTCGTGATAGCGGCCGGAGGGGGCAACAAATACACGAAGAAATTCTCTGACGCGCTTGTCGCTTTTGCGCTGCCTTAGGGCTCGCGCAAGAATAATTTGGCATTTTGCTGCGGCTCCCATGCCCAATTGAATCATGCGGAGCAAGCTGCAATAGTGTGCTGGGCATGGGAGCCGCAGCCCGGAGGGGCGCGGCGGCGGGCAGGCATCTGCGGCGTTGCCGCTCCTCGACGATGTAACCACATCGCCTGCGTCGCGGCGCCTTGCATCTGCCTGCCCGGCGCTCGTGCCAAAATGCCAACTAATTCTTGCGCGAACCCTTAACGGACCGAAGTGTGGCAGTGCATGCAATCCGTTGGGGCGCTGCGCGCGAGATGGCAATCGACACAGGCGGCCATTGAGATATCTTTCTCCTTGCGTAATACGTCGCGCTGTTCGACGGGGCCATGGCAGTCGATGCACCGGGCCCCTGCTGCCATGTGCTTCTTGTGATTGAAAAATACGTAGTCGGGAACTTTGTACACACGCACCCACGGAATCGACGCGCCTTGCCGGTGATACCCGGCAAGCGTTTGAAGGCCGGGCTTGTCGGTTTCCTTCCCATCATGGCAGACCATGCACCTGTCGCTGGAAGGAATTCCTGCATGCTCTCCGTTTCCACCCATTTCATGGCAAAAGCTGCACTTCATGGAAGCATCCGCATGCTTCCTGTGGCTGAACGGAAGAGGCTGTTTTGGCGCGGCCGCAGATGGCTGGTTCGAATCCTGCGGCCCATAGCAATGAGGGCGGACGTTGAGAGAAAGGCCGGATATCATGCAGCTGAGTGACAGAACTGCGACAATTCTCATGAGTCGAACGCCCAACGAGAATTTTGTTCTCGTTCAAGAATGCAGGCATCAGAAGCCGGAAGTCAGAATAAATGGACAAGAGTGAACGCTGCCATTCCGGCTTCTGATCCCATCGCCGCTTCGCGGGATATCAAGGGTGAGGCCCTCGCCCTGTTATTACAACATTTCTCCCGGCTGTGCCAAGTAATCCAGCTCCAAAGACTCCAAATCGTTTTCGTAAAATTCGTGGAATTCGTGGTCGGTTTTATTGGCCACGAATTCCACAGCGCGCCCCAGCCGCAACCAAAAGTATGAACGAAACCACAGATGAACACAGATAAACACCGATAGAAACCGATCCGTGTTCATCTGTGTTCATCTGTGGTTGCATTTTGTCCGGTTTATGCAGGTGAAAATCCTTGCCGGTTTGCGAAGAATTTTTGGCGTGATACTACGATTAACACAATTGAATTCTCCACAGCTTCTGAGGAGCTCAGGGCAGCGTGAATTGACTCCTAGTTCTAATTGCACACTTCACAAACCCCAAATTGACGGCGCTGAAGAACAAAGGTACGATCACGCCCTATGATTCCACTGCGGGACGACAATCCGACGACGATAAAGCCGGTGGTCAATGTGGCGCTCATTGTTGTGAATGCCATGGTGTTCATGTACCAGCTGTCCCTGGAACCCAAGCAAGGAGAACTTTTCGTATACGAGTTCGGAGCCATTCCCGCGGTAATCTTCGGGTCCGGAAACCTCCCTCCCGAAGTGGAAGCCATACCTGAAACCATACCTCCCGTTTTGACCATTTTCACGAGCATGTTTCTTCACGGCGGATTCATGCACCTGATCGGCAACATGCTCTATCTCTGGATCTTCGGCAACAACATCGAAGATGCGATGGGCCACGCCCGCTTCATTGTTTTCTATGTTGTCAGCGGGGTCGCTGCCTCGTTCGCTCATGTTTTTACGAATTTGGATTCGACGGTACCCGCAATCGGGGCCAGCGGAGCTATATCCGGTGTGCTCGGGGCCTACCTGTTGCTGTACCCGCGAGCGCAGGTGCTGGTCTTGGTGCCGCTGGGACTATTCACCAGAATTATGTACATTCCTGCTTTCATAGCTCTGGGTATGTGGTTTCTGCTCCAGCTCTTTGCGGGCGCCTCGAGCATCGGTCAGGTCGGAGGCGGTGTGGCCTGGTGGGCGCACATCGGGGGCTTTGTGGCCGGAATGGCCCTGGTGGGACTCTTCAAGAAGCGCTCCGTGCGCTTCTTCAACCCTCCGCATCACCACTCGCGCTATATCGACGACTGGTAAGAGCAATTGACGACTGACGATTTGGAGGCCGCACACTCGGACGTCAACCGGCAATTAGAGTAGGTGACACTCTTCGCAGAAATTCGCCACGAATTACACGAAACAATTCGTGGATTCGTGTAATTCGTGTACCGCGCTTTTGGGGTTGATGCAACCGGCTGCACCGATCGGCAATTGAATGGAGGAAGAATGGCCATGCCCTATCACACCGTACGACTGGTTTTTTTTCTTTGGATCGCATTAACGCCCCTTGCCGCAAACCAAGCGGGCGGAGGGAAGAATTTTATCCTGGCAAAGAGTTACTCTCCCGAAGAAGATGCGAGGATCCTCAAGCTGTTCGAAGGGCTGCGCGTCGCAGATGTGTCGGATGGGATGGATATCGCGGGTCTTCAGGACGTCGGGTTGATGAGTCCGGAGATCCGGCCTCTGTGGCGCGATACGGAGAACTTCGAGCACCAGATCCGCGGCATTGCGGTTACGGTGCGCTATGTGCCGGCCAACAAGCGAGCTTCCAAGATGACTCCGGAAGAATTCAAGCAATGGGAGGGTAAATGGTATCACGAGCTTTCCCCGGAACCTTTCG
>QHZE01000235.1 GCA_003225335.1 Acidobacteriota bacterium
TGGACTATGCCATTCCCAGGGCAGCGTACCTCCCGCGATTTGAGACCTCCCGGACGGAAACTCCGACCAATGTCAACCCTATGGGAGTTAAAGGCGTAGGGGAAGCGGGGACTATCGGCTGCACCCCGGCTATCGTCAATGCCGTGGTCGATGCCCTGTCCCCCTTCGGCGTAAAGCACATCGAGATGCCTCTGAGACCCGAAAAAGTATGGCGTGTGATTCATCAAGGGAGGGCGATTGCATGATCCCGTCAAAGTTCGATTATGTTGTGGCCAGGTCTCTCGACCAGGCCCTGCAACTGTTGGGCAAGCACGGAACCGACGCCAAGATCCTCTCGGGAGGGCACAGCCTCATACCTCTCATGAAGTTTCGTCTCGCCACCCCCTCGGTTGTCGTCGATGTGGGGCGTCTTTCGGACCTGCGCTTTATTCGCGAAGAAGAAGAGGACATCGTCGTCGGCGGTCTCGCCACGCACCACATGCTGGAGAGCTCGGCTTTGCTTCTGGAAAAGGCCCCGGTCCTTTCAATGGCGGCCGCCCGGGTAGGGGACGTGCAGGTTCGCAACCGCGGCACGATCGGTGGAAGCCTGGTGCATGCCGACCCTGCCGCCGATCTCCCCGCGGCTGTGCTGGCTTTGAATGCTCGCATCAAGGTTGTTGGCGCCGGTGGGGAGAGAGAAATTCCTGCCGACCGGTTCTTTGTCGGGATGCTGGAATCCGCCGTAAGACCCGACGAGATCCTGACCGAGGTCCGGGTGCGCAAGTCAGACGTGGGGAACGGCGCCGCCTATCTCAAAGTGCCGCAGCCGGCCTCCGGCTTTGCGGTCGTGGGTATAGCCACGACACTTTCGTGGGCAGGAGGAACGTGCGCGGGCATCCGTATCGGCGTCACCGGCGTCGGACAGAAGCCGTACCGCGCCGCGGAGGTGGAGTCCAGGCTCATGAGGACGTCTTTGGACGGTGAGGCCCTGCGCTCTGCGTGCGCCCGGACGGCTGAGGGTGTCGACGTGCTCTCGGATATCCATGCCTCCGCCGAGTACCGCAAGGAGCTTGCTGCGATCTACACGCGCCGCTGCGTCGAAGCGGCCGCAGCCCGGGCTCGAGGCTGAACGTGGGTTTCACCGCGAAGGCGCGAAGACGCGAAGTGAGGCGCTGGGGTTTTCGGCACTGCTGATACTAGGCAGAAAATTCTTTGCGATTCTTTGCGCCTTCGCGTCTTTGGGGTGAAAGCGGTGTATGCCGGATTTGCAGTGACTCTATGGTGAAAAACATGTGTCAATTCTTCTTGCTGGTCACACTTCCGTGAAGATCGAGGGCGTTCGCGAGCTTCCGGCCCCCCGGGAGCGAGTCTGGTCGATGCTTATGGATCCTGCGGTCCTAAGCCGCTGCCTGCCGGGGTGTGAGTCGCTGGAGCCCGCGGGAACCAACAGCTACAAGGCCACGCTGAAGGTTGGGATTGCTGCGATCAAGGGTTCTTTCAGCGGAACGGTCAGTCTCACGGATCTCAATCAGCCGGAGTCGTTCAAGCTGGTTCTGGAGAGCTCTGGCAAACAGGGATTCGTGCGCGGTGTTGCTGCCATAAAACTGACAGATAAAGGACAGGTTACCGAACTTTCATACTTCGGCGAGGGACAGGTGGGGGGAATGCTCGCTTCGGTGGGGCAGAGGATGCTCCAGGGCGTTGCCTCGTCGCAGCTGCACAAGTTCTTCGAAGCCTTCGAACGCGAAGTCCGCGGCGCTTGAGCTGCAAGCCCTGCCACAAAATTCACGGCACAGCGCCTGGGCAGGTCCGTGTTCATCTGTACTACTAACGTGCAAATCCTTGTCCGGCGGTCAAGAATATTTTCACCGCGAAGCCGCGAAGAACGCGAAGAAAAGCGATTTCAAAAACTTTGCGTTCTTCGCGGCTTCGCGGTGGGTTTTTTGGGTTGCGGCTGGGCTGCACTGTGTTCATCTGTGGTTTCATATTGCTTCCCGTACACCTGGTCCACCAGGACGATGGCTTCCCACGTGGCAGGAAAACCGGCGTAAGGCGCGATTTGAAGGAGCGTCTCGAGGATCTCTTCCCGCGTCGCGCCGTTGTTACGCGCCATCCGTATGTTGAGCTCGAGCGCTCGCAAACGCCCCAGCGCGGCCAGCGCCGAGATAGTGCACAGGCTTTTGATCTTGCGATCCAGGCCGGGTCGCGCCCAGACCTCTCCCGACAAAAAACCGACCACGTACTTTTCGAAGTCCGGACAGATTTTCTTCCAGTTCCGCCGGACCTCCAGCGCGTCCTTCTCTCCAAGCATCTCCTCTATAACCTTCAGCCCACGCTTTCTGTTCATCCTTCCTCCGTCGATTTCTGATTTCGGATTTCGGATTGCGGATTTGAGATCAACTACGAGTTCTTCAATCCGCAATCCGCAATCGGCAAATCCGCAATCGACTAGAGCCTGTATCCGGCGCACACGCGAATGGCCTGCCCCGTAATGTTTTTGGCCGCGTCCGAGGCCAGGAAGAGAACCAATCTCACCACGTCTTCGGGCTCTACCATGCGCTGCAGGAGGGTGCGGCTCCTGTATTCTTCCACTATCTCATGGAGGCTCCGCCCTTCTGCCTCTGCCCGATGCGCGATCACGCGGGCCATGCGGCTTCCCTGCACCGGGCCCGGACAAACGGCGTTCACGCGTATGTTATAGGGACCGAGCTCCGCGGCCAGCGTCTCCATCAGGCCAATGATTCCCCACTTCGAGACGGCATAAGGCGCGCGCAGCGGGTACGCGTGCAGCCCGGCCACCGAAGAGATATGAAGGATGCATCCGCTGCGTTGCGCCATCATGTGCGGCACAACAGCGCGGTCGCAGAGAAAGGTTCCCGTCAGATTCACCGCCAGAGTCTGGTGCCAGTCCTCGAGCGAAACCTGCGCCACAGGAGCTGTAGGGCCTTCGATGGCCGCGTTGTTGATCAGTACATCGATTCCATGAAACCGCGTCAGCGTTGCGCTGACAGCCGCTTCGACTTGCTCCGGATGCCGCAGATCCAAAGACAGGTCCAGCGCGCGCCCGCCTCGAGCGCGGATCTCCACTGCCGTGTCTTCGACTCCTTCGACGCCTGTGACTGCGACTGCGTAGCCATCCGACGCAAAAGCCAGGGCCATTTCTCTGCCCAGCCCGGCGCCCGCACCTGTTATGAACACCGCGCGTGTTTTTTCCGTCATGTTCCGATTATAGTGCCGGCGCAATTGTTTTCACCACAAAGACACGAAAAATCACAGAGAGGACCACCTGGTGTATCTCTGTGCTCTTCGTGTCTTCGTGGTGAAGTTCAATTTAACGGAGCCGCTTGGCAGTCCGGCCGCCTGGTGGTATGCTCCCGCTCTATCATGGCGTACGAGAATCTGATTGTAGAGAAACGTGGAGCGGTGGCGATCGTCACCGTGAACCGGCCAGACAAGCTCAATGCCCTGAACATCAAGACAAGGGGCGAAATACTGGCCGCGTTCGACGAGCTGGCGCAGGACGACGAAATCCGTGTCGTGGTGATTACAGGCGCGGGGGATAAAGCCTTCATCGCCGGAGCGGACATAAACGAATTCGCCGGCAGGACGGCCCTGGAGCAGCGGGAGATCATGCGGGGCCGCGGGGCCTTCGACAGCGTGGAAGACTTTCCCAAACCGGTCATCGCAATGATCAACGGGTATGCGCTTGGCGGCGGATGCGAGCTTGCCATGGCCTGCGATATCCGCATCGCATCCACAAAAGCCAGACTCGGTCAGCCCGAGATCAAGCTCGGAATTATCCCGGGAGGAGGCGGCACGCAGCGTTTGCCCCGGCTTATCGGGGAAGGCAAGGCCATGGAGCTTATCCTTACCGGGGACATGATCACCGCGGAAGAGGCCGAAAGACTCGGTCTGGTCAACCGCGCCGTTTCGCCCGAGGATCTCGAGACGAAGACCATGGACATCGCAAACAGGATAGCTGAAATGAGTCCCGTGGCGCTTCGCATGGCCAAACAGGCGGTGAAAAACGCCTCCCGGACGGATCTGCGCGCAGGTCTGGAAGCCGAGCTGGACCTCTTTGCCTTGTGTTTCGCCAGCGAGGACAAGGAAGAAGGAGTCCGCGCCTTCATGGAAAAGCGGAAACCCGAATTCAAAGGGAAGTAAACCTATTGCGGATTTCGGATTGCGGATTTCGGATTGGAAATCGCTGGGGAGCCTGGACTCGTGATCTTTTCAATGCGCAATTGTCAAGCCGCTGAAGTCCTTTGCGTTTCTTGGCGTCCTTCGCGCCTTCGCGGTTATTTGCATTTCAATCCGCAATCCGAAATCCGCAATTGGCAGTCCGCAATCGTCAGACTTCGGAAGCCTGGATCGTGCGGACCGAATGCCCGCCCTTCTTATCAGCCACTACAATGAGCGTGCGACCCAGAAGGACGGTAGCGGACGTCATAATGCGCCGTATTTCCCGGTTGGCTTCGCGCTGCTGAGGATCCGATTCCTTGCGCATCGTCCGAATGCTGTAAAGCCGGATGAGCGGTCTCAAAAAATAGAGCGCCGACGCGCTCCGCCGAATGAGGTCGGTGGTAACTTCCGTGATGCGGAATCCCTGCGTGTGCAGCATGTAGCGGAGCTGGTAATACGTCACGGGGTTGATGTGGTCGAACACCGGAACCAGGCTGGACTCGTTGATCGGGCGCGGTACCAGGGAATAAAACCCGGACAGGAGATACTTTAGCCGCGATGCCAGGTTCAGGATATTCGGGGTCGACAGCACCAGCCGTCCTCCCGCGCGCAACACACGGTGACACTCTCGCACGAATCGAAACTGGTCCTGCAGGTGCTCGATTCCTTCGATGCAACTGACGAAGTCGTACTCGTCATCTTCGATTGGGAACTTCTGGTTCAGATCGAGATAGATGCAGGGTATCGAACCAACCTTGAAGAAGCTCGGATCGATGTCGCCCGCCGTGACGGTGTATCCGAGCTTTCCGAGCTGCCATGCGAGCGCCCCTTCTCCCGCGGGAATTTCCAGAAGTCTTCCACGCTCGGGGAAACGGGAGAAAATCTCCAGGACCTTCCGATGCGTCCTTCCGTGTGCGAGGATCTGAAGCTTCTCGTATGCCTGTGTGTCGTGCAAACCCGGCATTGGTTTGGCCATTGACAATTGATCAGTCATCGTGCGTGAAGTTTGGTGTGTTCGATGGCCGATTGTCAATTATCAATGATCAATTGAGGGGACTTGTACGCAGTTTCACCACGGAGGACACGGAGATCTCTCGTTTTCTCAGTGAACCTGCGTGACCTCCGTGTCTCCGTGGTGAAAAAGATGCCGTGTCCTCTTTCAAATGATTACCAATTGAATGGTCCCAATCTGACTCCCTGGTTGCTATAATCACGATCATGTCACGGAATTCAGTCGTCTTTCGATCGTGCGCGGCGCTCGTGCTCGGCCTGTGCTTTGCGAGCCTCTATCCGCGGGCGCAGGCGCCAGCAGACGTTCCCGCCGCGGCGATCGAGCAGAATAACGTCGGCGTCGGCTACATGAACCAGTATCTGTACGCGGAAGCCGCCGCCGCTTTCCGCAAGGCCCTCGCCGCTTCGCCCCGGTTCAACCTCGCCCGCGTCAACCTCGGAATCGCGCTCTTATACAAGCAGGACTACGACGAGGCTCTGCTCACCTTGCAGGACGCTCTCACTCAAGCGAGCAATAGTCCATACGCGCACTACACCCTGGGTCTCCTGTACAAGAACAAGGGCGAAAGCGAAAAGGCGGTCGAGCATTTTTCTCGCGTCACGCAAATCGATCCCAGGGATGCCGCAAGCTTCTACCATCTGGGCGTGCTGAAAGCCAGGCTGCGCCAGAATGACGAAGCCGAGACGGCGCTGAAGCGCTGCCTGGAGCTGGAACCTCTGAACACCTCCGCCCTGTATAACCTCGGGACCTTGCTCCTGAAGCTGGGCAGGGCGGACGAGGGGAACCGGCTGCTGGATTTCATGCCTGCCGGCCGCCCATCTGCGATTGCCGCGCGACCGGGCGACGCTTTGGCGCCATTCAAAGACATATCCGCCGAGGCGGGCCTCGCGGTGCTCGCTGCGTCTGCCGGGGATTCCCTTGCCTTTCCGGCGGGAGGCGGCCTTGCGCTCTCGGACCTCGACGGCGACGGCGATGTCGATGTTATTGTGACGCGATCCGAGCCCGGTCCGAACCGTTTCCGAACGTTTGTCCTCGCCAACGACGGCAAAGGGAGATTCACCGACGTTACCGCTGCGAGCGGAATTCCAGCCACCGGGCATACGTCCGTCGCCGTCGGGGACTACGACAATGACGGCATGCCGGATCTCTATCTGGCTGGAGCGGGAGCGCTGCTTCGCAATCAGGGGCAGGCCAGATTTCAGGATGTCACGAAATCCTCCGGTATCGGCGACGGCGCCTCGCCGGGGAGCTCCGCGACATTTGTGGACTACGATCATGACGGCGATTTGGATCTCTATGTATGCCACAACGCCGCGGCCGCCAACCGCATGTTTCGCAACAACGGCAATGGCACCTTTACCGACGTTACCGATGCTCTCGGAGTAGGAGGCAACAAGCGGCCCAGTATCGGAATGGTGCCCACGGACATCGATAACGACCGCGACATCGACCTCGTGGTCACCCACCTGGATTCTCCGCCGCAGGTCTTTTCCAACGAGCGAAGCGATCGCTTCACCGATGTGTCGCAGCGAATCGGCGCCACAGGCGCCGGCGCAGCCGCTGTGCTGCGCATAGCAGACTTCGATCGCAACGGCGCGATGGATTTCTTTGCCTCGGCTCTGAAGGGATCCGGCACACTCCTGTTGAACAAAGGAGACGGGTTGCTTCAGCCGGATGCGCGCTCCCCAGAGCTGCTGCGGGCGGATTCTCGTTTCGGCTGTGGCGTCGTTGACTACGACAACGACGGGGACCTGGACTTGTATACTTTCGGGCAGAACGGCGGAGCACTCTGGGAGAATACAGGCGACGGCCGGTTTGTGTTTGCAGGACGCCTCCCGGTGGACAAGGGCGCACGTTCCGCCGCTGCCGCGGATTTTGACGGCGACGGCCGGGTGGACATTCTGTATATCGACTCGAGCGGCAACCCCCGTCTGCTCCACAACGAGCTCAAGGCTGCCAGGCACTGGATCGGGGTTCAGTTGGAAGGGCTGAGAAGCAACAAGCAGGGCTTTGGCGCCAAGGTCGAAGTCCGGGCGGGCGCGCTCTACCAGAAGTTCGAGATCCAGGGACACAGCGGCTTTTTATCTCAGGAAAGCCCTGTCGTGTGGATCGGTTTGGATACCGCAACCAAGGCCGATACGATAACGGTGCGGTGGCCGAGCGGCATCCTGCAGAGCGAAATCAATGCCGCCGCGGATCGCATCGTCCGGGTCAAGGAATTGGACCGGAAGGGAACGTCCTGTCCGCTGCTCTATACGTGGAATGGCAAGGAATTTGAATTTGTCACGGATTTCCTGGGCGGCTCCGCCTACGGCTACCTGGTCGCCCCTGGCCGGTACAACACACCCGACACCGACGAGTACGTGCTCATCCAGGGAAAACAGCTCATGCCGCGCGACGGCCAATACGTTTTGAATCTCAACAACCAGCTCGAAGAGGTCATCATGTTCGACCAGGCCCAACTCCTGGTCGTGGATCATCCGGCCGGCACCGAGATCTATCCCAACGAACGGCTGCTCCCCGCGCCGCCGTTTCCGGAATTCAGGATCTACACGGGCCGGGACGCGCGGCCCCCGCGTTCTGCGGTAGACGATAAGGGGAATGACATTCTCCCGCTGATTGCGCGGAAAGATCGCACGTATCCCACGAGTTTCCGCTCCTTACCCTTCAAGGGCTACGCAGAACAGCATTCGATCACGCTGGATCTCGGCGACCTGAGCGGCGCGAAAAAGGCGCTCCTCCTGATGGATGCCTGGATCGATTACGACGACTCGTCTTCGAATCTGGCAGCCAGCCAGGCGGGAGTGGTCCTCACACCGCCGGTGCTCCAGGTCAAAGACGCGAAGGGCGAATGGAAAACGGCGATCCCCTCGATGGGGTTCCCCGCCGGGCTGCCGAAGACCATGACGGTCGATCTCACAGGCAAGTTCCTTTCGCGGGATTATCGCGTCCGCATCACGACCAACATGAAGATCTACTGGGACCGGATTCGCGTGGACACTTCAGAGGAGGCGCCCGTAAAAGTGACCCGGCTCTCTCCGGTCTCCGCGGACCTGCACTTCCGCGGCTACCCGGCGTATTACACTCCCGATGGCAAGCAACCCTGGATTTATGACTACAGCCGCATCCAGACCGCCGAGTTTTGGGGAGCGCACGCGGGCGCGTACACGCGCTTTGGAGACGTGCGCGAGCTCTTGTTGGAAAAGGATGACAAGTTTGTGATTTCGCGCCACGGCGACGAGATCTCGCTTGCATTTCAAGGGGCTCCCCCGCCCGAGAATGGGTGGGTGCGCGACTACCTGCTTTACGCGGACGGCTTCGGGAAAGACATGGACATGAGCTCGCTCTACCCTGAAAGCATGGGGCCGCTGCCGTTTCATGGAATGTCGTGTTATCCCTATCCTCCCACCGAGAAGTATCCGGACGACGCGGACCACCGCGCGTATCGGCAGAAGTACAACACTCGTGTGTTCCCCGTCCCGCAGGGGCACGCTCCCGTAAGTGCGCAGTGATTGTTGTTTCGGTGATCCATCGGCCCCCCCGTGAATGAAAATCTCGTGTAGGGCGCCCCTGTGTGGGCGCCCTGCCGCGCGCGTACGCGGGTCGCCACACAGGGGGCCGCCCCCTACGGGCGGGCATAGAGGTTAAAAAAAGGAGGAAAGATGGCTTTTGAAGTGGAAAGCACGGCGTTTCAGCCCGGTGGCGACATCCCCAAGAAGTTCACCTGTGACGGCCCCGATGTTTCACCCGCGCTCAGCTGGAACGATCCTCCGGGAGCCGCGCAGAGCTTTGCGTTGATCGCGGATGATCCCGACGCGCCTGTTGGCACATGGGTCCACTGGGTGCTGTACGATCTGCCCGGAAGCGCGCGCGAGCTTCCGGAAGGAGTGCCTAAAGAGGGCGAGTTAAAGGGCGGCGGCCGGCAGGGAACGAACGACTTCCGCAAGATTGGTTACGGCGGCCCGTGCCCGCCGAAAGGCAAGCCTCACCGGTATTTCTTCAAGCTCTACGCGCTGGACTCGAAATTAAACCTAAAGCCCGGCGCCACCACGAACGCGGTAGAACAGGCGATGAAAGGCCATGTGCTCGCCCGGGCAGAGCTCATGGGCCGCTACGGCCGTTAACCCCATATGAGACTGCCGTGAGGTTCGGAGTTCAGGCTTTAGCCTGCTCGGGCTCAGTGCAGCCTGAAGGCCGAACTCCAAACTCGGAGATCAGTGGACGACGGATTCTTTGGAATCGATCCTGTAACGGAAGGAATTGGAATTGCCAAGCAACAGTGAGTCATTTTGCCGATAAAGAGAATGTTAATTGTTCGGCAGGTTGGCACAAGTTAGGGCACAAAAGGATCTCGTCGAGAAGGAAAAGGAGCGGCTTCGGCAGGAGAGTGACCGGCTGAAGCACGAGCTCGGCCTTGCACGACGGTCTGCAAAACGTCAGGCCGCGCCTTTCTTCCGGGGTGAGCCGAAGGCGAGTCTCAAAACTTGCCGGTCGGAAGCGCGAAGTCAAATACGGCCGTAAGGGCCACTTTCCCCTGAGGCGTGAATGAAGAGATACAGTTACCGGGAGAAGAATATGACGAATCGCTCGGAAGTGCGACTTCTGTCTGCGTTGGCACTTGCGTTGTTTTGGTTGTGCCCGGTCGTCCTCGCGAAGGGGACCGACGTCAGGTTCCACGGCACTGTGACCAAGGTGGACGAGACCACCACGACGACTGGAACGGTTACGGTGCGTGTGATCGGGTTTGACGTTCCCGTGAAGGTTACTTCGGATTCCGACGTTGTCCTTCATGGCGATAAAGTCGGACTGGCTGGAATCGAGGTGAATGACTTCGTCAATGTCGATGGGTTCTTCTCGTCTTCGGGAATCGTAGCCGATGAGATCCAGATCCTCGACGACGCGAAAGGGGAATTTCGCCTGCGCGGTCCGGTAACTGCGGTGGCGACCTCCGCGGCCGGGACAACTATTACGGTGCTTGGCGTCACGGTTCTGGTGGATGCCGACACCACGCTCGAACGCCGCGGGCCGGACGGTGGGATCACCCTGGCGGATCTGAAGACCGGCTTGCAGGTCGACGCAACGGGCACGCAGACGAACGAGGTTCTTGTCGCCGCGCGCGTGAAGGTCGGAAGTCGTGACGACGATGCTGCCCGCGTGCAGTTTGACGGGAGGATCACGAGCAACAATGACGGACGTCTCCAGGCGGATACTGAAGGCGGCGGCATTGCGGTCGTTCTCGTGACCGATTCGACCGTGGTGAAAGGGACGCTGGCGGTCGGCAAGATGATCAGGGTGAAAGGAACACTGAACTCGCAGCTCGAAGTTGTTGCCGATCGCATCATTGTCGAAGGCCAGGAAGAGCGCGACGACCATGAAGGGGAAGAGCACTTCAGGAAAGAGGTCAACCTCCTGCCGGTGACGGCCGGAATCACTCTGAAAGGCGAGGCGAATGTCGAGTACAAGAAAAACGAAGACGGGAGCGTCCAGAAGCTGAAGGTGGAGATACGGAAAGCCGAGCCGAACAAGGAGTACCGCATCCTCGTGACATTCGGTAGCGCCGGCGCCGTCGATTTCGGCGCGATCGTTGCCGATGCCCGGGGAAACGCCGGTGTGCGGTTCTCGTCGAACCCCAAAGGTAAAGAGCGCGATCTGAAGCCGCTCTTGCAGGCCGAGACTGTCCGGGATATCACCAAGCTCCAGATCACCGATTCGAGCAAGACTGTGCTGATCGAGGGTTCTTTCTAAGAATTCGTGCAATTCGTGGAATCGGTGGCAAGTCTTTCCGGGGCAGTTCTTTCACGATTCAGGAGCCGACAACCTTATTTCGCAGGGTGCCGATGCCGTCGATCTCGACCTCGACGACGTCACCTGCCTTCATCGCGCTCGTAGTGCCGGGCGTGCCTGTGTAAATCACGTCGCCCGGCAGCAGGGTCACATACTGGCTTACAAAGCTCACAACGGTTGCGGGATCGAATATCAGGTCGCTGAGAAACTGAGACTGCTTGACCTCGCCGTTGAGGCGCGTTTGCAGTCGGGACTTTCTGTAATCGAGGCCCACAGCGATCGCGGGGCCCAGTGGGGCAAAGGTATCGGAGCCTTTGGCGCGCCACCACTGCAGGTCATTTTTCTGCCAGTCCCGCTCGCTCACGTCGTTCCCGCAGGTGTACCCGAAGATGCAGGACTCGGC
>QHZE01000440.1:0-21083 GCA_003225335.1 Acidobacteriota bacterium
CAATGACCAATGAAGAATGACAAATGGCCCGGACTTCTAACTCCTATTTGTCATTGTTCATTTGCCATTTGTCATTTGTCATTAGACCCAAAATCGTTACCAGGTTGCGAAGGATCTCCGCTTTAGTCGTATAGAGACACAAGGACGCAAAAAAAGGGCGGTTAGGGCAAAGGAACAAAGAAGACCCTAAGCCTTCCCTTTGCCCCTCGGTCCCTTTGCGACTTCGCGTCTCTGTGGTGAGGACAAGATGGGTGCGCGGAATGGCAGCGTATTTGCATAGTCTGGACGAGGGATCTCCGGGGACGGGGAGTTCGCCGGGAAGGGGAAGATGTTGAGGCCGGCGAGCATCACAATGAATGCCAGTTATTTAGAACGGGAGCTTGCCGGCAAACCGCGGCCCGTCGTGACTGTTTTGGAGACTGAGGAAAAAAGCGAATCCCATAGCACTCGGTGGAATGCAACTTCCATCCCGGCTGACCGCGCCGGCCAGGACTGAATTCGTGGCCACGTGAGAAAAATGAACTGGAAAACTCAACTGCAAACGCCCGCACTTGCGTTAATCGCGGGGCGGTTCATGGCGTTTACCGTAACATTTTTCACACCCGTCATACTGGTCAGGCTGTTTGACCAGGCTCAGTTCGGGACCTACAAGCAGATCTTTGTCGTCTACGGGACGCTCTACGTCGTGGCTCAAATGGGTATGGCGCAAAGCCTCTACTACTTCATTCCGCGCGAGCCCGAGAGCGGAGGCAGGTATGTTGTAAATTCCATGGTGATTCTGGCTGCCTCCGGATTGCTCTGTCTGGCCGTTTTCGAAAAAACAGGATGGAAGATCGCACAATGGCTCAACAATGCGGAATTGTCGCAGTACCTGCCGGTGTTGGGCCTGTACATGTTCCTGATGCTGTCATCGGCCGCACTGGAAATTGTCATGATCTCGCGCAAGAGGCATCTTCTGGCCGCCATTTCGTACTCGTTGTCCGACTTTCTCCGCGCGGTGCTGCTGGTTCTGCCGGCCTTCATGGGGCGCCGGTTGATGTGGTTGCTCTGGGGAGGTGTCGCCTTTGCGGCAGCGCGATTGTGCTTCATGCTCTTATACCTGAGCCGCGAATACGCCTCCAGGCTGCGCCCCCATGCGGAGCTCTTGAAGAAGCAGTTGGCCTATGCGCTCCCCTACCAGGCCTACGTTCTCGCCGAATCCATGCAATCCAATCTTCATCATTACGTGGTCTCTCACAGTTTTAATGCAGCGACCTTTGCCATTTATTCCGTTGGCTGCCTTCAAATCCCTCTGGTCGAATTCGTAGCCTCTCCCGTATGCGACGTCATGATGGTGAGCATGAGCGAAGCCATGAGGGACGGTCAGAAAGGCCGTGTGCTGGAGCTCTGGCACAACACCACGCGCAAGCTGGCCATGCTCTTTTTTCCCCTGTTCGGCATCCTGCTCCTTTCGGCTCACGATCTGATTGTGTTTCTGTTCACCGGCGCCTACGCCGCGAGCGTTCCGGTCTTCATGGTCTCCGCGGCCGGACTCCTGCTGGCCGCGCTGCAAACCGACGGCTTCCTGCGTGTTCAAGCCGACACACGATTTCTCCTCGCGCAAAACGTGATACGGCTGGCAATCACGGCGGCTTTCATAAGTTGGTCTCTTTCGACTTTCGGGCTCCTCGGAGGCGTTCTGGTCACCAACTTCGCGGCCTTTTTCGGCAAGGCCCTTGCCCTGCTCCGAATTCGGACTCTGATGCAGTGCAAGCTGCGCGAGATCGTGCCGTGGAGGAACCTGGCCGCAATCGGCGCCTTTGCCGCCTTTGCAGGCATTCCGACGATCGTCCTCAGATGGCAGCTCACCCTTCAACCGTTGCCGATGATGGCGACGACCGGTCTCCTGTATACGCTCTTGTATGCTTTCCTTTTGTTTCGCTTCGGTCCTCTCAGTGACAAGGAGAGACAGCGCATCATCCAATGGCCGCGGAGGCCTGTGGCCGATAGTTTGTTGTGGGAGGCTGAAAGGTTTCAAACGTGAGCCGGAAATTATCCGTATCGAAATTGGGTCTTCTTGTGGTTCTGACATGCCTGGCTCGAATGAGCGGCATGCCCACAGACAATTCGAACGCCAGCGAAATATCGCAGTACGACAGGGTGAAGGGGGGTCGATCCGGCCAGGACAATGCCGCCCATCTGCCGCCCGATTATCCCAACTGTCTTCCTCCGCGCAAAGGCGCGACCCGGCGGGACCCAATCTATGGGAGGGCGATCAAGCGGCTTACCGACTCTCCGGCCATGACGCTCAGGGTTTCAATAAATCCGTCGTGCAGATACTCGATGCCGGTAGCCGCGACCTTTTGTACGATCTCCCCATTGCAATCAACAACGAGCCAATGTGGGACCGCTCCGATCCCAACGTCCTGTACTTCCACGCGGGTAATGCGCTGCGGAAGATGGTGCTCGGTCCCGAGGGGACATCTACCAATTCCCTCATTCACACTTTTGTCGAATACACTTCGATCTCCAGTACTGGAGAATCGGACATCAGCCCGGATGGCAAGAAAATCATCTTTGTCGGCCGCGTGCGCACCAGGGAGAAACGCGCTCGCGAGCGGGATAGAGACGTTTTCGTATACACGCTCCCCGATCGAGCGAATCCCGAGGGCAAGAAAGGGCCGGTCTTGGATATTGCAGGATCCGCTCTTGACAAGGCTCAGATCACCAACCATTTCGTTGTGTTGGGCTTCAATGACTTCCGATGCATGGGCGCGCGCACCTCGCTCTACGACCACAAAATGAACCTGCTATGGGAGATGGGGCGCTACTCCGGCCACGGCGATGCCGGCATGGATTCGGAGCGCAATGAAGTCTATTACACATCCAGCGCCGACGCTCCGGTGGACGACCGCAATTACCAGCACTGTGTCAACTCGATCCTGAAGTTCGACCTGGCGCACGGGTCCGTAACCTGCCTTGAGACGGGCGATCCTGCATTTGACTGGTCGCTGGCGAATCACATCGCCGCGCCGGACCAGCCGTCACCATGGGTGTACGTCTCGACCCATGCGCCCTGTGATCCCGATCCCGGCCGCACGGATCCGTCATGCCAGTGGAAACCCTACACGAACGAAATTCTACGGATCCGAAGCGACGGCTCCGGAAAAATCGAGCGCCTGGCGCATCATCACAGTCGCCCGCATGGGAAGGACTCCTATGCCTGGCAGCCACGGGTTTCCGTCAACAGGGACGGAACGAAGGTCCTGTTCAACTCCAACTATGGCCTGCACCACAAGCGGACCTCATGTCACTGTAAAGTTTCGGAAGAATACACGGATGTCTATCTGGTGATCCCGTAATGGCTCTGAGATGAACACAGTGCGGCCAGCCCAAGAACTTGGTTGGATCTCACTCTTGAGGCTGCTCTGGCCCCAGCAGGCTAAAGCCTGAACTCCGAACCTCACAACGGAAGTCCTTCGCGCTTTCTTTGCGTCTTAGCGCCTTCGCGGTGAAAGTCCAGCCCGCCATTTATCGCGAAACCGCGAAGAACAGATAACGCGCTTCCCAAGACCGGGCTCGTGGTATCGTTACCCGAGCCGGCGCTCGCACGCGCGGATTCTCTTCACGTTCAGGAGGTACTCAGGTTGTGAAAACCCGTCATATATTGCAGGCATGGGGCAAGATTCTTGCTGGAAGGTTTCCTTCTCTCTCTATTGAGGTGACGCGGGAATGCCCGCTCTCCTGCCCGGGATGTTACGCTTACGGGAACGATCATCTCGGTGGCGCGTTAGTCCTCAGGGGAGTGCGCGACTTCAAGGGCCAGGAACTGATCGACGGCATTTTGAAGATCGTCGAGGCCTATCGTCCGCTGCACGTTTCCCTGGTGGGAGGGGAGCCCCTCGTGAGGCACAGGGAGCTGACGGCTCTGCTCCCTCTGCTCGAAGCCCGAAACATACACACCCAGGTCGTCACCAGTGCCGTCCGTCCAATACCCGACGAGTGGCGCGAGCACCGGAACCTGAACGTCGCGGTTTCGATCGACGGCCTGCAGCCAGAGCACGACGCCCGGCGCAAGCCGGCGACGTACACGCATATTTTGAAACACATCGCCGGTCACCGGATCACGGTTCATTGCACGATCACCCGCCAGATGACGGAACGGCCGGGGTACCTCCGGGAGTTTCTCGATTTCTGGAGCCCGCGCCCGGAAGTCCGCAGGATCTGGTTCAGTCTCTTCACGCCACAAAAAGGTGAGACCAGCTACGAGATTCTTCCCCGTCAAGTGCGCGCCGGGGTCCTCGACGAGCTCGGCGTTCTAAAAAACGAATACCCCAAGCTCGATCTTGCGGAGGCTGTGTTGCGCGTCTACCGCAACCCGCCCCGCAATCCTGACGCATGTCTTTTCGCGAGAACCACGCTCCCGATTTCTGCCGATCTGAAGACAATCGTCACACCGTGCCAGTTCGGAGGCACTCCCGATTGTTCCCAGTGCGGATGTTTTGCCTCGGCCGCGCTGGGAGCCGTGCTGCGGCACCGGCTCCCTTTGGGGCTGTCTTTGGGCACGCTATACGAGGCGTCCTGTGCCGTAGGTGACTGGATGAAATCGCTGCGCCGCAGAAAGGCCGCTGAGGGGCGGAGCGGCAGAGGGGCAGGGGAGCAGAGGAGCAGAGGCGCTGACGGTTAGGAATGTCTCCTGCCCCTCACTCTCCACTAGTCATTTGCCATTTTTGCATTTCTGTCGGTCATCGTTTCCCTGCGCACCAATACAAACGGCGGGCCCCTCTGCCCCCTCTGCTCCTCCGCCCCTCTGCCCCCTCTGCTCCTCCGCCCCTCTGCTGCTCCTCGATGGCTGATATGCTAGGATTACATTCGCCATGGATATGCTGGAGAATCTTAATCCTGAGCAGCGGCTGGCCGTCGAACACGGCGAGGGTCCCGCTCTGGTCCTGGCCGGCGCCGGCAGCGGCAAGACCCGGGTTATTGTCCACCGCATCGCGTATCTGATCCTGAGAGGCGCATCGCGCCCCGAGAATATTCTGGCAGTTACGTTCACCAACAAGGCGGCACAGGAAATGCGGGAGCGCATTCATAGGCTCCTGGGCCCGAGCCGGAGCGCGGAGCCTTTGATATCGACGTTTCATGCGTTCTGCGTCCGGCTTCTAAGGCGCGAGATCCACTTCCTGGGTTACAGGCAGGACTTCTCGATCTATGACACGGACGATCAGAAGCGGTTGATGAAGCAGATCCTGGAGGATTCCCACAGAGAAGAATTATCTGCCCGCGAGGTCCTCAGCCGGGTCAGCTACGCCAAGAATCACAACGTGACTCCAGAGGTCTATGCGCACCGCTTCCCGTCTGAAACCGCGGAAGAAATTGCGGCGCTGTATCGGACCTACGACAGCCGGCTGCGCAAAGCCAATGCCCTCGATTTTGACGACCTCCTGCTCAAGACCGTCGAGCTGTTCACGCGCTATGCGGCCCGGCGCGACCACTACAGCAACTGGTTTCGCTACATCCTGGTCGACGAGTATCAGGACACGAACCGGCCCCAGTACGAGCTCCTCCGCCTGCTCACGGCGCGCCACCGGAATGTCTTCGTCGTTGGAGACGAAGACCAGTCCATTTACAAGTTTCGCGGAGCGGATATACGAAACATACTGAGTTTCGAGAAAGACTTTCCGGGAACCCGAACCATCAAACTCGAGCAGAATTACCGCTCCACGCAAAACATTCTGCGCGTGGCGGGCGCCGTCGTGGAACATAATACGGCGCGGAAGGGCAAAACCCTCTGGACCGAGAATCATGCCGGCGATGTTATTACCTGTCACCGCGCTTCATCCGCGAGATCCGAGGCCTGCTGGGTGGTTCGCAGGATACAAGGGAGTCAGCTTGAAAATCCCGACTGGCGGACGGCCGTCCTGTACCGGGCGAACTTCCTGTCGCGCAATTTCGAAGATGTCCTCCGGGAGGAAGGGATTCCGTACACGGTCGTGGGCAGCGTCGGTTTCTTCAGCCGGATGGAAGTCAAGGATATGCTGGCCTATCTGCGCGTGATCCACAATCCGGAAGACGACGTGGCCCTTCTCCGCATCGTCAACACTCCGCCGCGCGGAATCGGAAGCTCCACGGTCGAAGCCCTCACCCGGAAGGCCCTGGACGAGGGGATCCCGATCTCACAAGCCTTGCAGGCAGTTGCTTGCCATCCCTTGACCCCGGCGCGCGCATCCCGGTCCCTCCGGCGTTTTCACGAGATGTTGGACGCATGGATGGCGTTGCGCGACACCGCCACGATCGCGGGGCTGCTCGAGAGAATCGTGCGCGATACCGAATACCAGGCGATGCTCGAGAAGCAGGAGAGCCTGGAAGAAGCCGAGAACCGCATGGCAAACATCGAGGAGCTTATCCGGGCCGCCGCGGAGTCGCAGGCAAGAGAGGAGACCGTGTTCGAATTCCTGGATCGCGCTTCCCTGTCATCCGAGCTGGATCAAATCGATACGAACGCGCGCGTGGTCCTTATGACCCTTCATAGCGCCAAGGGCCTGGAGTTCGACTTGGTTTTTCTGGCGGGACTCGAGGAGGGACTCTTCCCGCACGCCCAGTCGCTCAACTCCAACGAAGACCTGGAGGAAGAAAGGCGGCTGTGCTACGTGGGCATCACGCGGGCCCGGCAAAAGCTGTTCCTCTCCTGGACCCCTTTCCGCCGCTCCTACGGAGCAGACGCCGGCATGCCAGCATTCCCCTCCCGTTTCCTCGACGAGATGCCCGGTGACCTGGTGGAGGGCCTGGGTGAATCAGGACCCACTTACGTGCGTGATGAAGAGGAAGACTACGACCGCGGCCAGGAAGATATGGAGACTCCCTTCAGGCAATCTCGCCGCAGCGTGATTCGGCGCCCTTCAAGGCAGGACGCTGCTGCGGCCGAGCCTGCAGCCTCCAGGACAGCTTTCAGATCGGGGATGCGGGTCCGCCACGCCCAGTTCGGAGACGGCATCATCATGAACCGGGTACGCATTGGCAACGACTTCAAGCTTACCATCACGTTTAGCCGTGTGGGTAAGAAGACGCTGATCGAACGATTCGCAAAGCTCCAAGCCCTGTGATCGCTTACGTCCCTTTCACCACGATTCAAATGACAAATGACAAATGGCAAATGAACAATGACAAATAGAAGTCAGAAGTCCGGACAACGAACTGCCATTTGTCATTTTCTTTCTCTGCGCTCTCAGCGGTCGTGAGAAAAAATCGTAGCGCCGGCGTCTCGCCGGCATCTGAGCCTCGACAACTCCTTTTGGGTCAACACGACCTTTGCCGGCTGGAAGCCGGCGATACATTTTTTCTCACGACCAGCGTCTCTGCGGTGAGGTTTGGAGTTCAGGTTTTAGCCTGCGCAGTGCGGCCTGAAGGCTGACCTCCAAACGTGGCACGAAGGAGTTCTGGACTCTCGTCTTTTGGTTTCGGCTCTGCCTAACGCCGTCGCTTGCCTATGACGATGAACAAGCCTCCCTCACGGCCGAACGTGGGGATGGCTGTCACCTGGCTCAGGATGGTTTCCACGGTCGAGCCGCGGTCAACCGGCTCGAATGGATGAGCAACCGCTGCGGCGGTCCCGCCGAGCCTGGTCGAAGGGACCGAATTCACGAATTCGAATCCGTTGTCGTCAAACCATTCGATCACTTCTTCGATCGAATGACCGGTCTCGTGGGGATTGCGATATTGGTCCATGAACCAGGTCTCCTGCTTCTTGCCGGTGCTGAAGCGGCGAACGATGGGATCTATGTGGCGGATATCGACGAATCGGCTCAGGAGACGCCGAAGGTGCGTGGGAATCCTCATGTACCTGTTGTACAGGCCGATGATGATGTAGCGCCCCCGCTTCACCAGCGGGCAGATGCTGTCGAAGCCCTTGCGCGGGAAGCCGGTGTGATGAAGGACGCCGCTACAGTAGACGAGATCGAACGTCTCCGGCTTGAAGATCGGCCGAAAGAGGTTCATCTGATAGAAAAAGGCCCGATCCAGTCCGTGGGTATCGCGAAATTCCCGGGCCAGCTGCAGCGAATTGGGACAGAGGTCCACACCGAACACGGACCGCTTCGCCACGGAGAGATAGAGGGACAGCTGCCCCGTGCCGCAGCCGACCTCCAGCACCCGCGCGCCAAATGGGATCGCCCGGTCCAGTGTGCGCGCAAAAACGCTCTGCTCGGCGCGATGGATCAGACTGCCCACTGAATCGGTATCCTCGTAGTCTGGGAACGGATGTTTCATGTAGAACGACTTGATGACGTCGGTCACGTCTTTGTTCGACCCGTATTCCTGGTGCGCGCTAAACAATATCGGGAGCCCCTTCTCGACAGGAAACGTATGACCCTGAACGCACCTCACGCATCTCGGGTCGACCGCTGAAAAGGGCGACTGGCAAGCCGGGCATTGAAAGAGCGCCGTGTTCTCGGTCAATGCGAGCACATCGGCACTTCTCGTTCCGTTATTCAACCGGGAATTGCCTGGGGACAATTCGCAAATTCCTCCATCCGAATGAATGAAACCACAGATGAACACCGATGAACACAGAGCAGCAAAGCCGCAGCCACACTAGAGTCCTTCGCGTTTTTTTCGCGTGCTTCGCGCCTTCGCGGTGAAAGTCCAGCCCAGAATTCACCGCGAAGCCGCGAAGAGCGCGAAGATTTCGCCAAGAAAAAGCCTTTCCTGCCAGCAAAGGATTTTCGGGTTAAGTAGTACAGATCTGCGTTCATCGGTGTTCATCTGTGGTTTCATTTTGTGCAGTTTATATGGGCTCGTCTCACTCTCACATTGCGAAACACTCCTTGCCGTGATAGTTTCCAGTCCGCCCAGGGTGGGCCTGGGCAACCGCATATTTCGCGACAGGACGGCAGACCTCGCCGGTTGGATCCAGCACAATTCGTGGCGACATCCTTTGCGTGAAAACCATGAAGAGGTTTAAGCCGTTTTTCTTTGGCCTGCTGGCTTTTATTGTGCCGCTCGCGGTCCTTTTGGGGTGTCTGGAGATAATATTCCGGCATCTGGATCTCAGGAACGCCCGCGAATTTCCCAATTACGCTGTAAACGGCACCTATACCCCAGTCAAGATAAAGAGCAATCATCGTGGCATCGTCGCCGGGATTCCGGTTTCCACGAATCGGAATGGCTTGCGCGACGAACCGGACTTCGAACCTGTACCGCCTCCCAACGAGTTCCGGATCTTGTCGATGGGGGATTCTATTGCGTTCGGCCTGGGAATCAAGTCGCACGATAGTTATGCGAAAGTGCTCGAGAGAAGACTCAATGAAAACGAAGGCAGCTCGCACTACTATGTCATAAACTCGGCAGGTCCCGGTTACAGTCCCTCTTCCTACTACTTGTTTCTGCGGAATGAGGGCCTCCAGTGGCAGCCCCGCGCCGTGCTGATTGAAATCGAGCTCACCAACGACGTCACAGATGAAGCCTTGCTGCGATGGGAGGTGGACCCGGCAAGACCTGATCGCCCGAAAGTACTGAGAGGCGGCCGGTACGTAGTTGCCTGGGACGGAATGCTCCTGTCCGCCTACATAAGAGGGCCTTACTTTTACGAAAAAACCTATACCTATGTCGAATTGTCGCGCCGGACGCTCGATCTCCTCTACCGGCTCTCTTCGACCAAGCCTTTTCCAGCCGATCCCAGTGTGACTTACTACACATTGGGGTACGAATGGTATCTGCTGAGCCAGAAAAGAATTGAATCCGGTTGGACACGGATGTTCGGAGCTCTGCAGGCAACCAACGAATTGCTGCGCCAACGGGGCGTTTCATTCTTGCTCATGATCATGCCCTCGCGCTTTGTATTTGAAAGAGCCTCTGAAAGGCAACAGAATCGCTTCGCCCAGGGCCTCGTGAATCGGGCGGCGGAATTCGCCAGGCAGCATGCCATTCCTTATCTCGACTTCACAGAGACCATCGCTGCGGCAGGGGGAGAAGAGCTTTTTCTTGATACGGTCCATCTGAACGAGAAGGGCAACCTCGCTGTGGGATCTGCTCTCTTTGAGCATCTGAAGACACGCATTGTTCCCACCATGCCGCTTCGATGAGCTCAGATCTTGCTGGTCCGGGATGCAGAATCGCATGTCGTTATTCCGACGGAAGTCGCTGGACGTTCTGATAGCTGAAGGAGGCGATGAGGCGCGGGGCCTCAAGAAGGCACTGACCGCGGTCGACCTGATTTCGCTCGGCGTCGGCGCCATCATCGGCGCCGGAATATTCGCGACGCTGGGAGCGGCTACCGCGGGAGGAAGCGGTCTCCCGCCGGCGGGGCCCGGGGTTGCGGTCTCGATTCTCCTGACCGCCGTGGCTTGCGGTTTCTGCGGTCTCTGCTATGCGGAGTTCGCCAGCCTGGTCCCGGTCGCCGGTTCTGCGTACACCTACAGCTACGCCACACTGGGGGAGCTTGTAGCCTGGATCATCGGGTGGGATCTGGTCCTCGAATACGCGGTGGGAAACATCGCGGTGGCGATCTCGTGGGCAGCCTACTGCCGCCAGCTTCTCCTCGGTTTCGGAATCGAGGTGCCAGCCTGGATGGCGACCGACTACCGTTCCACCGTGCTGGCCGCAAGAGCGGTGGCGGAGTCCGGCGTGGCCTCGCTGAGCCCCGAAGCGAGCGTGGCCTATCAGGCGCACCTCAATCATCCCATCCTCTTCGGCATACCCATCGTCTGCAATCTCCTGTCGGTTTTCATAACCGCTGCCATCACGTGGCTTCTCGTGATCGGGGTCAAAGAATCGGCGCGGTTCAACAACTGCGTAGTCGTCCTGAAGGTCCTGACTCTCCTGTTCTTCATTGCAGTCGGCGCGCTCTACGTCAAGCCTTCGAACTGGCATCCGTTCTTCCCTGGCGGCGTCCGCGGGGTCTGGACCGGGGCTTCGCTGATCTTCTTCGCGTACATCGGCTTTGACGCGGTCTCGACGGCCGCCGAGGAATGCAAGAACCCGGGACGCGACATGCCGCGCGGGATCCTTGGCTCCCTGATCATCTGCACGGTCCTGTATGTTGCCGCAGCGCTCGTCCTCTCGGGAATGATCCCCTACACGAAGCTTCAGGGAGTCGCCGATCCTCTTGCCGCAGCGCTGACCTATGTCCAACAAGGCTGGGCGGCGGGGGTCCTGGCATTCGGCGCCGTGATCGCGATGACGGCCGTCCTGCTGGTCTTTCAACTCGGCCAGCCTCGTATCTTAATGGCCATGTCCCGCGACGGTTTGTTGAGCCCGTGGTTCGGCCGAATCCATCCTCGTTATCGAACGCCGCACGTCACAACGATTTTGACCGGTATTTTCGTTGCCTTCTGGTCCGCCATAGCCAACATCGAGGAAATCGTGCAGCTGACGAATATCGGAACGCTGTTCGCCTTTATCCTGGTCTGCATAGGAATCATGATCCTTCGAGTCCGGGAGCCGGGGCGCCCTCGAAAGTTTCGCGCTCCCTGGGTGCCGGTCACACCCGTTTTGGGAATTGGCATGTGCGTGGTCCTGATGGCCGGGTTGCCCATGCTGACATGGATCCGCTTCCTGCTTTGGCTGGTTGCGGGCCTTGTCATTTATTTCCTCTACGGCATCCGCCAGAGCCGCCTGCACAAGGATTGACGATTTACGATTGACGATTGGGGAGCTGGATTCATCAATCGCCAACCGTACTCCAGACTCGAAATGACCCAGGGCGCAGGTTTGGAGTACAGCCTTCAGGCTGCACTGACTCTGAGCAGGCTAAAGCCTGAACTCCATGCCTGCTTCGGGGTTCAGTCCAGTATGGAGTGCAGCCTGAAGGCTGTACTCCAAACTCGCCCCCGGAATTTGTCATTGGTCATTCTCAAGAAATTGCCGACATTGAGCGAGCCTCATACCGCCCAGTCATTCACGGGCGAGACGCCCGTGCCACGATAGCTTCGTGGCATGGCCGTCCGGGCCATGATACAAAACTTGACCGATTTGTGAACTTTGTGTCCACCAAGAGGACCTAGCTCCTCAGCGGACCAGACTGCGCAGCGTAGCGAGGTTTCTCTTGTCGTCCTCGAGATCTTTCCCTTTCGGAGTTTCAAGGATCTTGGGCACCTTTGTAAACCGGCGGTCGTTGACCAGGCAGCGAAACGCTTCCAGACCGATGAATCCCTGTCCGATGTGCGTGTGCCGGTCGACTCGGCAACCGATGTCTTTCTTACAGTCGTTTACGTGAAAGGCGCGGATTCGCTCGACGCCGATCAGCCGGTTGAACCCTCGCATCGTCTTTCTGTAACCCGCTTGGTTGCGGATATCGTAGCCTGCAGCGAACAAATGGCATGTGTCCAGGCAGAATCCGAGCCGGTCCCGGGCGCGGATCCCGTCCAGGATTGCAGCCAGATGTTCGAACCGGTGACCCAGACAGCTCCCCTGACCCGCCGTGTTCTCCAGCAGGATACCGGCCAGGCCTTCCACCCGGCCCAAAGCGCGGTTGAGCGCTGCAGCCACCCGCGCGATTCCCGCTTTCTCTCCGGCGCCCATGTGGGCGCCGGGGTGGAGTATCACGTAGGGCACTCCCAGGAAATTTGCTCGCTCCATCTCTTCCATGAATGCAGACAGCGATTTTTCGTAAAGCGCCGGGTCGGGCGAAGCCAAGTTGATCAGATAGCTGTTGTGGGCCAGGACCGGAGCTATTCCGGTTCTCTCTTGAGCCTGAAGGAAGCGCTCGCGATCTTCTGAAGTCAGGACCTTCCCCTTCCACTGGTTGGAATTCTTGAGAAATATCTGGATCGTGCGGCAGCCCGCCTTCTCCCCCTCCGCGAAGGCATTGTGTATTCCCCCGGCAATGGACATGTGAGCCCCGGCCAGCAACTCACGCGACATTTCTTCCTCCGTGCCCACCGCTAAGACGCAAAGACGCGAAGAATCGCTAAGTTGTGTCTCTTCGCTCTTTCTTTGCGCCTTTGCGTCTTTGTGGTGAAAGAAGGGCCCGTTATTTTCTCACGGATTGTAAAGCTTATGATAATATCAGCGGGATTTCCGAAAGAACCTCAGCAGTCATGTCGACCAAGTATCACATCCTGCTCATAGGGTTGAGGTCTGAGTCCGAGGTCTTCGCGCGCAAACACTTTGAGGGAGCGGGCCACCGCGTTATGACGGCCCCGGGATTGCGCGAAGCGGAAGAAATCCTTCAGGACCCGGAACTCGACCTGGGCTATCTGCAGTCGCTGCCGGGAGCGTCCGGGTCCGAACAGCTCCGGCGCATCGCCGGTTTGCGCCCCGGATTTCCGGTAGTCGTGGTTTACGAAGAGGTAACGGTCGCGGCAGCTCTGGATGCATGGCATGGAGGAGCCGCTGACGCCGTGTTCTTTCCTTTGAGAGAACAGAATCTCGACAGCAGCATGGAGCAAGCTGCCAGAGGTCTCGTCTCCCATGAGAAACGTCCCATTCAAGCCCGGCTCCGCTTTCTGGACGAAACGGGCAAAGAACGTTGGGCGCCCGTCGTACCGCCGCGATTCACGATCGGGCGCGGTTCCGGCAACGACCTGGTTTTTCCCCACATGAACATATCCCGCGCGCAGGCGGAAATCACCGTTCATGAGGGGGAGTATCTCATCCGCGACCTGGGGAGCAGGCACGGAACGTTTGTCAACGGGGAGAGGATCGAACAGGTCAAGCTGAACCATGGGGACCGAATCGAGCTTGGAGGACTCCAGAGTCAGAACCTCACTTTCTACACAGGGGACCTGCTCCAATCTCTGCTCGGCTCCTCTTCGGACTCCCTGCCCGACGTGGCCCTCTCGGTCCGCGGCTTCCGGGAAATGGGCATGCTGCTGTCAACCTTCCGGGCCCTCAGCTCGATTCCACTTGTAGATGATCTCCTGGCTCTGGTGGTAGACACGGCCATCGAACTCACCGGCGCAGAGAGAGGGTTCATCATGCTCAAGGACGACAAGGGAGAGCTGCAGTTTCGCTGCGCCCGGAACAGCTACAAGAGGCCGCTCGACGGCTCTAACTTTCGGACCAGCCACCGGGTTCCGGACGAGGTTTTTAGGACGGGCGTGCGCGCCGTCATCAACGACCTGGACGTCGGGGACAGCCCTGAAAACCACACGACGACGCGGCGCCTGGGCGTCCGGAGCATCTCTTGCGTCCCTCTCCGCTACCTCTCCTTCCGCGAAGCAGGCAACCTGTCCGGTATCGGGTGGATGGAGACCATCGGAGTGCTCTACGTGGACAGCCAGAATATCGCCGCGCAGCTTTCGAACACGCAAATCGACGCGCTGGAAACGCTGGCTTCAGAAGCGGCGATGGCCATCTACAACGCGCGCCTCTACAAAGAGTCTCAGGAAAAGAGAAGGTTGGATGAACAACTGGCGCTCGCGCGCGATATTCAGCAGGCCCTGCTTCCCGAGCCCAACAAGAAACTCCCCTTTGTGTTGGTGTGCAGCCAAAACATCCCCTGCTATGAAGTTGGCGGCGACTATTTCGACTATTTCGATCTCGAGGACGGGAGGCTGGGATTCGCACTGGGAGATGTCGCCGGAAAGGGAATGTCCGCTGCCTTGCTGACCGCCATGCTCCAGGGCATTTTCTCGGCTCAGACCTTGTTCAACCTCCCGCCCTCGGAAATACTCTCCAATGTCAACCGCCACCTCGTCCGTCGCGGGATGGGAAACCGCTTCGTTACGTTCTTCTTCGGGATTCTGGATCCGAACGGAAAGTGCACCTACACGAACGCGGGCCACAACCCGCCCTTCTATCTCGGTCGCGACGGGTCTGTCCGTGAACTGACGGAAGGCGGAATGGTGCTCGGCCTCTTTCCCACCGCTCAGTACGAATGCGGAACCGTCTACCTCAGGCCTGGAGACCATCTGGTGCTTTTCACCGATGGAGTGATCGAAGCGCGGAACAAGAAAGGGGACGAATTCGGGGAAGAACGGCTGCTGTCTCTGCTTCAGAAGAACGCCCGGGCCACAGTGCCCGAGATCCTGACGCGCCTGCGGGAAGCCGTTGAGGAATTTTCGGCCGGCACTCCACAGCACGACGATATCACGATGATGGTTCTCGGATTCCAGGAAACCGAATCCGCCGCCTCCCTTCCCGTCGAGGCCGCCCAATCCCTCGCGTAAATCCAGAATTCAGAATCCGGAATTCAGAAAAACATCGCGGTTCTTCCAGCCTATGACCTCCAAATCACAGTGATTGCTTTCGTAAAATTCCTAGTATTAGGCCGAAAATCCTTCGCAACCTGGCAAGGATTTTCGTCTGCATAAACCGCATAAAATGCAACCACAGATGAACACAGATGAACACGGATCGGTGCTAATCTGTGTCCATCTGTGTTCATCTGTGGTTTGCTTCGTAGTCTTGGTTGCCGCTCGGCTGCGCTGTGAAATTCGTGGCGGTTTTATTGGCCACGGATTCCACGAGATTTCAGCCCTTCTGGATTCTGGATTCTGAATTCTGGATTCCTTCACCAGTTATTCAGATGACGGCGCCGTTCGGGATGAACGAATCCTTCGGCACCACGATGATCCCGTCCCGGATGTGATAGTTCTCGCCATCTTTTTCCTGGAGATTGTGCGCATTGATGATGGAAACGTTATCTCCGATCCGGGCATTCTTGTCGATAATGGCATTCATGATGGTGCAGTGGTTGCCGATCCCGACGTTCGGAGTCTTGCTGTCGGCATTCTCCTGGAGCTTGTCCGTCGTCTCGTAGTAGTCGGCCCCCATGATAATGGAGTTCTTGATCGTGGTCCCCCCTCCGATCCGGGTCCGGATGCCGATGATCGAATGCCTGATATCGGCGCCTGTCAGGATGCACCCCTCGGCGATGATCGACTGATGCACGCTGCAGTTGTTCATCTTGGAACCCGGCAAGAAGCGGGGATGCGTGTAAACGGGCATCTGAGCGTTGTAGAAGCTGAATTGCGGCAAGCCGCCGGTGAGATCCAGATTTGCTTGATAGAAAGAGCGGATGGTTCCGATGTCGGTCCAATAACTGTTGAAAAGGTAGGCGTAAACCCGATGCTTGTGAATCGCTCCGGGAATAACCTCTTTCCCAAAATCGACCGCGGTCGATTCCGTAAGAAGACGGATCAGAAAGTCCTTGCGAAAAAGATAAATCCCCATGTTTGCCAGGTACTCTCGAGGACCTCCGGAGCCTGGCGCCACATCGGGCAGGTTGCTTCGCAACGAAGTCAATTCTTCGCGTTTTGGTTTTTCGCGAAAAGTAAGGATCCTGTTATTGTGTCCGATCTGCATGATCCCGAAACCTGACGCCTGGTCCGCCGAAACCGGGATTGTCGAAACCGTGATTTCGGCGTCCGCGGCGATGTGGAATTTCAGCAGCTCACGGAAATCCATCTGGTATAACTGGTCGCCGGAAAGGATGAGGACGTACGTCACATTGAAGTCTGCAAAATGCTTGATGCTCTGACGGACGGCATCGGCCGTGCCCTGGAACCAGTCGGCGTTGTCCGGAGTCTGCTCTGCCGCAAGAATGTCCACAAACCCTCCGTTGAACATGTCGAACTTGTAACTCTGGACGATATGTTTGTTCAACGACGCCGAATTGAATTGTGTCAGAACGAAGATCTGGTTCACATCGGAGTTCAGGCAGTTGCTGATCGGGATGTCGATGATGCGATACTTTCCAGCCAGAGGAACGGCGGGTTTGCTCCGCTCTTTAGTCAACGGATAGAGCCGCGTGCCCCGGCCGCCGCTCATGACTATTCCGAGGACATCTGTCTGCATCATCGCTCCCTGCCCGGATCGCTGGGGATTATAAAGGAATTTTAATATGCTCTCCAGAGAGATAGAAAGAAGTTCTCTCTTCAACAAGGACCTGGCGCCTACGAGCGCCGAACAACGCACCTGGTCCGCCTACCACTTCATGGCGCTGTGGGTGGGAATGAGCGTGTGCATTCCAACCTACATGCTGGCCTCGGGCCTGGTGGCGGGAGGGATGAATTGGTGGCAGGCGATCCTTACCATTTTCCTCGGGAACGTGATCGTTCTCATCCCCATGGTACTGAACGCCCATGCGGGGGCAAAGTATGGAATCCCCTTTCCCGTGCTGGCGCGCGCCTCTTTTGGTACGCTCGGCTCCAACATTCCAGCCCTCCTGCGCGCGCTGGTGGCCTGCGGCTGGTTCGGCATTCAAACCTGGATCGGAGGGCAGGCGATCCACGCCATGCTGAGCGTGCTCTGGCCGGCTTGGGGCGCCTCTCGATTCGGACCCTGGACAAGCTTCGCAATCTTCTGGCTGATCAACATCGCCGTCATTATTCGAGGAATTGAAAGCATCAAATTCCTCGAGGCCTGGTCCGCCCCGTTCATGATCCTCGTCGGGCTCGTGCTCCTGGCATGGGCTGTCCGTGCCGCGCAAGGCTTCGGACCTATCATGCGGCAACCGAGCAAGTTCCAATCCTCTGCGGAATTCTTCAAATTCTTCGTTCCCGCCCTGACCGGCATGGTGGGTTTCTGGGCCACGTTGGCCTTGAATATTCCCGATTTCACGCGCTATGCCCGAAACCAGAAGGCGCAGATTCTCGGACAGACCCTGGGCCTTCCCATAACGATGACCCTGTACTCATTCATAGGGATAGTCGTGACGTCGGCCTCCGCGGTAGTCTTCGGCGAACCGATCTGGGATCCCGTGGTGCTTCTGGCCAAGTTCAAGAACCCCTGGGTCACCCTGATCTCGATGCTCGCTCTCCTCATTGCCACCCTGACGACCAACGTGGCGGCCAATGTCGTTTCTCCTGCCAACGACTTCTCCAATCTCTGGCCCACGCGGATCAGCTTCAAGGTTGGCGGTCTTCTTACCGGAGTGATAGGCATCGCGATCATGCCCTGGAAACTGCTCTCTGATTACGGCGCCTACATTTTCGGCTGGCTCGTAGGCTATTCCGGTTTTTTGGGGCCCGTTGCAGGCGTTCTCCTTTCAGACTATTTCCTCCTGCGCAAGCGGACCATCGCCGTCGAGGATCTCTACCTGAGAGGCGGCATTTACGAATACAGCAAAGGCTATAACGGTCGCGCCATCTGGGCGCTGTTTCTGGGCATTGGAGTCGCTCTCGTGGGCCTTCTCATCCCCGCCCTGCGCTGGCTCTACGATTACGCCTGGTTTGCGGGCTTCTTCACGTCCGGAGCCTTGTACTACCTGCTCATGTCGGACAGGATGAAGACCGGATAGCAGGATCGACACGTTCCTGTCATTTCCGACGTGACTGGAGTTCCGCGGCCAGGTCGTCCAGGGAGATGCCCATCTCACGGAAGGCCACCAACAGGTGATAAAGAAGATCGGCGCTCTCCCTTATGGTTTCCTGCCGGTCTCCGCTCATCCCTGCGACAACGGTCTCGACCGCTTCCTCGCCGACTTTTTGCAGAATTCGTTTCAAGCCACGGTCGAAAAGGCTTGTTGTGTAGGAACCGTGCGGCCGCTGCGTTTTTCTCGAACGGATCAGCTCTTCGAGCTCTGCGAGGACCGAGCCGATATTCGTGTTGGAGGAAGGAGGAAAGCCATCCACTTCCTTGAAGAAGCAGGATCGGGCTCCGGTGTGACAGGCAGGCCCCTTCGGCCGGACTCGAATCACCACGGCATCCTTGTCGCAGTCGGCCGTGAGGCTCACAACTTTCTGAGAATTCCCTGAAGTCTCCCCCTTGTGCCACAGAGCCTGCCGGCTGCGGCTGAAAAACACTGTTTCCCCCAGCTGGCGGGTCTTTTCCAAACTCTTGCGGTTCACATACGCCAGCGTAAGAACCTCACCGGTATCGGCGTCCTGTACCACGGCCGGCATCACGCCGCTCGAATCCCACTGCAAGTCATCCAGCTTGTTCATGATGCTCACACCTCCTGGGTGATGCGCACGGCAATCCCCCGGTCGCGCAGGAATCGTTTTGCTTCCGCAACGCTGTGCTGTCCGAAGTGGAAAATCGACGCCGCCAGGGCCGCGCTGGCCCCGCCTTCGATAAATGCTTCGGCAATATGCTCGAGCGAGCCGCAGCCTCCCGAGGCGATCACGGGAATGTCCACGCTCTCGGCCACGCTACGGTTCAGCAGGTTATCGTATCCGCTCCGGGTCCCGTCCCGGTCCATCGAAGTCATTAAGATTTCACCCGCGCCCCGCCGCGCCGCTTCCTGCGCCCATGCCACCGCTTCAAGGGGCGTCACTTTTCTCCCTCCGTGCGTGGTCACCTCCCAGCGGGGACGCTCATCGCCGCTGGACGGAACGCGCCGCGCATCGATCGCCACGACGATGCATTGGGAGCCGAAGTACCGGGCGGCCTCATCGATCAAATCCGGATTCTCCACGGCGGCGGTGTTCAGAGACACCTTGTCCGCTCCGGCTCTCAGGATTTCCTGGACGTCCTGAAGCGTCCGGAGCCCTCCCCCGACAGTGAAGGGTATGAAGACACGGTCCGCGACCTGGCGCACCATGCGCGCCACGATGTTGCGGCGGTCCGAGGAGGCCGTAATGTCCAGAAACACAAGCTCGTCCGCGCCCTCGGCGTCATAACGCTCCGCTGCCTCGACGGGATCGCCCGCGTCCCTCAGATTGACAAAGTGGATGCCCTTGACCACGCGTCCGTCGCGGACGTCGAGGCAAGGAATGATTCTCTTAGCCAGCATGGAACCGCCTCAAGGACTGCAGAGCCTCGCGAAAATCCAATCTCTTTTCGTACAGCGCTCGCCCCAGGATCACCCCTTCGATCCCGCATTCCCGGCTCTGCCAGAGAGCCCGGATGTCGTCCATCCCGGCCGCGCCCCCGCTGGCGATCACCCCGATACCCGCCTCGCGAGCCAGATGTGCCGTATCGCGAACATTGATCCCGGAAAGCATTCCGTCGCGCGACACGTCGGTGTAGATGATTCTCCGCACACCCAGCGATTTCATCCTACGCGCCACGTCCAGCGCCGAAAGCGACGACAGGTCGACCCAACCCCGCAATGCCACGACACCGTTGCGGGCATCAACCCCTGCCACGATGGCTTCACCGTGGCGCCTCACCGCTTCTTCCACGATCTCCGGATGCTCCACAGCAATCGTCCCCAGAATGACGCGATCCGCACCTGAATCCAGAAGCCGTTCGATGTGGTCCAGAGTGCGCACGCCTCCTCCGAATTGTACAGGAATCTTTAAAGCGCGGAAGATGGCCCGGACGGCCTCAAAATGCCGCGCTTCACCAGAGAATGCCCCGTCGAGGTCCACCAGATGGAGTCGCGTCGCGCCCTGTTCCTGCCAGAAAAGCGCGGTAGCAGCCGGGTCGTCGCTGTACTCGGTGGAGCGAGCGGCGTCCCCTTCCTGGAGGCGCACGCATTTTCCGCCCTTCAGGTCTATTGCCGGAATCAGCTCGAAATCCATTCTTACAGCCCTTCTTTCACCACGGAGCTTTGAATTGCGGATTTCGGATTGCGGATTTCGGATTGGAAATGGAAAGCTTGGATTATGACAATCCGCAATCCGAAATCCGCAATCCGAAATCCAGTCAGGTCGCGAGGAAGTTGCGCAGGAGTTGCTTGCCGGCGTCCTGGCTCTTCTCGGGATGGAATTGCGCCCCCCAAACATTTCCGCGCCGGGCAATTGAGCAGAAGCGACTCCCGTAATGCGTCCATGCAAGCGCGTCTTCGGGATTAGCGGGTTCCACATAGAAAGAATGCACGAAGTAAAAGTAGGCGCCATCCTTGATACCTTCGAGCAATGGATCGGGTCTGAGGGACTCGATCTGGTTCCATCCGACGTGAGGAACACGCAGGTCCGGCTCTTCGAATTTCTTTACCTTTCCCGGTATGAGGTTCAACCCTTCATGGCGGCCGAACTCTTCGCTTTCGCTGAACAAGAGTTCCAGACCCAGGCAAAGTCCCAGCAAAGGTGTCCCCTTCTCGACAGCCTCTCGGACCGCAGCTTCCAGGTCTGTTCGCTTCAAGTTCAGCATGGCATCCCCGAATGCTCCGACACCCGGGAGGATCAAACGCTGCGATGTCCGGACAACCTCGCGATCTCCGCTGATGACCGGATGTCCTCCCACCGTCTCGAGGGCCTTCTCGACGCTCCTGAGATTTCCCATCCCGTAATCGATGATTACCGTCGAATTCATTTCCGCGGACCTCCTCACCC
>QHZE01000440.1:21229-30444 GCA_003225335.1 Acidobacteriota bacterium
GACGGCACTCCCTGCATCCTCGAATCAATCCGCGTGGCCATGCTCAGAGCGCGCGCAGCCGCTTTGAAAACGGCTTCGAAGATGTGATGCGCATTCCTCCCATACAGCAGCTCCACGTGAACGTTCAGCCGGGCATGCGTGACGAATGCCTTCCAGATCTCCTCGATCAAGTCTGCATCGAGACTCCCTATGCGTTCCTGGTTCACCTGGACCTTGTACACAAAATACGGGCGCCCCGACAAATCGACCGCCACTCGAACCAGCGTTTCATCCATCGGAAAGTACGAGTGTGCAAACCGGACGATCCCCTTCTTGTCCCCCACGGCTTTCTCCAGCGCGAGCCCGAGACAGATGCCGACGTCCTCAACCGAATGGTGGGCGTCGATCTCGAGGTCCCCCTTGCAGGCAACGTCCAGGTCAAAAAGGCCGTGCTTCGCAAAGAGCATGAGCATGTGATCGAGAAACGGAATACCTGTCGCGGCGTTCCCTTTGCCTGTCCCGTCAAGGTTGAAGGCAACCTTGACGTCGGTCTCGCTCGTGGTTCGAGTGATGACAGCTTTCCGCTGCTTCATGCTTCAGGCTCCTCGGGTTCCTGCGGGCGCCGCCGCCGTTTCCGCCAGCGCGGCGCGGAGGGTCGCAATAAACCGGTCGTCTTCCGCGGGCGTGCCCACGCTGACGCGCAAGCATTGCGACAGCATGGGATAGGAAGAGACATCGCGCACGAGGACGCCACGATCGTACAGATAGTCAAAAACCGGGCGAGGATGGGACGGAATTGAGAACAGAAAGAAGTTGGCGCCGGTGGGATACACGCGCACGCCGGGTATTTTCTCGAGCTCTTCCCTGAGCCGGCCGCGCTCCTGCAAAATCGCGTCGACGGACGCGCGGAACCGGTCCAGGTTGTCGAGTGCCACCTGCGCGGCGATCAGGCTGAACTGATTCACGCTGTAAGGAAGCTTCGCCTTGGTTATCTGGGTCACGAGCTCGGGATGCGCCATCAAATAACCTACCCTGAGGCCCGCCATACCCATCGCCTTGGAAAATGTGCGCGTGATGATCACCCTGGGGTATTTCTCGAGGTACTTGAGACCGCTGCTCCCACAGAACTCGTAGTAGGCCTCGTCCAGCAGGACATAGCCGGAGAAGCTGTCGAGTATTCTCCTCAGATCGCCGTCTTCGAGGACCGAGCCCGTGGGATTGTTCGGGGTGCAGATAATGAGGAGTCGCGCCCCTGTTTCCTCGGATCGCGCGATCAACTCATCGACGTCGTAACTCATGTCGGCGTTCAACGGAATTTCGACAATACGCCCGCCCAGGACCCGGGAAATCAGGCTGTAGACGGCGAACGTGGGCGAGGGTATCGCTACCGAAATGCGGTCGCGCACGAGTATCATCAAAGAAGCCTGGAGCAATTCGTTGGACCCATTACCCACCAGGATTCCGTCGCGGGTCCAGCCCGCGAAACTTGCGAGCCGTTCGCGCAGGCTGTCCGGAACAAACTCCGGGTAACGCGACCACGAGCGCTCGCGATAGCGCCGGAGGATCTCGTCCTTCAGTTCGGCGGGAAAATCATAGGGGTTTTCGTTCTGATTGAGCTTGATCTCGGCATCATAGGCCCTCAAGGTGTAGGCCGGAACTTTGAGGACCTGGTCCCTGACGCCATCGAGCAACGAACTTTTCTTCACGATTTTGGCACCTCACGGAAAACGCTTCGCGATTCTTCGCGTCTTCGTGGCTTTGTGGTGGATCGGGGTCAGCCTTTACCACCAAGACGCGGAGACGCGAGGGGCTACTTGGTTTCAGGGCGGGGCTGTTCCTCCTCCTGGCGTATACGTACCGCGCGCGCGTGAGCTTCCAGCCCTTCGGCCTGCGCCAGGATGTCGATGGAACGCCAGGTTCGCATCAGCTCCTCCCTGGTGTAGCGAATAATGCTGGTCCGACGCTGAAAGTGATAGACGCCGAGCGGCGAGGAAAACCGGGCCGTCCCTCCCGTGGGGAGGACATGATTACTCCCGGCAAAATAATCCCCCACGGCTTCAGGAGAGTAATCGCCGTAGAAAACAGCCCCGACGTTGCGGATCATATCCAGGGCCGATAAGGGAATGCTGGAAAAAATCTCCAGGTGCTCGGGAGCTATGTCATTGATCCATGCGGCAGCCTGGAAATAGTTTTCGGTGACGATAATGGCGCCGTAGTTTACCAGGGACTTGCGGGCAATCTGATTGCGAGGCAGGGACTTGATTTGCACCTCGAGTTCCTGTTGAACCAGAACGGCGTGGGCCGCGGAATCCGTAAAACAGAGCGCGCAGGCCGACTCGTCGTGTTCCGACTGCGACAGCATGTCCGCCGCGATATAGCGTGGATTGGACTCGGCGGTGGCGAGGATGACAATTTCGCTCGGGCCAGCCATCATGTCGATATCGACCTCGCCGAAAACCTCGCGTTTCGCCGCCGCCACATAGGCGTTTCCGGGGCCGACAATCTTATCCACGCGCGGAATCATCTCGGTACCGTAAGCCAGCGCCGCGATGGCCTGCGCTCCCCCGACCAGGTAAATCTCCCGGACCTTCAGGGCGTGCAGCGCCGCGGCCACAATGGGGTGGCGCTCGAAAGTGCCGGGAGGGGTGACAACAGCAATCCTGGGAACGCCGGCGATCTTTGCAGGGATCACATTCATGAGCACGGTCGAGGGATAGGCGGCATTACCTCCCGGCACGTAGATGCCAACGCTGGCCAGCGGGAGAACCCTCTGCCCCAGGATCACGCCGCGCTCGTCGAACTCCCAGGACTCCTGCAACTGGCGTCTGTGGTAGGCGTGAATATTGAAGATCGCCTTTTCAAGTTCCACTCGGTGAGACGCAGGAGCGCGCGATCCCCTTCCGCTCGCACTTCCGACAGGATGCGCCGCACCGACTCCAGGACCTCGCCGGAGAAAAGCGTCTTCCTTTTTTCCAGCCGGGAGAAGAGCTTCGCCCGGTCCTTCTCACGGTAGATGGGAATCATTCCAGCACCTTCCTCAGCCTGCGCAGGAATTCCTGAACTTCAGCCTGCTGGATGTGAAAACTCGCGCGATTGACGACCACCCGCGCCGTCGACTCGGCCACCTCTTCCAGGACCACCAATCCGTTTTCCCTTAACGTCCTCCCTGTTTCCACAAGATCCATGATAGTCTCCGCCAGCCCCAGATTCGGAGCCAGCTCGACGCTGCCCGACAGATAGATTACTTCGGCCGGAAGACCGCGGCTGCGGAAGAACCTTTCTGTTATCCTCGGATACTTGGTCGCCACCCGGGTTGTGGAGAGCAGGTTGTGGTTCTCTTTTCTCCCCCCTCCCTTTCCCGCGAGCACCAGCGTGCATCGCCCGAATCCGAGATCCAGAGGCTGGTGTAGATCCGGAGTTACTTCGAGGAGCACGTCGCGCCCGCAGATCCCCGCCGCCGCGACACCGTATTCCACGTATGTGGGGAGATCCGTCGGTTTCACCAGCAGGAACTTGTAACTGCCTGTGGAGTCCGGGGCCAGCAGCCGGCGCGAAGAGAGGATGTCCTCCGGCACCTCGATGCCCGCGCGGCGCAGGAAATCCACGGTCGGTTCCAGCAAGCGGCCTTTGGACAGGGCGACGGTAAGCATGAAATCCCTCAACAGGTATTGCGGATTTCCGATTGCGGATTTCGGATTTAAATCCGCAATCCGCAATCCGCAATCCGAAATTCACACTCCCCCGAGGCGCACGCGAAGACCCTGCTGTCGCAGCTCCCACGCCTGGCGGAAAAACCCCGTCAGGTCGCCGGACGAAGTTGCGATCTCGTGTGGCTCAGCCTCATGAAGCGGGACTTGCAATCCGGTCACATCGGCAAGGAGCGGCAGTATCCGGTCTAATGTGAACGAAAAGCCCACGGCGGGCAGGTCCCAGCCAAACCGCCCGAGCAGACCGTCATACCGTCCTCCGCCACCCATTTCGAAGCCGAGAGAATGACCGTAGATCTTGAAGACGATTCCTGTGTAGTAGTCCAGACCCCGGACCTCGGCCAGATCGAAGGTCAAGAAGTCCGAAAGGCCGAGCGCATTCAACACCTCCGCAGTCTTCCGCAGGTCCAGCAGGGCTTGCCGGGAACGCGGGTTCTCCACGATTCCCAGGGCAAGCTCGAGGATCTCGCGCCCGCCCGCCAGATTGGGCACATCTATAAGAAATCTCTTCTTGTCGTCGCTCAATTGGAGGTCTTCCACCTGGCTCTTCAACCAGGCTGTATCTTTATGATCGATCGCGTCCCGAAGAGCGCCGGCTTTTTCCTCCGAGAGATTCAATTGCTGCACGATTCCGTTGAAGAATCCAACATGGCCGAGAGCAATCTTGAACTCCTTGACACCCAGGTGCAGCAGGCAATCGATGGCCACGAGCAGGATTTCGATATCCGCATGCGGTTCGCCGACGCCCATCAACTCCAGCCCGATTTGATAAGATTCCTTCTGCTTGCCCGCTCCGGCCCTTTCCTGACGGAACACCTCTCCCGAATAGAAAAGCTGGATCGGGAGGGGCTGGCCTCTCATCCGAGTCGCGACCGTCTTGCCAACCAGGGTGGTAAGATCGGGCCGCAAAGCGAGGAGGGAACCGTCCTTGTCCAGAAACCTGTAGGCCTTGTCCCCGAGCTCGGATCCCAGTCCGTATGAGAACGATTCCACATAGTCGAAAAACGGGAGAATGATCTCATCGAAGCCCCAGTTTTTCATGATCGCCGCCAGAATCGACTCCACCTTCCGGCGCCGGTTGACTTCTTCTCCAAAGTAACATTGCACGCCCTGAGGAATCATGGGCCTGAAATCTCCCGCTCGCTTCATCCTCTTCATACTTCCCCAACCAAAAACTTTGCGCCTTCGTGTCTTCGTGGTAAAACCGGCGCCCAATCACCACGAAGACGCGAAGAAATGACTGGCTAGGTCCACTTGGTGGACACAAAGTTCACAAATCGCTCAAGTTTTGTATCATGGCCGGGACGGCCATGCCGCGAAGCCATCGTGACACGGGCGTCTCGCCCGTGAATGACCGGTACGAGGCTCACTCGCTATTGTCTTGGACCTCCGATCGATTCCACAACGAGACCCTGGTTGTCTGCTTTCAGGAGGCGCACTTGCGACTCCAGGCCGTGCTGTTTGAAAATCTCGTGGATGGACGCGCCTATCTCGCTCTCGTTCCCATCGGCCAAGGCCACTACTGTGGACCCGGCGCCTGAAAGCGCCACGCCGATCAGGCCCTCGAGCTCCTCCATTCCAAGGATCTCCTGGAGGCCCGGCAGCAGCGGACTGCGATAGGGCTGGTGCAGGCGATCGCGCATCGCCTCGCGCACTCCTTCCCTGCAGCCGCGAGTTAATTGTGCCATAAGAAACGCTGCGCGCTGGACGTTGTAAACCGCATCCCGATGGAGAACCAGCTCCGGCAGCGCGGCCCGAGCCCTCTTCGTCTCCAACTCGAAATGGGGAGTTACTGCCACGACCGTCCAATCCGCGGGGAAATCGGTCCGGGCACAAAGAATCTTTTCACCGCTGATAGATGCAACAAGGCCTCCCATCAGCGCAGGCGCCACATTGTCCGGATGCCCTTCCCTCGCTGTGGCGATCTCGAGCAACTGCGGCCTGGTCAGACGGAGCCCGCACAGGAAATCGGCTGCTGCGGCCCCAGCCACGCATGCGGTCGCGCTGCTCCCCAATCCCTTCGTGATCGGGATCTCGTTGTCAATCCGAAGCCGGAAGGGCGGGAGGCTCTTCCCGGCATCCCTTGCAACCTCCTCCATGGTTCTCCAGATCAGATTCGATTCATCCCTCGGAACCAGGTGCGCGTCCTGACCGTAGAATTCCAGCCGGGACGGATAGTTTTCGATCTCCCGCACTTCCAGCATCAGATAGAGCTGCAACGCCAGACCGACAGCGTCGAACGCAGCACCCAGATTGGATGTGCTGGCCGGTACCCGGATCCTCGCCCCCCGTCCCCACATTTTTCTTCCATTTTATTGGTCAATGGACACTCGTCACTCGTCATTGACTTGCTTCCGGCAGCGCCAGCGTCCTCCAAAATCGCCAGGATCGAACGTCAATGAAAAATGACCAATGACAAATGAAAAATGACAAATGGCTGTCCTTTCAGTCGTCAGGTGTTGCTGCCAGAGCCTGCTGCAGAGCAGTTCTCATGACTTCTTCCGGGCCCTGTCCTCCGAACCACAGCTCCTGCTGCCGCAGCGCCTGGCCCAGGAACATTTCGAGCCCCGTGATGGTCTTGCAGCCACATCCTGCCGCATCTTTCAAAAGACGCGTCTCCGCCGGATTGTAGACGAGGTCATATACCCACTCCCCGGTCAGGCATTCTGGACGCAAGGGCGACTCGTACACATTCGGATACATGCCGACCGGAGTCGCGTTGACCAGAAGGTTCCAGCGAATCGACCGAAGCTCTTCCCAGGGAGCGCACTCCGCCTGGAGATCTTCCGCGAGGCTCCGGGCCCGTTCTGCATTTCGAGCCACTATGCAAACCGAGGAGCCTTGGGAGCGCAGAGCATACACCGCCGCGCGGGCGGCGCCGCCGGACCCGAGCACGACAGAACGCATCCGGCTCAGCTCCAGGCGCCCGATTAGAGGGCGGAGAAAGCCATCCACGTCGGTGTTCTCGCCGTGCCAACCGTCTCCGTCTGTTGCGAGCGTGTTCACCGCCCCTATTTGATTCGCGGTAGCGGAGACGCTTCGAAGGATAGCCCGGACCTGTTCCTTGAATGGGATTGTGACGCTGCAGCCGCTCAGCCGGCACGCCCTCTGGAATTCCACAAAATCCTGCACGCTCTCGGCTTCGAGCGGAATGAAGACAGCATCCCTGCGTTGCGCCTCGAAAGCGGCGTTGTGCACCTGAGGAGAGAGCGAGTGACCCAGGGGTCTCCCCAATACACCGTAAACGCGTGTCCGCGTCCCGATGTCGCGAAAGCGATACAGCTTCAACAACAAGTCGGCAGGAACCTGTCCTTCCGCGGTGGACTCTCCCCCGGGCAGGCTGGCAAAGGTCGCCCAGGATCCCCATAGTCCGCCGAGGATGCGGCTTGGTGTGCCCGCCCGGCCCATCGCGAGCGCGAGAACCTGTAGCCCTCGCGCACGCGCGTGCTTGAGCAAACAGGCAATGCGCGCGTTATCCGCAAGGCGGCGCGCGCGCGTCGCGATCTTCAGAATCCCGGCGCCTGACGCTGCCATCGTGAAACTCCACATCCACAAAGTCGGCGCCCGCATGCGCCGCCTCGATGATCGACGCGATACGATCGCGCTCCGGCCCGGTGTAGTCTCCCCCTTCCTGACGCGCGCGCAGCGTAAACAATGCCGGACACGGTTTTTCCCGGAACAGACGCTTCACATCGAAGCCGGCGATGTAGTCTGCCCGGAATTCCACGAGATCTGCCCAGGCACACGCGCGTCTTGCCGCAGCCAGGGCTGCTTCGGTGCTGCTTTCGCGAATTGCAATGCACACTCGAGCGCTCACAAAATCAAAAGCCTGGGCGTCTTGGCTTCTCCGGAGAACACTCAGCGAGACGAGGGGTTCTCGGCGCCTGCACCCGAAGGAAGAAAGGACTAGGCGTGCTGATGTCGGTGGATATCTTTTGAGAACAGCCTGCAGGAGAACCTGGCCACGGATATCGGACTGGTGCGCATTCGACTGCGTCTTTTCGACAATCTACAGGCTGCCATAACGTCAGGATAATCCCTGATCATTCCCAAAACCCAATTATTCTAGCCCAAAAATCCGCTCAACGCATTACCTTTCTGGGTGGGCTGGGTGGGGTGTAATTAGAATTGGGAGTCAATTCATGCGGCCTTTAACTCTCTCAGAAACTGTGGAGAATTTAATTCGTGGAATTCGTGGCGTTTTTTGCTGGCCACGAATTCCACGAATTTCACGAAAACGATCCCTGCGATTTGGATGTCGTCGGTTCGAAATACAATTTTCGGAGTCTCACGCCCGGGCTATTGACACGGGCCTCACGGTGACGCCTAAAAATTTGACTCGCACTTCTGATTGCACCCCCTTTTCTGCGCTGTTCTTCGCGCCCTTCGCGCCTTCGTGGTGAAAACTGAGTACCGAATTCACCATGAAGGCGCGAAGACGCTAAGCACATGATTTCAATGATTTCATAATACGGTAACGTGTTCCGCCCCAGCGGGGCATCGGAGAATCCTCTTGCGGTGACGAAATCTCTCTGCTATGGTTTACTACGTGACACGAAGTAACAGACACGCAGCAGACGATGACGCCGATCTCGGGCGGTACTCCGACCCCCCGTTGCTGGTGCTTGCGAGCCTCGCCGACGGGCCCAAGCACGGCCACAAGATGATCGAAGACATTGCCCGTATGAGCGGGAGCCGGCTCGGTCCCGGGACATTGTACGGTGCGATCGCGCGTCTGGAGCGTGAGAAGCTGATTGAGCCGCTGCCTGCCGAGGAAAGGCGCTATCCGTATCGGTTGACCGCAAAAGGCCTGCGAGTGCTCCGCGCGAAACTCGCAACGTTGCGCCGGTTCGCGCGCGCAGGTTTGCGGAAGCTGGAGGCGCGATGAACGCGCGGCTCGCGCGCCGGCTGGCCGCGTTGTATCCGCGCGCCTGGCGAGCCCGGTACGCCGAGGAATTTGAAGCCTTCCTCGGCGCGCACCCGCCCGGCTTTCGGGCGGTCTTCAATGTCGTCGGCTGGGCAATGTACGAACGCGTTTCTTCTCCCGGTGAATTCAACATGGACCAACGTCAACGCTCACTTGTCCTGATGGCGTACGCCTATTTGGCGGCGGTCGCCGCAGGCGTCAATTTCTACTGGACGGTCGCTGACACGCCGCTCGCGACAGCGATGCACGGCCACTCGGCATTGTTCGCCAGCTGGACGCTGGTCAGAGCAGGCTCGTTTCTGGCCCTTGCCGCCGTCGCCGCCGCGGGCCTCCCCGTGCTGGCGGCGATGGTGCGATCGGTGGTGGCCACGCGGCGATGGGATGTCGCCGGCCGGCTGGCCGTCCCGGCCTGCGCCGCTTTGGTGACATTGCTTTGGATGGCCGCCGCAGGGATGTGGGCTGGAGGCCATTGGATCCCCACGCCGTGGGACGTCACCGGGGACTGGACGGCGCCGGCCGGCTGGCCGCCTTTGACTACCCGTTGGATGCTGAGCTCCGTGACGTTCGCTCTGCTGGCAGCGGGGCTTATCGCAAGCGCGATC
>QHZE01000236.1 GCA_003225335.1 Acidobacteriota bacterium
GCTCCCTTTACCCTGCTTATCATGGAAAGTGTTGCCCCAGCCCCTTATTTCCAGCTCGCTGGGATCCAGGAAGGAAGGGATGGAGGGGACCTGCAAGCGAACCTGTGCGCCGAGATCATCGGAGAGTGTAAAGGAACGATACTCCGCACAAGCGGAGACGCGCTGATTGCCGTATTCAGAGAGACGGCATTCGCCGTCCGCGCGGCTGCCAAAATTCAGCGGCGCTTGAGCCATATCAGCCAGTTCCTGCCCGAGGAGGAGCGCGTCGAGCTCCGTATCGGCATCCACGCCGGCGGATCGCGGCGCGCGGGATCCGATGTCTCTACGGCGATTTCAGTTGCGGCTCGCATCGCGAAAGGGAGCGGCCCGGCTCAGATCCTGATCTCCAGCTCCACGCTCGCAGAATCCGTTCTGGACAAAGATCTTCGAAGCAACTGGATCGGGAAACTGTTGGAGGAAGGCAACGCCAGACCGGAGGATCTGTTTGAAATCATCTGGACGGATTCTTCCGCTTACAGGGAGCTGCGCTCCCAGGTCACTGCATCGTTCGCGCAGGGCAAGCTTGTCTGTCCGGGTACGGAGGTCTCCGATCTTTTTGAAAGCACGGCAACTAAAGCAGCCGAGGATGAAGGGAGGGAGACGGCGTCGCTGGATCTGAGCTTGGCTCCCTGGCCGGTGACGCTTCCTCAAAGATACGAGGTTCTCCAGGAACTGGGTAGGGGGGGCATGGGCGTGGTGTATAAAGCGCACGACCGCGAAACGGGCGAGATCCTCGCGGTGAAGGTGCTAAAACCGGACATCGCCGGCGATCCGGCGGGCATGGAGCGGTTCAAGAACGAGTTGCGCCTGGCCCGCAGAGTGACTCACAAGAATGTGTGCCGGATTTATGAGTTCAACCGCGCCGGCGGCGCAGCCTTCATCACGATGGAGCTTATCGACGGCATCACCCTGCATGATTTCGTGCGCCAGCGCGGGCGTCTGACTGCCGAGGAAGGCGTACCAATAGCGCGGCAGATCTGCGCAGCCCTGCGGGAAGCGCACCATCAAGGGATCATCCACCGCGATCTCAAACCCTCTAACATAATGATCGACCGCGATGGTAATGCCAAAATCATGGACTTCGGCATCGCGCGCTCGCTCGATGCGAGCGTAACGGTCACGGGCATGGTGCTGGGGACGCCCGCCTATATGGCTCCGGAACAGGCAGAAGGGAGGAGCGTCGATGCTCGCACCGACATCTACCTGCTGGGACTTATTCTTTATGAGATTTTTACCGGGACCGTCGCATTCAGCGGCGACACTCCGTTTCTGATAGCTCTGAAACAGATGCGTGAGTTCCCTCCCACTCCGAGACAAATCGATCCGAATCTTCCCACCTATCTCGACAACGTGGTCATGCGTTGCCTGCAAAAGGACGCCTCCCTCCGTTTCCCGTCGGTAGACGAACTGGAAGCCGCGCTCGTAATAGAGCCCCCGTCTGCAGAGACTGGAGGTCGCAAGGTCCAAGTCGAAGGCTCGTAATAGCTCAGACGTGTGAAAAATTCGCCGCCTTGCAGGTGGCTTTTTTTCGGAGTTCAGGCCTTGGCCTTTGCCTGCTTCAGCGCAGTCTGAAGGCGGATCTGAGGTATCCAAAAAAGACTCGGTTCTCTGGGTCCCCGTGTGTGGGTTCGGAGTTCAGGCTTTAGCCTGCTTGAGCGCAGTGCAGCCTGAAGGCTGAACCGAGGGGCAAAAAAGGCCCGTGCCGGTTCTCTGAGCCTCGGTGGGTTTTGGTTTTCCGGTTTAGGGTTGGTGGGAGGGAGGGCATTTGATTGGCTTCGCTGGGGCTGGGTCAACGCACGCCCTCCCTCCCTAGACTGTGGGAGGCCTTACCCACGCTTATTTGTATACCTTCTCAACTTGGGGATCAATTACCCAGAGTGGGTAGCCCAGGGGGTTAAATCGTTTTGGGGGCGTGGCGCACCCATGGGATGAGCACGGATCTGCGTTTATCCGTGGTTTCATTTTGTGCAGTACGCAGACCAAAATTCCTTCCAGGAAATACGTTACTGTTATTTAGGAAAAGGACTACTCAGCTATTGAGATGGAGCTTCTCGGTAAACTGGATGGCGAGATAGATAGATTTAGAGGGCGACCCGAGCGCCTCCCTGCGCAGGACACGCCCACGAGCGGTGAAGCGGCCAAGGAGCGGTCCGCCGCTTTCCAAAGGGGGAATGACACTTACCACGAGCTCGCTACTTTCCGAAACGTTGTGATGCAGGAGCAGGAAGACTCCGACGGAGGAAATGTTGATGGACGTCGTCATCTCCTCGAAATCCTTCCCATGCATATCGGTTCCATGAACCACCAGAGGGAGATTCATGGCCATTCTCTTTGCGCCCCGCCGTTCCATTTGTTGCACGAAGTTAACTAAAGCACATCCGCAGGTGCGCAGTCAATCGCCCAGAAGAGTTAGTCGCAAAGCCGAATGCTGACCTGAATGCCATTGCGAAGCGAGGGGCCGAGGGGCAAAGGTGTAAAGGGATCAAGGGGCAAAGGGAAGACTTTGCGAAGGGTTTGGTCCCAGGACTGATCGACGCCCTTGTCGCTTTGCCCCTTGGTCCCTTTTGCCCCTGGGCCGCCCGTAAGGGCTGCTTACCGTGTTCGTGTAAGATTTCTACGCTCTTTCTTCGCAGGCTTTTTGATGCTGGCAAGGATTTCGTCCTTTGCCGGACCTGAAAATTCGTCAGCGAAGCGATGCAGCGCCAGGGATATCACGTCTCGGTGATGAAAAACCGCTTCCGGCACGTGCCCGGTAATCTCCAGCCATAACTTGTGTATCAGGTCGATATCTTCCGGCACCAGTTCCGGAGTATGGGGCCCGATGAGAAATCGCTGCGGTGTTCCCTTATCAGGTACGACGATGAGATCGAATTGAGGTTTATCCGGATCATCGATTTCTTCCCAGGCTTTTCCGACCAGGAATGCCTGTGTGTTTACAGAGAGCTTTTCCGAAGCCCCCACATACATCCGAGTGCATCCAAGCCGGACCGCAACATTCACGACCGCCGAGAAGGGATTGTTCGAGGTGACGGTCAGAAGCTTCACGGGCTTCCCCATCTTTTCCGCTACTGCCACTGCTTTGGTGAAAAGGAGTTGCTCGTAATCGGTGAAGAGGTGTTCTTCGAAAATATCGCGGTATCCGGCCCGAGTCCCCTGGATGATCCGCGCGGTCATTACCACAATGTCGGTCTCCGTTGTATCCGTTTCCTCGAGAGCCAGCCGAAGATGTTGAAGCGTCTTGTAGTCGCGAATGGTCACCAATACGGGGGCGGGCCTTACTTGAAGAGAATCCAGGTTGATCGTCTGCTCCTGAATCAGCTGGAACTGATCGAGTCCTGCAGTCTCTCGCTTCTTGCGGGCGATTCTTTGCGAGACTGTGAACAGCGTGAAAAAAGCGCACGTAAAGAGGATGCCGCTGATTGTGGCAACCTGTTTGGTGAGCAGGTTAACCAACGCCGTGGCCAGGAGACCCAGCAGCACCAGCAAAATCCCCAAGGGAAGCTCGTTTCTGCCCCAGCGGACATTCAGAGGAACCTTCCACTCCCGGCACTCCCGGGTCTTGAAGCGCAGGACAAACATGGAAAGGGAATTGAAAACAAAACTCCAGATGACCCCGAAGGCGTAGGCCTCTCCCAGGAGATAGGTATCTCCCCTGCTGGCCACAATCGTTCCGATCTGCAATGCAGCGATGAGATTGATGATTCGATAACTTGTACCATACCGCGAATGAGGATTGCGGAACCAGCTCGACAGGACGCCATCCTCTGAAACCCGGTTGAGAACTCCATTGGACCCGATTATGGCCGTGTTGACGGCGCCGGAGAGCATCAAGAAGCCCACGACCACGACAAACATCTGAAAGGCCAGGCGGAGAAAATAGGGGCCCTCCACGTGCATGGCCAGCCCGCTGATCAGGTTGTCTTTGAATTGCGGCAATCGAACGGAATCGGGGATGATCATTACACCGAAAAAGGCGACGAGCGAGGTGAACAGCAGACTGTACATGAATATGACCAGGCCGGCCCGTTTCAAATTCTTTACTTTCGGAAAAGCAATCTCGCGGTTGACCTGGGCCAGGGATTCCTCCCCGCTCATGGCCAGCACCGAATGACCGAAGGCAATCAGGATGCCTAAAAGGCCAATCCTCTTGACCCAATCCTCGGGCATCCATCCCAGCGCGCCTGGCGAGAACGTCAGGTTTTCAGGCGCCGGAGCCGGGGGCAACGCCCCCCCCCGGTGGAGGAGCGTCCAACCGCACCAGAGGATCATGAGAACCACCATCACGGTGGTGACCTGCATGATGCGGAGCGCCTTGTCGCTGCTTTCCGTAATGCCTTTTATGTTCTTGCGCCAAAAGTAGACGGTTACTCCAATGGCAACCAGCGCGGCTCCCGTGTTCCTTGGAATGGACCAGCCGATGCCTGCGCGCGCGAAGATCTCACTGACCAGTCCGACCAGGTATTGTCCCGCAGACACTCCGCTGATGGGACCCGTCAGGATGTAGTCGAACATAAGCGCGGACACACTCAATTTTGCCAGCGTGTCTCCCAGCGCCGTCTTGACGACCTTGTAGACACCCCCGCGCACAAACATGACGCAGGCCTCGATGTAGACAGCCCGCACCGCGTAGGAGAAGCACATTACCGCAAGGACAAACCAGGGCGCCGCCTTGCCTATGGCCTGCTCGCTTATTCCCGGGACGTAAAAGGCCGAAGAACCCAGATCGCACAGGACGATGGCTGCGGCGCGCCAGAACGAGATAAAGGTAAGCATCACGGAAGTGGCCACCACGACTTTCGTGGCGGTTCCCGGTCGCTTCTCCGTTTTCACAGGCATGGTTCTCTCTGCGCGCCTTTACGAACAAACATGATGCCGCGGAAGCATGAAAGGAGGAGTCCGAAACTCCGGATGGCGAAGAACCGTGCGCCGCATGGTCAAAACAGCGGTCATACGCTTTCGGCCGATTTGGAGTGGAGAGGCGCTTGTCAGACCTTCCGCTCAAGCCGACGAGGTTAGCTGGCGGGCTGGGGCTCGGAAGCTGCCCTTCACGACCGATCCATCGCATTCCTGGCCGGTGTGATTCGCCCCGCGGCCGCTCTTTATCTTTTCAAGCGCGCCGTGTTGGTTCCCCCGTTTCGTTCCAGGCGATTTGGAACCGAATTAGGCCGTGGATTTGAAAACTATGTGCTTCATACCCCATAACAGACAGACATTCTACTCTCGTCTTGGGCGCGGTCAAGATCTTCCCTTGTATTGTTGTTAGCCACAGAGACACGGAGACACCGAGAAGATCTTTCTCCGTGTCTCCGTGCCGCGGCTAAGACATTGTCTTCCTTACGGGGTGATGATGAACCGCCCGAGGCGCAGGGGTCTGTAGACCGAAAAGTCCCGTCGGTCGACGGTGAATACGCGGCGCAGATTCTCCTTCTCGGCTACCCGCACCAAAGCCGCGTCAGCCAGATCCATAGGCAATAACGAGTCCGAGTATGGAGTGCGGCGACTTGTCGCTGCTTTCGTTCTGACGCCCAGGCCATAGCGGCGACAAGTCGCCGCACTCCAAAAAAGGCGACTCCCACTTCCATTTGCGCCTGCCCCTATGAGTCCTACGGGGACAGCTCGTGTCCTAAGGTGTTGTGGACCGGCTACGAGGTCAGTTCACTCGAGTTCGATTGTCTTTTGGTTCCAAGATTGGGGAAAGATGGAAAACGCTTCGTGATCCTTCGCGCCTTCGTGGTGGATTGGAGGCGGGCTTACCACGAAGGCGCGAAGACGAGAAGAATCGCCGAGTTTTTATTTATCTGT
>QHZE01000237.1 GCA_003225335.1 Acidobacteriota bacterium
TGCTTTTATCGCAGGAGTCCTGATGACAGCCGTCCTCGTTCCTGCCCTTCACGCGCAATTGCGTCTCGGCGCGTCCCGGCCTGCGGTCCTCGCACCGCGGCGCGCCGCGCCTGTGCAATCCGGTAATGGTGCGCAGGGAGCCCGCCCGCCCGCGCCCTCGTCGCAGGCTCTCAATTTGACCCTTGTGGATCCCGGCCCGATTGGCCTGCAGACGACGGCGGCGACTTTCCCTCTCTCGGTTCCCACGGCAGGAATAAAGATTGTGACCGCTGGACCGGCGAACGCGGGCGACCCGTTGAAAGTAGGGTGGGCCCGAGTGGACATCCCCGGGAATGCGACGAATACGATCTATTTTCCTCAGGTGGTCATAGGGCAGGGATCGACCACCGTTTTCACCATCGTGAACACCTCATCCGCACCGATCAGTGGAACTCTTGTCCTGACAGCCCAGGATGGGACCCCGCTCATCGCCAGCCAGACCGATGCGAGCCCGACGTTCAGTTTTCCGGACGATGGAATCGCCCTTGCCGGGTCCCTGAGCGGCGTCGCTACGTTCCTGCTCGCGCAAGGCGGAATCATCAGTGCCGTTGTGGGGGTTCTGGAATCGCCGCTTGTGCAGTTCGCGACTATCCCCTTGGATAACGATACGGACGCGGGCCGGCGCGTCGGATTTGCTGTGGCCAATCCGACCAGCCAGGCCGTCACGGTCAAGGTGGCTCTTTTTGATGAGAGCGGGAATGAGGTAACAGACATCACTCCTCCGGAGCTCAATCCCTTGGGACCTGGAAGGCAATTGGCAAAATTCATGGACGAGCTTTTCCCCTCCCTGAGAAAGTTTAGAGGTTCCATGGTCTTGAGAGCCCAGGGAGCAGGCAAGATTGTCCCCGTAGCCCTTCTGCAAAGGAATGGCCTGTTCTCCGCGCTCCCGGTGATCCCGGAAAAGGCGCCAAAGGTCCCCGATTGACCCTTGCCAGGCCTTATCGCCGCGATGTGCAAGCAGAACATCGCAGCGCGGGTCTTGGCGTTTTCTTCGCGCACTTCGCGTCTCCGCGGTGAGACCCTGGCTTAGTTTTCTCACCATTAAGAGTGAAACCGCTCGCTCTGCTCATTCCAGGGCTGGATGGAACCGGCCGGTTGTATTACCGCCAGATTGATTCCCTGTCGCAGGGAAACCGCGCGCGTGCATGGGAATTCAAACCCCGCGCGCATTTCACGTTTTCCGATCTCGTCGACGAGCTCGCCGAAGGAACCTCCGGCGAGGAGCCCAAATCCATTGCGGTCGTGGGGGAATCCTTTGGGGGGACTGTGGCCATGCACTTCGCTCTCGCTTTCCCCGAGCGCATCCGGTGTCTCGTTCTGATCAACTCCTTTGCCTTCTACACGCGCAGAGTCCGCATCGTGATGGGTCTCCTGCTGGCTCCGATGCTGAAATGGAAAGGAATTCGGGGCATCAAGGATTACGTTGTGGATTCTATTCTAGCCCGCGAGGGTGTCGCCGCTGAGGACAGGCAGCGGTATCACGAGATCACTCAGGAGGTGGACATGGCCGCTTACCGGCGACGCCTGGCTCTGGTGCGCGAAGTCGACCTGCGCGGCCGGCTCAAAGAGATCTCGGTCCCAACGCGCATCCTGGCTTCAGGCCGGGACAAGATCGTTCCGTCTGTTTCACAGGGAGCCTTCATGACGTCGCGCATCCCTGATGCGAAACTTCACGTCTTTCCCCGGGCCGGGCACGCGCTCCTGCTAACCCCCGGCTTCTCGCTGGCGGATTATATTTAAAGTTCTGAGAGTCTCGCAACGATCCATAAACTGCACAAAATGAAACCACCGATGAACCTAGCGCGTGCATAGCCGCAACCAAAACTATGGTCCACTGTGCTGCTTGGAGTGCGGCAGCTTGCTAAGCTTGCTGCCGCTTTTCTCGCGTGGAGTTTGTTCCGAGTACGTCAAGGCGCAAGCAAGCTTGCGCACTCCAAAAAAGAACCACAAGAATGTTGGAAAAATCCTTGCCGGATTGCAAAGGATTTTCGGGTTAGTAGTAATAGTACAGATGAACACAGAGCAGCTCAGCCGCAACCAAAGAGAGTCTCACCGCAGAGACGCAGGACGTAAGAAAAAAACGTAGCGTCCCATGCTGCGGGACACGTGAGCCTGGATAACTCCTTTTGCATCAACACGACCGTTTACCCCGCCAGTGCGGGACATTTTTTCTCACGACCGCAGAGAACGCGGAGTTTCCGTCCCTGGGAGCGCACGCTTCCAGGTGCCCCGGGTGTCTAACACCCTGCACGCAGAGGAAAATCTTTGGCAGCTTGCAAAGGATTTTCGGCTTAGTCGTACAGATCCGTGTTCATCTGTGGTTGCGCGCCCAGCCCCTCGATTCAGGGCTTGGCTCCCGCACACAAACGGTGTCATGATTGTGACGATATTGATGGAGGAAGTCATGCAACGCTTTGCCCTCGCTCTGATCCTTGCCGTTGCCGCTCCGGCCGCGGCGCGGGCCGAAATGCAGGAACTGATGCTGCCGGTCGTGGTCAACGGCTACGTGAGGGAGCCCCTGCATTACCAGACGACGTTTCGCTTCGTCAACCTGTCGGCAGTTCCGGCCGAGGTGACGCTGGAAGCCTACCAGAACGACGGGACCGCAACCCGGATCCTGGAGCTGTTCCCGGTCCCGCGCGCGGGAACCACGACGGTGTTTCGGATCGAGCCGCTGGGTTCGGTCGAAGCCTTCACCTACGGGGACGTGCCGGCGTTCAACGGCTGGGCGCGCCTGACCTTCGATGCCTCGGTTACGATCCAGGCAAGCGCCGAGGTCGCCCTGATCAACGCTCCCGTGGGTCCCCATCCGATCTGCCGGCGCCCCTCCACCGAAATCGCGACCGCCGTGTCGTTTCGCGCAGTCAGGGCCGCCGCGAAGCTCGGCGGGGTCGCCGCCATCCTTTCGACCCGGGAAGGGGCGTACGCGATCGTGAATCCGTCGCCTGCCGAGAGCGCGACGGTCTACCTGTCGCTCCTCGACCCCACGGGCAAGCTCGTCGCCGCCAACACGATCGAGATCGCGCCTCAGGCGCGCGCTTGCAAGTTCCTATCCGGCCTGGTCCCTGGCGCGCCCCCGGACTTCATGGGCTCGCTCCGGATCACGGGCAGCATCCCGGTCGGCGCCGGCGCCGTCAACGTGGTCTTTCCGGACGGGCTCTTCGTCGACGTGGGGATCGGAACTCCGCCGGGCGCCGTGTGCATCCAGGTAGTGACCCCCGCCCGGAACCCGCTGACCGGCGAGTGCCGCGACTTCCCCACGCCTTGCGACGTTCCCGACGGCTGGGAGAAGGTTGCTTCCTGCAAGTGACCGCTTCTTCGTGTCTGTGGTGAATTGTGTTTCACCGAATTCACCACAAAGACGCGCAGACACCAAAAAATCCAAGACAATTTGGTTGCGGCTCGGCTGCTCCGTGTCTATCTGTGTTCATCTGTGTTCATCTGTGGTTTCCTTCATACCTTTGGTATGAGGCTCACTCGCGCTTGGGGCAGATGCCGGATCCAGCTGTCAAGCAATCCACGGTGGAATCGCCTTCTCACTTGCCGCCCGCGGTGCGCTGTCGCAACCTTCGGAAGCAGTATCGGTCCCGGTCGAGAACCGTAGATGCGGTAAATGGGCTGGACCTGGAGGTGCGCCGGGGTGAGTGCTTTGGCCTCCTGGGACCCAATGGAGCCGGCAAGACCACTACGATCGAGATACTCGAGGGATTGCTGGACGCTACCTCCGGGGAGGTGGAGGTTCTCGGGATGCGCTGGGGGGAGAGGGATGAAAACATAAGACAGAGGATTGGCATTTCGCTTCAGGAAACACGCTTTCCCGAGAAGCTTTCGGTGCTGGAAATAGTCGTGCTCTTGCGGAGTTTTTACCGGGCTGGCTGCGAGCCCGAAGACGTTCTCGATTCGGTCAGCCTCAGCGAGTGGGCCGCGCTCTGGGTGGGCAAATTATCAGGGGGCCAGCGCCAGCGCCTTGCGGTGGCGTGCGCCCTGGTCGGCGACCCCGAGCTGCTGTTTCTCGACGAGCCGACGACCGGCCTTGACCCTCAGTCCCGGCGGCAACTCTGGGAAATCATCCGAAATCTGGCGGCGAAGGGCCGCACGACGCTTCTGACCACTCACTACATGGACGAGGCGGAGCGCCTTTGCGACCGCGTGGCCATCGTCGATCGCGGCAAAGTCATCGCTCTCGGCTCCCCGAGCCAGCTTATCGCCACGCTGGGAGGCGAGCACGTCGTGGAATTCGCCGTGGCCGATGGACCGGCATCGGGCGCAGTCGAGATCGATTTCGCTGGCCTTCCCGCCGTGCGAGAGGTGCGAAAAGAAGCGACCGGAATAGCGCTCACGGTCACCGAACCCCATGTTGCGATTCCCGCGCTCCTGCACAAGCTGCAGGGGGCCGAGCGGAGCCTGGCCCGCCTGACAACCCGGCATGCGAGTCTCGAGGATGTCTTCGTTCGCTTGACCGGAAGGCATTTGCGCGATGAGGAAATACCATCCGCTTAAGGAACTGTGGTTGGCCCGCCTGCGCCAGTTCGCGCGAGAACCGGCCGCGGTGTTCTGGGTCTACGGATTCCCCCTGCTCCTGGCCCTTGGTCTGGGCGCCGCCTTCCGAAACCGGCCTGTGGATCAGGTCTTCGTCGACGTCGAGGCATCTCCCGGGGCCGGCGAAGTCGCCGATGCCCTGGCCCGGTGGCCGGAGTTCGTTGTCGGAACCCATTCTGCCGAGTTGTGCCGCGAAAGGCTGCGTCTCGGCAAATCTTCGATCACCGTCATTCCCGGCAATTCCTACACCTTTCTCTTCGACCCGACCAGGCCGGAGAGCGCTCTGGCACGCGCCCGCGTTGACGACGCCTTGCAGCGGGCGGCGGGGCGCCGCGATCCCGTTCAGACGAGCGAGCGACTCGTGACCGAACCGGGCGCGCGCTACATCGATTTCCTCGTTCCCGGCCTGTTGGGCATGAACCTGATGGGAGGCGGCCTCTGGGGGGTCGGCTTTGTAATCGTGGACATGCGCGTGCGCAAGCTCTTGAAGCGGTTCGTCGCGACTCCGATGAACAGGGCCCATTTTCTCTGGTCCATGATCGGCGGGAGGTTGACCTTCATGCTCCCCGAGGTCCTGATCATTCTGGGCGCGGGCGCGCTGTTTTTCGGCGTCACCATCCGGGGGAGCTGGCTGGCAATTTTTGCGGTTTCACTTTTCGGCTCAGTCTCCTTCGCGGGCCTGGGATTGCTCATTGCGAGCCGCGCGCAGCGGATCGAAACCATCTCGGGTCTCATGAACCTTGTCATGCTGCCGATGTGGCTGCTGTCCGGGATCTTCTTTTCGCCCGATCGATTTCCCGCTTTCATGCAGCCCTTCGTGCAGGCGCTGCCGCTGACGCAGCTCAACTCTGCCCTGCGGGCGGTCGTTCTCGAGGGCGCGTCGCTGGCATCTCAGGCCTGGAGCCTGGGGATCTTGTTTTTGTGGGGAACCATTTCTTTTCTTGGCGCCCTCCGCTGGTTCCGCTGGAGTTAGCTTTTGCACAGCCTTCACCGCTAAGACGCAAAGACGCGAAGGGTCTTTGCGCCTTCGCGTCTTTGTGGTGAAAACAGCGTACGGCAAAGAGCAAAGAGCTGTCCCGCTGTCACCCAACTTCTGCTTGACTCGGGGTCAGAAGGAAGTGAGGATAACGGCGGTTCCCCGTATGGATCCCAAGGCGAAACGGCTTTTACAAATCCTTTTCGAAAAATCCTTCCGCTGCGGCCGCGAGCCGGTCTATCCGCTCTCGTCCGGCGTCATGAGCAGGTATTACATCGACTGCAAAACGACGCTCTCTTATCCAGAAGCCAGAGAGCTGATTGGAGAACTGATCTTCGAACGCCTGGGTGACGCTGCGTCGTTTGATGCGGTGGGTGGCATGGCGATCGGGGCTTATCCTCTTGCAATCATCGTTTCTGATGTCGCGTACAGGAAGGCCGGCAAGAGTGTCCGCGCTTTCGTCGTGAGAAAAGAACCGAAAAAGCATGGCTTGAAAAAACATATTGAGGGTGACGTTCAGAGCGGAGACAGGGTGCTGATAGTGGAGGATGTGATCACGAGCGGGAAGTCCACAGTCGAAGCCATTGCCAGAGTGCGAGAAGAGGGGTTGCAAGTGGTCAGGGCCATTGCTTTGATAGACCGGCAGGAGCTTCAAGGTAAGAACGCTGTCGAGCAATGTGGCATTCCATGCGAGGCACTTTTCACCCTTCAGGATCTTGTCAATCTCGTCGGACCTGACTGACACAAACATTCTGGTTTACGCTCATCGGGCGGATTCTGTTTGGCACTCGAAAGCGGATCAAGCTCTGGCGGAGGCCGCCGAAGGCGCTTCCCTCTGGGCCATTCCCTGGCCGTGTCTGCACGAGTTTGTGGCTATCGTCACTCATTCTCGCATCTACAAACCACCGACCCCCATCTATGATGCCCTGATACAGATCAAATATTGGTTGGAATCACCTACCGTCGCGCTGCTCACTGAAGGCGAAGGCTTCTTTGGAATATGGGACGACGTTCTACGCAAATCGGCTGTTACCGGAGGCTCGGTACATGATGCTCGCATCGCCGTCCTCTGTATCTATCATGGGGTTAAGAAGCTCCTGTCTGCCGACAGAGATTTCAGCCGGTTTCCGCAGTTGCGAACGGAAAATCCGCTCCTGAAATAGACGCCTGGGCGTGCCACGCGCTGATCTCCTCTGCCAGCGGCCGGTCCTTGGTCGAGAGCACCACGGTTCGCCCGTCCCGCAACAGGCAACACGCCCATGCCGCGACGGCAGAGTCCCCGACGTAGTCCCACTTGGTGCGCACCAAGAAAACCTAGACCAGGACGTGCGCGGGAACCGGGTACTTGAAGACCTGTTCGTTTGTGCGGAGACTACTTCGGCAGCGGCTCGAACGTCCCTTTGCGAAAGACGCTGAAGAGCTGCTTCGCCGGCTGACCGGGCGGGCTGACTTCGGTCAGCACATCCTCGAGCAGCGTCGCGTACTCGATCTGCTTGTCCCGGAGCGACACCCAGATCTCGCCCCAGTAGTGGCTCCGCCCTCGAGCGATGACGTTGCCGGCCGACGCCTCGAACTTGTTGCCGAAAGCCTCGTACCGGATCAGCGCACAGATGCGGTCCGCGCGCTTCGAGATTCCGGTCCACGTGAGCTCGACGCGCCGGTTCTGGAACGTGCCCGCGCCGGCGAGCGGCACGTCCTCGGGCGCGGTCTGCAGGGCGTAGGGCCGGTTGAGCTCAAGCTTGTCGAAGTAGCGCCAGGCGAAGTCCTCGATCATGTGCGTGTCCCAGACCAGGTTCTTCGGCTTCATGTCTGCCGCGGGGAACCCGCGGAAGAACTCCGGCTTGAGCGTGTCTTTCGCGCTCCCGAGCACGTACTCGAAGCCCTCCATGAACGGCTGAACCTCCCCCTCGGGAAACGGCTCCTCGAAACCCTTCGCCCGCGCGATCCTCACGTTGCTCCACCGCGCGCCGCCGCCGGCCGACGTCCGGGTGTATTCGGCCGACATGCGCTCCTTCCAGAGCGGGTTCCCGAGCGGCTCCGTGTAGAGGTAGTCGCAGATGAACCTATAGCGGCGCGGACCATCCTGGCGAAGCTGCAACTGGCGCGGCAGTCGCGTCAGCAGTCGCCTCGCGCTCTCGGCGCCGGCCGCAACGCCCGGCGCCAGGACAGCTGTCATCGCCAGCACTCTTGCGAACGAGTTCATAATTTCCCTCTCCTGGAACCGGCGCGCAGCCGCCGGCACGCCGCGCGGGACCGGTTACTTTCCCTTCGGCTGCGATGCCCCAAGCTCGAGCGCCATGAGCGTCGCGCGGTCGCGCACATAGAGGCGCGTTCCAACCAGCGTGGGCGGGGTCCACGAGATGTGCGTCAGAAGCGGCACGCGAGAGAGAACCTGGAAACGCTCCGGTGTTGCCCTGGCGATACCGAAATTGCCGTCTTCGTCGAGGATGATCAGCTTGCCGTCGGCATAGAGAAGCTGCGCTTTGGCAAAGTCGCGGGTTTGCCATGCAATGCGCCCGGTTTTGAGCTCGACGGCGGTCATGAAAGCCGGCCCGGAGTGAGCGCTCGACAAATAAATATAGTCGCCCACGCGTATTGCGCTGCCGAAATGGAGCTGAACTCGCGGATTATGCCATAGCTCTTTCACCGTGGTCTTGTTGTCGTTCCGGCTGAGTTGGAGCACGCGAGCGCCGCCGCTGTAGGCTGAGGAAACAAAGAGCAGGTTGCCTTCCGCCCAGACGGGCGTCGCAATGGCGAGCCCGTACGGGGTCGGGTGCGGGTGTCTCCAGAGCAGTTCGCCGTTATCAGGGCTGAACCCGATCACCTGGTCTGCGAGCAGGGCGACTGCCTGCGCCTGACCCTCCACGTTGATCAGGAGCGGCGAGGAGTGCGCGTTCTTGAAAGCCTGGTTCTTCCAGACGACGGCCCCGTCGCTCTGCCGGAATGCGACGATCGCGCTGCCTCGACCGAGTCCAAACCAGGGGGCCTCGCCTCCGGCCAGGTAGATCAGGGTGTCCTTGTATGCCAGACCGTGGCAGGAGTAGCCATACTGCAGCCGGGTCGCGGCAAATTCCGCGTACAGGTCGTGCGACCATACCGGCCTGCCTGTTTTCTTGTCGAGCGAGTGGATCTTGCCCGTCCCGCTCGCAGTGACGACGCGGTCGCCGATCACCTGGGGCATCGCGTACGGCCCGGGACCCACCGCCTCCGAATAGCTGTTCCGGAAGGGCGCATCGTATTCGTATTCCCAGACGGTGTTTCCGGTCGCAGCATTCAGCGCGATCACGACGTCTTTTGATCCGCGGCGATACGCGGTGAAGAGCACACCCCTTTCCTCGGCGATTGCCGAGTAGCCATCGCCCAGCGGCCGGGTCCACAACCGCTTCGGGCCCTCTCGGGGAAATGTGTCCGCGAGCCCGGTCGAACTCGAGATGAAGTTGCGGCCAGGCCCGCCCCATACCGGCCAACCCTCGACATCCCGCACCGGTGGGACGGGTTGAGGCGACACCACTTTCTGAGCCGCCGCGATGAGCAGGCCGGTGC
>QHZE01000388.1 GCA_003225335.1 Acidobacteriota bacterium
ACCATCCACAGCGATGCCGACTTCGCATGCCAGGGGACCGTTTCGGACTTCTGCCGGATGAGCTTCACTTCTTCGAGCTCATACTCCCGAGCCTTCGCTTCACAGTACTCCGCCACCTTCATGAGCCCGGGGGACCCGCCTCTGGGCCGATGGAACTGCGTCATGAATCGGATGTGCTCGTAGGAGGCATCGCCGGAGATCTCACCGGCGAGGTAACCGATCTGGGTATCGGTCAGGAATGGCAATTCCTGAGCGCGCAAAGTCATCGCTATGGTCGGGAGTAATATTGAGACGAAGGCAGTTGTCCGACGGATCGGCATACACACCCCTCCTTTGGCGTTCCGGAAAGCCCGGATTCTAACATTCTTCGCGATTCTTTGCGGTGAAAGAACCGTACTCCGCATTCACCGCTAAGACGCAAAGACGCGAAGAACGAATAAGAATCTTTTTCGGAACCACTCCATTGGGGTTTAGACTCTCCCGGAAAACGGAGGACCAAGCTATGACGACTTCACGGCGTCAATTCTGCGAATACCTGGCGTCTTGCGGCTTGTCCGCGGCCTTTGCCCCGCTTGGAGCCGGCGGGGCAACTCAGGACAGCGCGAGGGCGGCGGCTCCCACCGGTTCCCACATCGGCAATCTGTACGATTTTGCGCAGCAACAGGCCGACAGTTCCCCGGTGCGGTTTTCGTTTCTGCGGAGCGAGTTCGGCGATCTGGAGCGGTGGCAGGTTGTGGCGCGCGCCAGAGTATTCGACCACCTTCTTTATTTTCCGCCGGTGGTTTGGCCAGAGCCGAAAATTCTGCGGCGCAAAGACCGGGGCGATTACGTCGAGGAATACCTGACCTTTCAGACTGCGCCCGGCGTGCGCGTGCCCGCATATGTGCTGATCCCCAAGAAGGCCAGACTGCCGGCGCCCGGAATCGTGGCGCTGCACTGCCATGGCGGGTACTACCTTTGGGGCAAGGAAAAGGTGGTAGAGCTGGATGAGGAGCATCCGGCGCTCAGCCGCTTCAAACAGGAACTCTACGAGGGCAAGAGCATCGCATCCGAACTGGCCCGGCAAGGCTATGTCGTGATCACCATCGACATGTTCTACTGGGGTGAGAGGCGCATGCTGCTCGACGACGACCCTCCGGCCTATCGCGAAAGACCCCGGAGCATGACGGACGCGGAGATACGCGCCTTCAATAGACGGTCGGGCGAAAACGAGCAGCTCGTGGCGCGCAGCCTCTTTACGGCGGGAATCACCTGGCCTGGGGTCCTCCTCTGGGACGACATCCGGACGGTCGACTACCTGGCGTCGCGCCCGGAGGTGGACAAGACGCGGCTGGCCTGCGTCGGACTTTCGGTGGGAGGCTACCGGAGCTTTGCTCTGGCGGCCCTGGATCCGCGCATCAAGGCGGCCGTGGACGTGGGTTGGATGACTTCATATCCGCATCAGATCAAACGACACGTCATTAACTCGATCGGCTTTACTTTCCACATCATTGGCCTCTACCGCTACCTGGATTTCCCCGATCTGGCCGCGCTGATTGCGCCGCGCGCAGTGCTGGTCATCAACGGCTCCAAGGACCAGCTTTTCGCTCCGGACGGAGTGCGCGCAGCCTTTGAAAAGATCCGGCGCTGCTATGAGAAAGCGGGCGCGCCTGAACGCCAGCGCTGCAGCTTGTACCCAGCGCCGCACGAGTTCAACCTGAAAATGCAGGAGGAAGCCTGGGAATGGCTCAAGCGTTGGGTATAGCCTGAACTCCAAACCAAAACCCATGAGATCATTTGCGCCGGTGTGGAGTTCAGCCTTCAGGCTGCAGGTTCGGAGTTCAGGCTTTAGCCTGCCCGGGCGCAGTTCAGCCTGAAGGCTGAACTCCAAACCTCCGAGACCTCAGAGCTGGAATGCTTGAATGTCCGCGCGCTTTTCCGTTCGCGCCGGGCGCAGTCTGAGGTCTGATCCCTGAAGTCTGAGGTCTCCCAAAACTTGGATCACTCTACTTGTTCTTCCTGGTGTCTGGGTTGTCCCCCGCGGCGGCGCGCGCGTACCAGTCGATCTGGCGGGCGATGCCGCGCAGCATGGCGACATCGGTCTTTTCCAGACCGGCGCGACCGAAAAGGCGCCGCAGGGCGAACATCATGTGGCGGGCGTTTTTTTCGCGAAGAAAACCGATTCTCAAGAGCGCGGCCCGAAGGTGATCGTACATCGCCTCCACCTGTTCGACGGGCGCAAGTCGCGGCCCCCGGGCAGGTTTCCGCTTCAGTAATGCCAGGTGCAGCTCATAGCTGAAAATCATCACAGCCTGGGCTCGCGACCTTCTGCCGCGCCGCTTGTTCCGCTATCCTGGGCGCCAGCGTACGGGGCGCCTGGGCGTGGTCGCGGTGGCCGCCTGTCTTCCCCGTCGTCCCTACCGTCAGGCCGACAGCGCGCAGCGCGCTTTTCAACGAAGGGTGCAGCCTCGCTCGCGCGAGGACCTCTTCGCCGCTGCGCGCCAGACGCACCGCCTCTTCGTTGATGGAACATTCCGGAGCTACAAGGCGCAGTTGCTCGAGACCCATGTTGTGCATGGCGCGAGCCACGGCTCCGACGTTGCCCGCATACTTGGTCCCGACGAGCACGATGACTACATTCTTCAGCGCATTCCGGGCCATTGCACGTACTCTAGACGAGACCGTTGTTTGGAGTCCAGACTTACGCCAGAAAGACTCGCCACGAATTTCCCGAATTGGACGAATTAATCCATGAGTTAATCCGAAATCCGCAATTGAGCCGTAGGCTGTTTTCGTGTAATCCGCGGAATTCGTGGCCAGGTTTTTTAGTTCGTACAATCGGTGCGGGGAGAAAGATAAGAGTTCCGGACTGAGGGTAAGGGTTACACTAGACGGAAGGTTTAGGATTGACGCCGGACGGGGGAACCGCGAAACTCTGTCCCTGCGGAGTTGGCTTCATGCCGGTTGAGACGAATACCTTCTGCACTCTGGGCACCCATTCTCTGCTGCTGTGCACGCCGGAAGTCACGCTGGAAATCGACAAGCAAAGTGGAGAATGGCGCCAGATTGTCTTGCGCGCGGGCGAGCGAGAGATTGTACCCGCCGGCGGAGCCGTACCGGGCTTTGACATTCTGTTGGACGGGCACTGGCTGGCGGGGCCGCCGGAGCTCGTTCAGTGGGAACAGAGGACGGAAAGCGGCCAGTTCGCGCTGATGCTTGAGATGAACCGGGATCCCTTTCATGTCCGCCAGTGGATCCTTGTGGACCCTGACGGAATGGGTTTCCGGCGGTTTCTCTTCGCGAAAAAAACGCCCGCCACATGATGTTCGCCCTGCGGCGCCTTTTCGGTCTCTGGATCTGGCAGCCGTCGCCCGCCTCGCCCTGAACCGGGACCGGACCGATGCGGACTATGCCGCAGGCCGCCCGGCACCGGGGGGAATCGAGACGTTTCCTGACAACTGGAACGGGCTCGTCGGGATCTACCATGAACCTTCGCACACCGGCCTCTACACTTTTTCCCCGCCGTCTCCCGCACCGATTGCGTTTGCATTCCAGGAGCGCTCGCGGGGCTTCGCGATATCCGCCCTCCAGCGGCTGGAGATGATTCTTCAGCCGGGCCAGAGTCTTGCGACGACAGTCCAGCACGTTCGTTTCTTCGCGACTTCGTGGACCGCAGCGCTGGAGGAATACCAGAAACGGCTGCCCGCATGGGAATTTGCGCCGCCACACGATGTCCCCTCCTGGGTCACCGGCGCCACCTTTTACGAGACTGCCATTCCTCAGTGGGGGGGGTGCGACGGCCTCCTCCGGGCTCTGCCGGCGCTCCGCGGCATGGGTGTGGACGCGCTGTATCTTTTGCCGATCTGGTCCGCCGTGGAAATGACGAAACAGATGAGACTCACTTCGCGTCATGATCCTTCGTGGCAGAGGCGGACGTTGCCTCACCTCATTACGGATTTCGAGTCGCTCGATCCGCAGATAGGAAGGGTTGAAGACATCCGCCAGCTGGTTTCTGCGGCGCATTCGCTGGGGATGAAGGTCGTGCTGGAGTATGTCTTCCACGGAGTATCCGAGCCCTCATGGCTCCTGCAGCGACGCCCGCACTGGCTGGTGAGGGACGAGCAGGGGAACTCCAGGGCAAGCCACGGCTGGGAGCCCGGATATTCCCTGGATTGGGCAAATCCGGAAGTGCAGGACTATCTGGTGGCATTAGGCGGGCGTCAGATCCAAATGTTCGACCTGGACGGACTCAGGGTGGCCTCGCCGTTCTGGAAAGAGTCGAACTGGTCCCCCGCCGCCGGGCGGCAACCTTTTGAGACAAACCTGGCAGGAGTGGCCATTGTTGAACGGCTGCGCGGAGAAGTGAAGCGTGTCAAGCCGGAGGCTGTCCTGCTTTGTGAGGTTCACGGACCCGCTTTTGTGCGCTGCTGCGATGTCCTGAACATGGACAGTGTCCTTGCGTGGCTGGCGCGTCTGGGCCGCGATGAGATCAGCCCCCGAGACCTGCATGAATACCTGAGAGACATGCGGCTCTGTTATCCCGAGGGAACGTTGCTTCAATTTGGCCTGGAAAACCACACCACCGCCTTCTGGCAGCCTTCGCCGCGCGCGCTGCGCGGAGCGGCGATCTCGCGCCCGCTGTTTGCGGTCGCGGCGCTGGCAGGCGACCTGGTTTCGATCTACCACGGACAGGAGCGCGGGCAGGAGAAGTTTCTCCGGCAACTGCTCACGCTGCGCAAAAATTCCCAGGTGTTGAGCCAGGGGCTCGTTCTTCATCGGGGCTTGCGCTGGAAAGGGGACAGACATTTAGTCTGGCTCCGGCACCTGGGCGGCGCCTTCGCGCTCATCACCGCAAGCTTCGATTCCCTGTGGAGCCGGGTGTCGATAGAAATCGATCCCGATCTGCTGATCTTCTTCACCCAGGAATCCGTTCACCATCGACGCTTGTTTCCGGCCCTGTCGGAGCCGGAGACCGTAAGCCTGGCCCAGCTTCGTAACTGGCATGTGGACCTGGATCCCTACACCGTCGTCATCGACCTCTTCGAAGAGCAACCGCGAAGTTCTTAGCACTCCCCTTCGCACCGCAAAGACGCAAAGACGCGAAGAAAGAATTGACGACAGAAAGCCTTGGCCTCTGGCGTCGCGGGCCAAGGAATCCAAGGAATCCGAGGAATCCAGAATAGAAGATATAGAAGATTTGGGCAGATGAATTTCTATCGTTCCGAACTTCGTCCCCTCCGATTCATTCCTTGGATTCCTTTATCATTTGTCATTTTGAAAAGATTGCAGACTTTGCCGATCTTCTGTTGGCCTCTGTGCCGATGTTGAAATTTATGTTTTCGATTAGTCGAAAATTCTTTCCAGATTGCGAGGGATTTTCGCCGTAGTACGGATCAGACTTCAGCCGTCAGCTTCAGGCTCCAGGTCTTAGGGGCGGCTCAAGAACCTGGCGGCGCGCTCAACCTGCACGTACAGCCTGAGGGGTGCTCTTGGCTCGTATGCCATGACGAACTCGCCAAACTCATTGCTGACCGCCCGCGCCACGGTTTCTTTTCCGGCTACCAGGGTAACCGGCACATCCGGCATTTGTCTCCGCGGCTCTTTCTGATTTGTGATCTGGCCGACGAGTGTGACCCGGGAACAGCCCCGCTCGATCTCCTGGCGCAACTCCAGGGTGTGGTCACCGGCCTCGTAGCAACTATGGCGAACGATTCGGCCTTGGCCGCGGATCCCCGCGGGGAGGGGTTCCCGGAAACTGTCGTAAATCAATCTCGTATGGATATGGGCTATGATATGCACTTTCGCCGGCTGCTGAAGCGGATAGATCGACTTCGCATAATCAACGGCGTAATTAGGAACCTTGTATCTGGCTTCGGCATCGGCGACCGCCACCAGCTTGCGCAACTGGCGCACGGCGCCACCACACGCTTGACAGCCAGACGACAGATGTTCCTCCATGGCCGTTCGATCTGCTGACTCAGGCAGGCCTCGTACGAAATCAGCCCATTGAACTATATCGAAATGTTCCATTTTCTTCCCGTTTCTGGGTGTGAACAGCCACTATAAGACACGGCTTTCAGACTAACGAAATTAGTTCCCCAATATTTTGCGCTTCAGACACGAGGTTTCTTGGTGCGCACAAAGCTCACAAATCGGTCAAATTCGGCTCAGGTCGTGGCACGGGCGGGACGCCTGTGGGAAGTGAGGATCTAACCTAACCCGGGTCATGGCCGAGACGGCCATGCCACGAAGATCCGTCTCGTCCCTGACTGACTCGGGCGGTAGGAGCCTCACTCGCTACCCCTAGCTACTTCTCATTGGCGCTCGCGTTCGCCGAGGGCGTGAAGGCCCGGCAGTGAATGTTTCACCTGCCACTGGGGATTCCCACAGGTCTCCAGGGAATAAGAGTCGGGAAGGAGGCAAAAAAATATAGGGCAGAGCGAAATTTCTTTTTCTTTTCCATTTAGCCTGTCTCCCGCACAAACACGCCTGCCTGCCCTAGCCAGGGCGCCGCATTTCCCACCACTGCGCGTACTGGTTTAGTACCGCGGCTCGTGCCCAGGGTTGTTCGCCTACCACTGTGGATTTCCACAGGGTCTCTAAGGGATTTAAGGGGTCGGAAAGGAAATACCGGGACAGTCACCGCTCGGCTTTAGACACTGTTCCGAGGAAAGCCTCAGGGGCTGAAGCCCCTGCCTTCTTTACCGGCACGACTGAAGTCGTGCCCCGCACCAGTCGCCGAAAACAATACTTTCACGAGAGTACACGGAGACTCAGAGGGAAAACGCGTCCTTTTCTCCATGGTGAAAGAGGACGTGTTGGGTTACTCCTACAGAGAAGAGGGAACGAACTTACCCATCAGGATGATGGCGCTCAATTCAATCAACGCTGTTGGAGCGCAAAATGCACCGCAAACCAAAAGAATCTCACCGCAATCTTTCATGCGGGCCCACCCAAGTGCATGAAAATACGGTTCCGCTGCCCTGAGGGCGCCGAAGTTATGGTGTAACTACATTGTTCCTATCGGTATTTTCGGAACAGTCTCCCATGTGCGGCGCACACCCCAGCACATGAAAATGCGGTCCCGCTGCCCGTGGCACGGGCGTCCCGCCCGTGGGAAACGAGGATCTAACCTGGGGTCCGGGAATGCCTCGGCGGTATAAGGCTTCCTCGCTATTGATAGCGAGCGAGTGAGCCATACCGCCCAGTCCTTCACGGGCGAGACGCCCGTGCCACGATGGCTTCGTGGCATGGCCGTCCCGGCCATGATACAGAACTTGATCGATTTGCGAACTTTGTGTCCACCGAGGGTACCTACAGTAGTTGCTCAGTATTTTCGAGACAGAGACGCGGAGGTCGTCCCCGGGAGCGCACGCTTCCCGCTTCCGGCGTGCCCCGAGTGTCTGATGCTCGCAGGCGGGATGCGCTCCCAGGGACGGAACCTTTGGGTGCGGGGCTTGCCGCGTCGTGTTATTCGTGGCAAGCCCTTCCGTCAATGCGCAGAGTTAAAGAGCTACTTGGACTTATGCAGCGTCCAGTACTGGCAGGCACGGTACAGGTCGATGCGCCCGGCTCCCAGCCCTTGTCCCAGAAGCGCCTGAGCTTGTGAGAGCGAGGTAGCGACTTGGTCCTGGTTGATCTTGGGGTCGATCTGTAACAACAAACCCGCCCCGCCGGAGGCCAAGGGAGTGCTAAAGGACGTGCCCCAGGCAGCGGCGTAGTTGTTGTACGGGTAAGGAAGCAGGACACGCTCGCCTGGAGCGGCAAAGCTCACAAGATTGGCACCGTAGTTGGAAAACACACTTCGCACATCGTAGTTGTCTGTCGACCCCACTCCCGATGCTTTTTTCCAGCCCGCCGGGTAAACGATGGTTTGCAGCCCCGAGTTGCCTGCCGACGCAACACAGATGACCCGTTTGGAGTTGGCATAGCCGATAGCCGCCAGAAGCTCGTCCGACGATACATCCATGCTAAAACTCATCTGGATTACGTTGGCTCCGTGAGCCACGGCCCAGTAGACGGCGCTGACGAGGTTGGACAGGGTGGCGCTGGCGAAGCGGTCGAACACTTTCAGCGGCATGATTTTGCACCCCGGACATACCAGCTTAGCCGCGCCTGCAACCATTGTGCCGTGGCCGAAGGCGGCGGGCAGTGTGGTCGTGTCCAAGATGCCTACCGTGGACTGGTCCAGGATGGCCACCGTCGACTGATTCACGACGGCAATTGTCTTGTCCACCATGGACGTTGAGGATTGATCGAGAATGGCGACTGTGGATTGGTCGACGAGGTCGGTAAGCTCCGACGCTGGACCGTCCACGTCAGGTGTTTGAGTGAAGTCGTGACCCAGGACCAGACTGTTAACGAAAACCGGGTGGTAGGGATCAATCCCCGTATCCATGACGGCGATCGTCCCGGAGCCGCTGCCATACGAATGTTGGGCGTCCGCGACACGAATGATTTGTGCGGCGGTTTGATTAACGTAGCCGGCCCAGACCGTGCTTCCGAAGTAGCTGACCGAGGTGCGGTCGGAAAGTGCGTCCAGAATGCCGACAGTCGACTGATCCAGCTGAGTTCCGGAGGCGAGTTCTGGGAGGACGGCAGCTCCGTCCAGCTCGATATTACCCTTTCCACCTTGTACGCCCGGATCGGTTTTGACGGACGCGACCACTTGCGACGGGGCCCGGTTGTCCAGGACGGTGACAAGAAAGATATTGCGCCACGAGGGGTACAGCTGACGCACTACCGTCAGGTTATTCCGGACGGCAATTCCAGGGACTTCGGCTAGAGGGGCGTGCAGGATAAATCCTGTCTGAGCGACCGCCGCCGGTGCGGCCAACAGAATCAGCAAAACGACCCATATCCAGTAACGTGGTTTCATCACAATCCCCCTCTTGTTCGGACGTTAGCTAAAATGCAAGTCTTATCTCAGCTTCGGGCGCGGCGTTTTCTCTGAGGGGGGCGCTGCGCTTTCGACGAGTCCTTGCCCTTCGGGCTCTTAGCCCTGGACCGGCTTAAAAACCGGCCCGCGCGGTTACCTTGAAGATACAGCTTCATGTGCGCTTTTG
>QHZE01000389.1 GCA_003225335.1 Acidobacteriota bacterium
ACGGGCCCTTAGTACAGCGTGGCGTAATTACGGTAACGTACTTGGCTCGGGGACGAGCAGTTGAGGCCTGATAGGGGTAGGGAGAACCGATTGGGTTCGGTCCCCCCTCCCTCCGAACCGGACAGGCGGCTCTCCCGCATCCGGCTCTCCGGTCAGTGGGTCACCTCGTCGAGGGTTGACACACCGTGAAGAGGCGATGGACAGGAAGCCATGCCTAACAACGCAGTCTGAAGACTTTTGCAATTGGTCTCCAACTGCCCCGCATTTCAGGGCTGTCAACATGGGGGCGCGGCGGCGAAGGGCGCGTATTGGCTTTCTTGCCGCTCCTCGACGATGTCACCACATCGCCTGCGTCGCGGCGCCTCGCATCTGCCCCCCGGCGCTCGCGCCAAAGTGTCCATATTATTTCCTCACAGACCCTTAGGTTCGAAGTTCAGGCTTTAGCCTGCCCCGGCGCAGCACGGCAGGAAGGCTGAACTCCAAACTTCGCACAGATCAGTTCCCCTCCAGCGAACGAAATTCGTGGCAAGTCTTTCCGGCGTCAATTCTTTTGCCCGGCGCGTCGATATTTCCCCACTGTTTAGGAGGAAACTGCCGATAGTATAAGCGTTGGTTTGATACAATGAGTCGCCATGAACGATGAAAAGAATGCCAGGAAGCGCTGGCTGAAGGCCGAACTGCACTCGCATTGCAGCCTGGATCCCATGGATTACCGGGTGTGCGAACATTCGCCTGAAGGCCTGATCAAGGAAGCGGCGCGCCTTGGCTATGAAGTGCTCGCAATTACTTGCCATAATCTTGACGTTTGGAACGAGGATCTGTCCGAGTATGCCCGCAGCCTGGGAATAACTCTGATTCCAGGAATGGAGGTCAACGCGGAAGGGGCCAAGCACACCCTGGTATACAACTTCCGCACCGGACCCGAGAATCTCAACACCCTAGTCAAGATTCGGGCCCGTTCCGGGGAGGACACTATGGTGATAGCTCCCCATCCTTTCTTTCCAGGCAAATTCTGCCTGGGCGGCCTCCTGGAGCAGCATATCGACCTCTTCGACGCTGTCGAGAACTCCGGGTTTTTTGCGCCAGGGTTGGACTTTAACCGGCGTGCGCGTGCCGTGGCGCGAAAGCACGCAAAGCCTATGGTAGGGAACGGGGACGTTCACTATCTTTGGCAGTTAGGCCGCACATATAGCCTGGTTCACGCAGAGCCCGATGTTCTCAGCGTCATTAGAGCGATCAAGCGGGGCGACGTTCGTGTCGAAGCCAGCGCGCTCTCTTATCTGGATGTTGCGCGCTGGTGGGCCACTGGATTCTGGCGCAGCGTCTCCCCTGCCCATCACGCTCCCACGGCGGGCAAGATCGGGTCCCTGGCCCCCGTGCCAATTGACGAGTAACGATTGAAGGAATCCAGAATTCAGAATCCAGAAGGATTCAGCCTCGCGTTCATTCTGGATTCTGAATTCTGGATTCTGGATTCCTTTCCCTACCCTAACAGATCGAAGATAGACGTCTCCTTGTTTCCCCGCAACAGGGCATAGAGGCGCAGTGCGTCGGCGTCGGTGAGCAGGGCGAGAAAATTACACACTCCGCGCGCCGCTTCCAGTTCGCCTTTTCCTACGACACCCTCGATAATGGGCCTGTAGTACCGCGGGAAAAGCTCATAGCTCTTCTTCTCCACCAGTTCCTTCATAAGCAGGTGAAACAGGTCCTGCAGGATTTCCTTGCCCTTGGTGCTCATCGCCGCAACACGAGGATCGGTGATCACCGCTTCCCAAACAATGGACTTGCAGAGCACCGAAAGAATGCGGGCCTCATCCGGCACAATGAGCTCCCACGCATAATCCTGACGGCGCTTCCCTGGCAGATTCCTGACCGAAACGGAGGTTACGAGCTCGTTCAGAATGTTGCGCAGGGCCTGCTTCCGGTGGGGGCGCTCGTCGCCGGTCTCAGGCGGCCGGATGTTCAAGTCGAGATGGAGGAGGCGGTCGCGCACCTCGCTCCGGGACAGCCGGGGGACCGACTCGCTTTCTCGCGTTTCTTCGTAGTGATTGGCCACACGCCAGGCAAAGCGCGCATCGGCCAGGTCACCGGGCCGCAGAAACTGTGCCTGCAGTGCGTCCTCGATGTCGTGAATCGAATAGGCGCAGTCATCGGCCCAGTCGAGGATCTGGCAAGTAAAGGAAATGGCAGGCCGCAGCCCTTTCTTCCTTTGACGGGCCGGAAGAAGCTCGCCGCCGCCCTGCACAGCCCAATGCGCGCTGGCCGCGTCGGAGGCGAAGATGAACTTGTCGTTGCCGATGTCCTGCTCGTAAGGGTACTTCATCACGCCGGCAAGAGTGGCGCGCGTGAGGTTCAAGCCCGGATAATCGGGCGATTTCGGTTCGGCGGCGACAAGAATGTGGAAGGTCTGGGCGTTTCCTTCGAAGCGCAGGGCCTTCTTGCCGGTGAGTCGCGCGCACCGGCTCACTTCCATCATGCAGGCATCAAGAGTCTGCTCCCCCGCGTGCCCGAAAGGAGGATGCCCCAGGTCATGCGCCAGAGCCACCGCCTCCGCCAGCTCCGGTGCGAGAGCGCTCGAGAGCCGCGGTTCCTCGAACAACAGGTTGTGAGCGATGGCGCGCGCCAGCTGTGACACTTCGATGCTGTGAGTCAGCCGCGTACGATAAAAGTCGGCCTGCCCGATTCCAAAAACCTGGGTTTTCCCCTGCAGGCGCCGAAAAGCGGCGCTATGCAGGATCCGGTCCCGGTCCCGTTCCGTCGCGTGACGGTGGTCTTTCGGGGATTGCGGGGGCTCGTCATGCTCCCTTTCCAGCAGGAACGGATCCATGCTTAGTCTCAGTCGGCAGTGGGCAGTCGGCTAAAGGTTGTGGATGCGCGTCAGCTCAGATCTCAGGTGTTCGAATGCCTCGTCGGGGTCATCGGAAAAATGCATCAAGTGCAGGTCCTCGGGCGAGATGGTTCCCCACTGGATCATGGCCTCCAGGTTCAGGACCTGTTTCCAGTACTCCGGCCCGTACAGCACTACGGGCATTTGCTTGCGCGACTTGCCGGTCTGCACCAGTGTGAGCACCTCGAACAACTCGTCCATCGTGCCAAAACCGCCGGGAAAGATAACCAGCGCCTTCGCCAGATAGATGAACCAGAACTTCCTCATGAAAAAATAATGGAATTCAAAGGCGAGTTCCCGGGAGACGTATGGGTTGATAGCCTGCTCCTGAGGAAGGCTGATGGAGAAGCCGATGGATTGCACACCGGCCTCCCGGGCGCCACGATTCGCGGCCTCCATGATCCCCGGGCCGGCGCCGGAGCAAATCAGCAGTCTCTTCAACCCCGTGTCCAGAGTTTTCGCCCACTCGACGATCTTTGTCGCAAGTACCCTGGCGTCGGAGTAGTAGCGCGAGAGCCGGAGCTGTTTTTCGGCGAGCGCGACTCCGGCCTGCAATTCGGGGGAGGGGCGCGCGCAGGATTGCAGCCGCTGCCGCGCCGATTCGAGACGCTTTTCGGCCTCTTCCTGCGGAAGGGCTCGCGCGGAACCGAAGAAGACAATCGTGTCTTCAACCTTCTGCCATTTGAGGCGGCTGGCGGGCTCGAGATACTCGCTCAGCATACGGATGACGCGCGCATCCTTGCTGCGCAGAAAATCGACGTTCACATAGGCCTTCGGAGGAAGATGGACCTTCCTTTTAGTGGTGTGACCTTCCATGGTGATCTCCTTCGGATCGTGCCGCTCTCCGTGCATCTCCGGCATTCAGAGCGAAGGCCCATGGCCCGAAGAACCACAAGATCAACAAAGAGTATACATGCTACCGTGCTTATCCGTGATGTTAAGATCCGGCGGGGTGCTCGCGGTCACAAAAACCTGCCACGAATTTCACGAATTAGACGAAAAGAGCCTGGCGGGTCGTCTGCAGCTTTTCTATCAGGCTCCCCTATGGCACAGGAGTGAGCCAAAGAAAAGTTCGTGTAATTCGTGCAATTCGTGGCAAGTCTTTCCCGTGTGAATGGGTCAGGATTTCGGTTCTATTCGGGCGTGATGATTCACCGGCCCGAAGCCTTTTCCCAGGCCCGGGCTTCCTTCGATCGCCCGGGTGATAAACCGCTTGGCGGCCTCTACGGCATCCGGAAGGTCGCGCCCTTTGGCGAGCTGCGCGGTTATGGCCGCGGAGTAGGTGCAGCCGGTTCCGTGCGTGTGCCTGGTCTCGATGTGCGGGGCGGTGTAGCGCCGGATCGATCCCTGGCATAAGAGCACGTCGACCGCCGCGTCGCGAAGGTGTCCCCCCTTGACCAGAACGGCCCGGATTCCGCGCCGGGCAATGCGCCGGGCGGCTTCCTCCATCGAATCCACATCGGTCACCGGCATCCCGGCCAGGGCGCTCGCCTCGCGCAGATTCGGTGTCACGAGGGAAGCTCGGGGCAGCAGCAGCTCTTCGAGTGCCGATTGCGCGCCGGGAGAGATCAGCGGGGCTCCGTGCTTGCTGATCATCACCGGGTCCACGACCAGCGGGAAAGAAAAGCTCCCGGCCCTTTCCGCGATTGCGCGAATCACTTCGCTGCTTCCCAGCGCTCCCGTCTTTGCGGCCTGCGGCGGAATGTCCTCCAGGACGGCATCGAGCTGCGCGCCCACGAAATCAGCGGAAAGAACTTCCACGGCGTCCAGACGCTGCGTGTTCTGCACCGTCAGCAGCGTGAGGACGCTCATCCCGTAGACGCCGAGCTGGTGGAAGGTCTTGAGATCCGCCTGGATGCCGGCGCCCCCGGAAGGATCCGATCCCGCAATGGTCAGCGCCACATACGTCATATCAATTGCCGATCGCGGATTGCCGATTGCGGATTTGAACCGCTGCCACGGATTTCACGAATTAAAGGAAAGAACCTAGTTCGCTTCGCTCGCCAACTAAAGGGGTCAAGGGACAAAGGGGCAGAGGGAGGGAAACGCTGTTTTGGGCCCGTTGATCTCAACGTCTTGATCCTTTGCCCCTTTGAATTCGTGGAATCCGTGGCGAGTCTTTCCGGCGTCAATTCCTTACCCAAGTTCCGATCAGCCCCACATCTTTAAATCCGAAATCCGCAATCTAAAATCCTACAGTAGCGCGCCGCGCAGAGTGAATAAAGCCACCGTGAAATAGATGATGATGCCCGTCACGTCCACCAGGGTGGCCACGAACGGGGAGCTGGAGACCGCCGGGTCAAACCCCAGGCGCCTGAACACAAAAGGAAGCATCGATCCTGCCAGCGTTCCCCACGTCACCACCCCCAACAGACTGAGAGAGACCGTCAGGGCCACACGCAGATAATGCGGACCGTAGACCACCTGGCGGTTGGGCCAAAGGAGGATTCGCAGCATGGCAATGCTTCCGAGAATGCCGCCCAACGCGAGGCCCGCCGCGATCTCGCGCTGCATTACGCGCCACCAATCGCGCAGTCGAACCTCCTCCAGGGCCATGGAGCGGATCACGAGAGAAGCGGCCTGCGCTCCCGAGTTGCCCCCGCTGCTGATGATGAGCGGAATGAATAACGCGAGCACCACGGCGCGAGCGATCTCATTTTGGAAGTAGCCCATGGCCGTAGCGGTCAGCATCTCTCCGAGAAACAGGGCGGAAAGCCAGCTTCCTCGCTTTCTCACCATCT
>QHZE01000390.1 GCA_003225335.1 Acidobacteriota bacterium
CGCCAATCCGCACTGCGAGATTTTCTACACCGCACCGGGGGCGGAGCCACAGCATTTCCCGCGCGCGTCCGAAACTCTCCCTCCTGAGCCGCGCGAGATCAAACCCCATCCTTACGGCGTGGAGTTGGGGGTTCTGATCAGGATGTTGAAGGAGACGCCGGCCCGCCAGCTCAGCGTAGCTCTCCAGCGCGATTTCTCGCGGGTGAGCGACAGGGTGGCCCAGGAGATCTGCAATGCGGCGCAATTGAAACCCAACGCCAATCCGCACGCCATCGCCGTTTCGGAAGCGGAACAGCTTTACAGGGCAATCAACAGCGTAAAGATCATGAGCCCTCCTACGAATTGCCTCTCCCCCATCGGCGAGGAACAGATCCTGGCGGGGCTGAAGAACGAGATCGAGGCGTCGTTCTACGCGGCCATAACCCGGGCGCCCGCAGTCTACCGGGGGAATCCGTTCCAGGTCGAGGTGGGGATGGCCTACGGCGGGAGCCTGCCCGCGGAAGAGTTGATCGACATTCTCCGCTTTGCCAACCGGGTGCCGTTGCAGTACCAGCAGTCGGCGTGCGCCGTCACCAAGGCGGCCCTCGGCCTCGACTGGCGCAGCTACGGCCTTTCGCAATCCAAAGGCGCCCTGCCTGCGGCTCCGATGGTCCTCTTCGTCCACATCGCTTCCGTGTGGGTGCCTTTTACGTCGGAAAGCAAGGAGGCGATCGCCGCGTACCCGGAAATCATGAGAGAGCTGCGCCTCGCCCTTCAGGACTGCGGCCGCAAGCTGGCGGCGCACATCCGCGCGCACCGCCGCGCCGTGGATGAAGAAAAGAAAAAGTCGTATATCGAGCTGTACATCCCCCACATAGGAATCGCCCTGCGTGAGATCCTGGGGTTTTCGGAGAAGACGGAAAGTGAAATCGTAGCCACGCTGAAAGACGTCCTGGAGCGCAGCCGCTCCAGGGAGATGATTCGTGAGTAGCAATCCATCGCCGTAGCGCCGGCTTCCAGCCGGCAGAAGGCGCATTGAGATAAAAGGACTTATATGCCGGCGAGACGCCGGCGCTACAATTTGGATTACCGGGAGTAGCGCACCATGGCAAAGAAGAAAGCACGCAAGCCCGCCCCTGCCGCAAGCAAAGAGGTATTGACCGCCATCAAAGCCTCGGCCGAGGACATTCAGAAGAAGATCATAGCGCGCAAGAAGCCGACCATGAGATTTCCGGTGCGCTCCTTGACCAACGTGAAGTACCGCCCGGACCGGGGCTTCTTCGAAATTGCCGGGAGGAAGAAAGAACGGACTCTGACGGTCAACACGGTCAAAACCTTCGCCCAGACATTGCGCATGATCGCGCTGTCGAAGGAGCTCCTGGAGAACGACGACATCGCCACCAAACGAGAGGCCTACTACGTCTCCAAAAACTGGGAGGAAGCCCGCTTCAACGAGCAGCCGGAATCCGACACGGTGATGGATGACGTGGAGGCTTTTTTCTCGGTCAACCGCGAGCAGCTGGGTTTCATTCCCGAGGAAAAAGGCGGAGATGTGGCAGGGCGCCTGATTGTCGTGGACCATGATCGGGACACCGGCAAAGTGCTCCGGATCGATTGCACCAAGTTCGGCTCCGGCGCCTACAGCATTCCCATTTCGGTGGAGCATCTCCAGTTCGAGACCAACGCCGACTTTATCCTGGTGATCGAGACCGCCGGCATGTTCCAGCGGCTGGTCAAGCACAACTACTGGAAGAAGGCGGACTGCATCCTGGTGAGCATGGGGGGGGTTCCGACACGGGCATGCCGCCGTTTCATCCGGCGCCTTGCGGACTTCAAGAAGATTCCTGTGTATGTTTTCGTCGACGGCGACCCCTACGGCATCACCAACATCTACCGGACGCTCAAGGTGGGGTCGGGGAATGCCGCGCATCTGAACGAGTTCTTCTGCGTCCCCCAGGCGCGCTTCCTCGGCATCACGCCCCAGGACATCATCGATTACAAGCTGCCCACGCACCCGCTGAAAGAGGTCGATGTCAAGAGGGCGCGAGATGCCGTGAAAAACGACCCGTTCATCCGGCATCATAAGGAGTGGGTGAACGGCATCGAACAGCTGGTGAAAATGGGGGTGCGCGCAGAACAGCAGGCCCTGGCCAAACACGGCCTGAATTACGTCATCGACACCTATCTGCCGGAAAAGCTCAGTCACCCCGAGCGCTTTCTCCCCTGAGGTCTGATCCCTGAGGTCTGAGGTCTGAGGTCTGACTAAGGATAAACGCGCAGCAGGCCCGGGGCTACAAGCTCCTTGCGCTTCGGCAGCAGGATGAAGTGCAGGTCCAATCTCTGATCTTCGAAGTAGAGCCACGCGGCGGGTCCGTCGCAGAGGTAGACAGGCCTGCCCTGCTTCCATGCATCCAGTATGGCCGCTTCCTCCTTGTTTCTCTCCCAGCCCCAACCGGACCACAGGATGGTCCACTGCGGCCGTTCCCCCAGGGCGCGGTAATAATCGAAGACCGGACTGTACGATCCGGCAAGAAGCAACGCTTCGCCCGGGACCCTCTCCCGCACTATCCGCGCGAACTCTTTTTTCTCGCGCTGGAGCTGGCGGAACGGTTGAACGACGACCCACGTGGCGCCGAACGCCAGCAAATGGAGCGCGGTCCAGACCGCGAAGGCGCGCGGAGAAGGCGCCCAGCGATGATACAGTGACGCGCACAGGATCATCGAGGCGGGAAGAACAACGAGCAGATAACGCGGATGCAGCTGAACGTCGGCATCGCGCCACAGGACGGCGAGAGGGAGCGCCAGGGAAAGCGCAATCCCCCGGAAAATTTTTGCGCTTGAGGTTTCGAGACGCCAGGCGTGGCTCTGTGTGGCCGCCCGACTGCCCGCTTGTTCGGGCACGCACGCAGGGTCGCCGCCGCGACTATTCTCCTCCGCCCTGCGCCTGCGCCACACATTCAAGCGGCGAACCGCCGCGCCCAGAGCCGCGCTCCAGGCCGCGGGACACAAGAGAAAGGTATAAAGCAGGCTGGCCTGAATATTCTTCCACAGATGCGTCTCACCGGTCGGCAGGATTCGCAACCAGTTCTCAATTCTCCGCGCGAAGCTCGCCGGATCGTGAAAGTAGATTGCGAGCGCCGGGGCCAGAGCCGTCGCCAGAGCCGCAGCTGAAAAACGCAGGATCGAACGGCGCCGGCTCGAGAGTGTGCCGCGGCGCACCAGGAGAATCCAGAGAAACGCGCCGGCGAGCGTTGCCGCCTGTTCGCGAATGCCCACGGCGATTCCGAAGAATGCGCCTCCGGCGAGGTCTTTGCCCCCGAGACGGCCGGCATCGGAGCTCCACAGGAGCACCGCGGCGGCCAGCAAGGCCGCCAGCATCGGCACTTCGGTCATCACATAGCCGGAATAGATGGCGTAGAGAGGGGAGAGCAAAAAGCCCAGCGCGGCCATTTGCGCGGCGCGTGCGGGGAGGAGCTTGCGCGCCAGACAGAGGAAGAGCCACATACCGATGCCGCCGAGGAGGATGGTCCCGGCCATGGCAACGGCTTCCAGTTGGTGCGGACCCAGGCCAAACACTTTCCGCATCGTTTCCCAGAGCGCGATGTTGTAGGCTATGAAAACAGGCCGGCCGAATCCGAGATCGGAAAGGCGATGCGTGGCTATCTGTTTCAGGTAATCAAAACTGTCCCACTGCCCGGCGAACGGCGCTCGTCCCGCGAAGTAGAGAAGACAGGCTATGATCGTCAACCAGAGACCGTGATCCAGGGGAGTCTTGCGCGCCGCCATAGGCCAGACCTTTCTAGCCCAGCCCCGGAGGTGTAGCAATGACAAATCGGCTGGCGAGGACCGCGCTGCTCGGAATCGCCTGTATTGGTCTCGCGCCCTTCGGGGACGCCGTCGCGGCCAGGAAAGAAAAGGTTCGGGAAGAAGTGGCGGTCATCGATACCAACCTGGGCAAGTTCGCGTTCCGGTTCTTTTCCCAGGAGTCGCCCAGGACGGTGGAGGCTTTCAAAAAGCTGGTCCGCGCGGGATTCTATAACGGCACCCTCGTGCACGGGGTTCTGCCGGGCCTCTTGATTCAGGCTGGGGACCCACAGACCCGGCAGGACAATGCGGAAGTGGCGTTCGTTGACGTGGAAGCCCTGGAGATCGAAAAGAACGACCTGAGGCACTTGGCCGGCACGGTCTCCATGGCCCATCCCCGCAACGATCCAACAAGCCGGAGCGAGTTCTTTATCTGCCTCCAGGAGGTAACGTACTTTGACGGTAAGTATACGGTCATCGGAGAGGTCATCTCAGGTATTAAAGTCGTCGATGCCATCAGTCAGGTGCCCCGGAACGCGAAGCAGAGCCCGCTCTTTCCGGTAAGGATCCGCAGAATCTCTCTCGAGACCCAGGAATTCCTCAAGGAAGCGAAATAGTTTGAGCGGCAGGCATTCAGGGGACGTGGGCTCAGCTACGGGACGGAACCGCCACTCGTCCAGCGCCTCGGCAGGTTGAGCGGTTTTCCGGACAGGAGGAAGCAATGGTGTCATTGACCCGGGCTCCAAAGATTCGCGGAATTCGGGTGCGCGCGGTGCGCGTGCCCATGCAACACCCTCATAAGACGGCCAGCGGCGTACTCTCCGAATCACCGCTCGTGCTCACCGACGCACTCGTCGAAGACGGGACGGACGGGCACAGCGTCGTATTCACATATACCGCGGCAGCGCTCAAACCCACCGGAGACCTTATCCTGAACCTCGAGGCTCTGATCAAGGACGAACCGCTCGCCCCGTCCGAGATCGAGCAGAAGCTCGCCCGGCGCTTTCGTCTGCTCGGCACCCAGGGCCTCGTGGGCATGGCCCTCGCCGCCATTGACATGGCGCTTTGGGATGCTCTCGCGCGCAGTCACGGCACGTCCCTCGTACGCCTGCTCGGCGGGATCGAGAAGCCGGTCCCCGCATACGGCGCCGTGGGGTACGACGGCATGGAAGGATCCGCCAGAGTCGCGGAAGAGTGGGTCAAGCGCGGATTTACGGGAGTGAAGGCCAAAATCGGATATCCTTCCGTGCGGGAAGATGTCGCAGTAGTTCGCGCCATGCGGAAGGCGGTGGGCGACGATGTGGCAATCATGGTTGATTACAACCAATGCCTCACGCCGGTCGAAGCCGTACAGCGTCTGAAAATCGTGGACGGGGAAGGGCTCACCTGGGTTTTCTCGACATGCGGCACGCGCTCGACGCGCAGGCGTCGGATTTCATGATGCCCGACGTGATGAAAATCGGCGGCGTTACAGGATGGATGCGAGCGGCGTCGCTCGCGCAGGCGCACGGAATCCGGTTGTCCAACCACCTGTGGCCGGAGATCAGCGCGCAGTTGCTTTGTCTGACGCCGACTGCGCACTGGCTGGAGTACGCGGACTGGTGGAACCCGATCATGGCTGAGCCGTTGCGAATCGAAGACGGCATGGCAACGGTGGAAAGTGTTCCCGGCACAGGTGTGGCCTGGAACAAGGACGCCGTGGCCCGATTTGCGAGTTGAATGCGGAAGCCCGAGCAATCAATCCGGGCTCGGGGCGCCTGGGTTTGGGCAGACGCCGTCGGCGTCAGTCCGTGAGCCAACACTGGGTGGTTCGCCGGTCATGGCCGCCGTCGTCGTTGATGAAGACAGCCAGGCTGAACTCCATGCCACGCCGTGATGTATTTCAAGGTAGTAGGTTTGGAGTTCAGCCTTCAGGCTGCGCTGACTTTGAGCAGGCTAAAGCCTGAACTCCATGCCTGCTTCGGAGGTCAGCCCAGAGTTCAGGTTTGGAGTTCAGCCTATTGTGGGCATATAAGGAAATAGTCATGAATGTTGATTCAAGACGGAATGTGAGAGTGAACTTACACGCTCACGTGATACTTCAGGGCACGGATCGCTTTGGCAAGCCATTTCAAGTTCAAGGGGAAAGCGTCGACTTCAGCCGGAAGGGGTTGGGCCTGCTTGTGCCTGAGAACCTTGTGGGTCCGGGTTCGGTGGTGACCCTTAGTGTTCCGAAGAAATTCCGCGGCGACGCTGTGGTGCAGTGGACGCGGCACGACGCTGAAACAGGAAA
>QHZE01000451.1 GCA_003225335.1 Acidobacteriota bacterium
CCCGACGAGATCAAGTAACGATCGGCGGGCTGGAACCACAGGTGAACACAGTGCAGCCCAGTCGCAACCCCAAAAATCCAACCGCGAAGAACGCGAAGTTTTTGAAATCGCTTTTCTTCGCGGCTTCGCGGTGAAAATATCCTTGACCGCCGGACAAGGATTTGAACGTTAGTGGTACAGATGAACACAGATAAACCCGGGCACCATAGCCGCAACCAAAGGATCTCACCGCGAGACGCTAAGAGCCAGGAGAACGCACAAAAATCCTTCGCAAACTGGCAAGGATTTTTCCAACAATCTTGGTACGTCTTGTTTGGAGTGCGCAAGCTAGCGATAGCGAGCAGACCTCATACCGCCGAGGGTAGGGAACCGCCGATGGACGCCGATCCACGCCGATGAGCGGCGCCGCTCATCGGCGGTTTCAAACAACTGCGCTTGTTCCATTTCTCTTTTATCAACCATGCCTCTCGGACGAAATTTGACCATTTTGTGAACTTTGTGTCCACCAAGTGGACCTAGCGCTTTGACCGAACCGGAGCAACTCCACGCGAACCAAGGCGGCAGCAAGCTGCCGCACTCCAAAGAGCACGGTGGACTGGTTGCTGCTGGGCCGCTCTGCGTTCATCGGTGGTTCAATATTGTGCGATTTACGGCATAAACGGCCAGCGAGCGAGGAAAGATTCGTGTAATTCGTGGCAAGTTTTTCTGGCGTGGATTCCTTCTCAGGTCCAGCAGAGACTTCGAACGGTTACGATGTTAGGTCTCAGTCACGATCAGAAATCCTATCCATCCGGTCATCGGGTCCATCCTGTATCCTGTCGTCTCGTCCATCCTGTCATCGTGTCAATTTTGTGGTTCTGGAGCCGGTTCCGATGATATATGAAGGCTCGGAGCAAACGGGATGCCGGTACGCATAGCAATTATCGGGGCGGGAAAGGTGAGCGAGTATCATCACGTTCCTGCAATTGCTATGGATCCGCGGGCTGAGCTCGTGGCCGTGTGCGACATGGATCACAAACTGCTCGAGAGGAGGCGCGAAGAATGGCAGATCTCTCGCGTCACTACCGATGCGGCATCGCTACTGGCCGCACCCGACATCGATGCCGTCGTGATTGGGACGCCGAACTTCACGCATTGCGATCTGGCAGTCGCTGCGGCTCGAGCGGGCAAGCACATCCTGTGTGAAAAGCCTCTCGGTTTGAGCGCGCCCGAGGCTGAGAAGATGTACCGGGCTGCCCGGGATGCCGGAGTTGTGCACATGACTGCTTTCACGTATCGTTTTGCGCCGGCGATGCGGTACCTCCGGCATCTCGTGAAAACCGGTGCGTTGGGAACACCGCGTCACTTTCGCAGCCAGCGCTTTCTGGACTTGCCGGAGACCAGCTGGGGATGGCGGCAGTACAAGAAGTCCGCGGGCGCCGGCAACCTCTACGACATGACAATTCACCGCATCGACTTCGGTATGGATCTTCTGGGGCCGCTCAAGAGAGTCTGCGGCGCACTGGCGCGGTTCGCGCTGCGCGATCGGACGGAAGACGGCCGCCCGTGCGCCGCTTCGGACGTCGATGACTGGACAGCAGTCCTCGGCGAGTTCGAAAGCGGGGCCGTAGGTGTCTGGGAGGGGACGACGCTCGCCAAGGGATACGGACGGCAGGGTTTCGGTCACGACTGGGCGGAGATCAACGGTTCCGAAGGCTCTGCGGTGTATCAGATGCACACACCTAACCAGATTCTGCGCGGCAGGACCGGACAGGACCTCGCTGTGGTCGAAGTACCGGTGGAATTTCTGAAACCGCCGGACAGTCCCAGGAACCCGTTCCAGGGGGAACCCGCTACGGTTTTCCGCTATGATCTGCTGTGGGAGTTTGTCTCGGCAGTGGTGGAGAAAAGACAGGCGCGTCCCAGCTTTTATGACGGCCTCAACGCTCAGATCGTGGCTGACGCGGTCCTCGAATCTCATGAAAAGCGCGGCTGGGTCCAGGTCACCCTGGCGCTCCCCTGATTTTCTGTCGCAGAGAACGCAGAGATTTGGCAAATGAAAAATGACCAATGGCAAATGAAAAATGACAAATTGCACGGGGAGGAACGAATCTAAAAGTTCCTTCCGGCGTTGGTTATTTGTCATTGGTCATTGGTCATTTCTCATTTGTCATTGATTGGGTATTGGAATGGATCTGAAGGGTAAGAGTGTTCTGGTCACCGGAGGCGGGACGGGAATGGGGCGTGGTATCGCTCTGGCTTTCGCTCAGGAGGGATGTCGCGTGGCCGTCAGCGGTCGCCGCTCGGAGAAGCTGGGCGAAACGGCAAGCCTGTGGACCGGCGAGCCTGCCATTCTTTGCTGCACGGCGGATGTCACGAACAGGAAGAGCGTCGAGCGACTCTTCGCCTGGGCTTCCGCGACTTTGGGTCCACTGGACATTCTCGTGCTGAGCGCCGGATCGAACATCAGACATCGTTCCATGGCAGAAATCGATCCCGGCGACTGGGACAGGATGTTGCAAATTAACGCCACCGGCGCCTTTAACTGCATCCATGCGGCCTTGCCCCGGATGAGGGAAAGGCGGGCAGGCCTGATCATCAACATTTCCTCGGTTGCGGGAAAGCGGGCCAGTCTTCTGAGCGGGGTGGCTTACAACGCGTCAAAGTTCGCGGCGACAGCGCTCGGCACGTCTGTCGGGCTGGAAGAAGGTAACAATGGTATTCGTGTGACGAATATTTATCCAGGTGAGGTCAACACGCCGATCCTGGACGAACGCCCGCAACCCGTCAGCGAAGAACATCGAGCGCGAATCTTACAACCCGAAGACATTGCGCTGGCCGCCGTGATGATCGCGCGCCTTCCGCCGCGCGCCCACATCCCGGAGCTCGTAATCAAGCCGACGCATCAGCCCTACGCATGATTTCGGATTGCGGATTGAAAGACTGGGAAGAAAGCGATCTCGTATTTCAAATCCGCAATCGGAAATCCGCAATCGCCAATCGGGCTACGGGAAGATGCCCAGCTCCATGTAGGCGCGGGCTATCTTCTCGATGGCGTTGAGAAAGGCAGACGTCCGCAGATCCTTGATCTTGGGGTTCCTGAGCTGCGTATCGCGCATTTCATGATATGCGACGGCCATGGTCTCTTCGAGTCCTGAGTTGACGAGGTCGAGCTCGTCCGCCCCTCGGACTATGGCCGAACGGTCACTTTCGCTGAACTGCTTTCCCGTGGCAATCTCGATTGCCCGGAGCATCCGATTCTCCATGGTTTCCTGGTAGCGCTTCCCCATGCGTCCGAAACGAACGTGCGACAGGTTCTTCAGCCACTCGAAGTAGGATACGGTCACGCCGCCCGCATTGGCGTATATATCCGGGATGACAAAGACTCCCTTTTCCTGAAGAATCGCCTCCCCCTCTGGGGTGGTTGGACCGTTGGCCGCTTCGAGAACAATCTTTGCTTTGATTCTGGGAGCGTTCTCCGCCGTAATCTGATTTTCAAGGGCGGCGGGGATCAGGACGTCGCATTCCGATTCCAGAACATCGTTGCTTCCGGGCAAGTTCGTGGCCCCGGGAGAATTGAGAATCGACCCTGTCTCTTTCTTATGCTGAAGCACCTGATCTTCATTGAGACCGCGGGTATTCAAAATTGCGCCTTCGCGCTCCGCTATCGCCACGACGGTCGCCCCGCCCTCGCGGCAGAACTTGGCGGCGTGATACCCTACGTTTCCAAGGCCCTGAATCGCAACGCGCTTTCCCTCAAGGCCCGAAGTCAGCCCCAGGGCTTTCATGTCGTCCTTCTGTGCGCACGCCTCCCGGAGAGCGTAAAACACGCCGCGACCTGTGGCCTCTCGCCTTCCACGGATTCCTCCCTGCGTGACCGGTTTGCCGGTGACACAGGCCAGGGCGTCAAGGTGGCCGGTGTTGATGGCCATGTAGGTATCCGCAATCCAGGCCATTTCTCTTTCTCCCGTGCCGTAATCAGGGGCCGGCACGTCGATGCCCGGGCCTATGCAGTTCTTCTTGACCAGCTCATGAGTGTAGCGCCGCGTGACGCGCTCCATCTGCTCCGCGGTGTATTTGCCAGCATCGATCTGCACCGCACCCTTGGCTCCGCCAAACGGCACATCGACGATCGCGCACTTGTAAGTCATGAGAGCCGCAAGAGCCATGACTTCGTCTTCGTTGGCGTCCGGGCTGAAGCGAATCCCCCCCTTGACCGGCAGCTTGTGGTGGCTGTGCTCGACGCGCCACGCCGAAATGACCTCCACGCTGCCGTCCGGATTCCGAAGGGGGAACTTAAAGTGGTAAATGCTGTTGCAATACTTGATCTGATCCAGAAGACCCTTGGGGAGACCGGTCAGCGCGGCGGCGTGATCAAAGTAGCGGAGCACGTTTTCAAAGAAACTCTGGTTGGATGCCGGCATTGCAAACTCCTCTCAGGACCGCGATTCTGCCATATCCCGGGCACAGAACCCAAGCAAAGAACCAGAGGAGCTCGTGGTTCGGAGTTCAGGCTTTAGCCTGCTGCGGTCCAGCGCAGCCTGAAGGCTGAAACTCCAAACTTGTCAATCACGTTTCTGCGGTGGCGTGCGATCAAATAAAACGGGCCCCCTTGTGGATAGACAGAAGCAACAAAGTATAATGAGCCACCAACCTGGAGGAACAGAATGCGCAAACTCATTTTAGTGGTTTGGGCGCTGTTGATGATTGGAATATCCGCCCAGCCCCAATCACCGCAAAAGGGGCTGGATATCTATTGGTGCGATGTGGAAGGAGGAGCGGCCACTCTTATTGTCACCCCGGCTGGAGAATCCATACTGGTAGATTCCGGATGGCCCGGGGAACGCGATGCGGCGCGCATAGCGAAGATCGCGAGGGAAGTTGCCGGATTGAAACAGATCGATCACCACCTCACGAGCCACTGGCACACCGACCACTTCGGGGGCATCAGCGCTCTGGTGCAACAGATTCCCGTAAAGAACTTCTACGACCACGGGTTTCCGGCGTTGCCGGTCTCGGATATCCCGCCTGAGCTGGTGGAAGCCTATAAACGGGTCACCGCAGGAAAAACAACGGTGCTCAGGCCGGGGGATGGGATTCGACTGAAGCAGGCTCCGGGCAGCCCCCCGGTCTCGTTAAAGGTCGTGGCTTCGCACGGAGTGGTTTTGGGGGAGAAGGACGGCGCGCCGCAAGTGCGAGCCTGCAGCCCGGAGGCCAAGCACGAAGCCAGGGCAATCGACACATCCGACAATGCCCGCAGCCTGGCTTTCGTCCTCTCCTTTGGAGACTGGCAATTTTTCGACGCGGGAGACCTGACCTGGAATGTGGAGCATAAACTCGTCTGTCCCCGAAACCTGGTCGGCACAGTCGACGTGTATCAGGTCACACACCACGGCATGGACATAAGCAACAACCCGGCGCTCGTGGAGGCGCTCCGGCCGCGCGTGGCCGTCATGAACAACGGCGCCAGCAAAGGCGGGTCTCCGGCCGCCGTCCGCATCGTGAAGGCATCGCCAGGGCTCCAGGGATTCTTCGCGCTTCATCGCAACATCCAGAGCGGGCCTGAGGACAATGCGTCTCCCGAGCTTACCGCCAACGACGAAGAGCAGTGCAAAGGGGAGTACGTGAAACTTGCGGTAGGCCCCGACAGCAAGTCCTACACGGTGAGCATCCCGTCCAAAGGAACCACAAGAAGTTACACGACTGCGCGCATTCACCGCTAAGACGCAAAAGACGCGAAGACGCGAAGAACCGCAAAGAAACGAAGAATCGTCGCCAGGAGGCAGGAATGATCAGACGCATTTTGCGGCTTGTCGCTGTGATTGCAGTGGCCGCCTTCGGGGCGCCGGCGCAGCCCCGGCAGAGTGATGCGAGGCTCGGGGCGCTGAAAGACGAGGCGGCGCAGGAAGTCGATCGGATGAAGGAATTCACCCAACAGGCCGTGGACCAGATCTTCAGCTTTGGCGAGCTCGGGTTCCAGGAATTTGAAACTTCACGTTATTGCATCAACATCCTGAAGAAGAACGGGTTCCGCGTGGAGGAGGGAATATCCGGCATGCCCACCGCGTGGATGGCGACCTGGGGATCGGGCAAGCCCGTCATCGCCCTGGGTTCCGACATCGACGGCATTCCGCAGGCTTCCCAGAAACCCGGCGTCTCTTACCGCGCGCCCCTTCTCCCCGGGGCGCCGGGCCATGGCGAAGGGCACAACAGCGGTCAAGCGGTCAACATTACCGCCGCGCTGGTCGTGAAAAAGCTGATGGAGCGGGAGCGCTTGCCGGGGACCCTGAAGCTATGGCCGGGCGTGGCGGAAGAGCAGCTGGGCGCCAAAGCGTATTACGTTCGAGACGGATATTTCAAAGACGTGGATGCCGTGATCTTCTCCCATGTGAGCGACAACCTGAGCACCTCCTACGGTTCTGCGAACGGCACCGGTCTGGTCTCGGTGCAGTACTCGTTTCAAGGAGAGAGCGCTCATGCCGCAGGAGCGCCCTGGAGAGCCCGCAGCGCTCTGGACGCCGTCGAGCTGATGGACATCGGCTGGAACTTCAAGCGCGAGCATCTGCGGCTGCAGCAACGCTCGCACTATGTCATCACAAACGGCGGCGATCAACCCAACGTCGTCCCGCCCAACGCGTCGGTGTGGTATTTCTTCCGCGAGACGGAGTACCCGCGCATTCGAGAGATGTTTGAAATGGGCAATACCATCGCACAGGCGGCCGCAATGATGACGGGCACCCAGGTCTCCTGGCGTCTCCTGGGCTCCGCCTGGCCGGCCCACTTCAACAAGGTCGTCGCCGAAACCATGGACGCGAACATCAAGAAGGCGGGTCTTCCGGTCTGGAGCGAAGCCGACCAGACCCTGGCGAAGGCGGTGCAGAGAGAGGTGAAGTCTGAAGAAAAGGGGCTCAGCAGCGAGCTTGCGCCCCTTGAAGCGCCCGTTAAAGACGAGGACAAACGAGGAGGCGGCTCGGACGATATCGGGGATGTGTCCTGGAACGTCCCCACGGTCACGCTGCGCTACCCATCCAATATTCCCGGACTTCCCGGGCACAACTGGATCAACGCCGTGTCCATGGCGACGCCCATCGCCCACAAGGGAGCCACGGCGGGAGCGAAAGTGGCGGCGATGACTGTGCTCGATCTCTTGATCCGGCAGGACCTCGTGCAGCAAGCCTGGGAGTATTTCCGGAATGTTCAGACCAAGGATGGGAAATACATTCCTTTCGTGAGTCCCGAGGACAAGCCGGCGATCGAGCTAAATAGGACGATCATGGAGCGCTACCGCCCGGAGATGCGGAAATACTATTACGATCCATCCCGGTACAAGACGTATCTGGAGCAGCTGGGAATTTCCTACCCCACCGTACGCAAGGAGTAGCCCGCCGTTTAGCCACAGAGCCACGGAGACACAGAATCTCTGTGTCTCCGTGGCTCTGTGGCTAAACATTGGATTTGCCTCGATCCACTAGGCCCTCTTGGTGGACACAAAGTTCACAAAATGGTCAAATTTTTGCGTCATCGCGGGCGCAGGTTCGGAGTTCAGCCTTCAGGCTGCACTGGCGCCGGGCAGGCTAAAGCCTGAACTCCAAACGGGCCGTGCCACGAAGCCATCGTGTCACGGGCGTCTCGCCCGTGACTGACTGGGCGGTATGAGGCTCACTCGCTATGAATAGCGAGCAGACCTCATACCGCCGAGGGTAGGGAACCGCCGATGCACGCCGATTAACGCCGATGGAAACATCCGCGTCCATCGGCGTTCATCGGCGGTTTCAAACTCTCAGACTGCCCTTCTCTCAACCATGGCTCTCGTACGAAACTTGACCAGTTTGTGAACTTCGTAGCTGGCTAGTCTGGCTAGGCCCGAGATTGCTCCACTTCGGCTGTGCAGATACGCAGGGACTTTGCGATGGGCGTCAGATGAGTTTTCAGAGCAGTTCGCCCACGATTCAGCCGCGACATAACGGTTCCGAGCGGTATGCTCAGCATGGCGGCTATTTCTTTGTAGGAGAACTCCTGGACGTCGGCGAGGAGCAGTACGGCGCGGAAGTCTTCGGGCACCTTCTTAAGAGCGGCAAGAACATCCTCGTCCGTGATCTGCTCGGGTGTCGGGGGCTCATAGGTCAGGAGGTCTTCCAGCGCATTCTCGCTCTCTCTGCGCAACCATAATGAGAACCATTTCCGCCGATGATGGTGGATGACGTGAAACAGGATCTTGAACAACCACGCCCTGCAGTTCGTTCCGGGCGTGAACCGATGGAAAGACTTCCAGGCTTGTAGATACGTCTCCTGCACCAGATCTTCCGCTTCAGTCCGGTTCCCTATGATCTTGGCTGCGGTCCTGTAAAGAGAATCCAGATGAGGCAACGCCGCGCTTTCAAACTGTTCGAGACTGGCCTTCTCGGTGGTCTCCATGATTTCACGCTAGACGATCAGGTTTGCGAGCGCGGAACGTTCCCGGCTGTAGTGATCCTGTCTATGGTTTTCGAACGCCTTTCGGAGTGATGAATGCCGGTACGCTGGGGCGCCTATGCCATTCGTCCGGTGCCGTCCGTTCTCAGCATTTCAGCAAGGAACGATGAGCAGTTGGTCAGATTCACCTGGCGCTCCAAGAGGTTCCTGAGGAGCCTTAGCCCGTCACGGTCCGCAAACGAGACTTCACCAATGTCCAGTGTGAGTTTGTGGCCGCCTTGGAAACGCCTTTCACAGTATGTCGCAACCTCCGTAACCCACGGACCAATCAAATCACCTTCCAGTTTCACAACGACTCGGTCGCCCGAAAGGCCGCCTTCTGAGATTCTCACCATCTGCTGTTTCCCACTCTTTCCACTTGGTAATGGAACAGATGCAACTGGCCTGCCAATCCGGCGTCATCGGCTCTACTCCTCTCGTAACCCACAAGTCTAGAGAGATTTGATCGAAGCAAGGCAACACGCGACCCGTCGGCGGGCCCTCGAAATTTCGTGGAAAGGAGACTCGTCCATCCACGCGTGAGGCCAAAACTACGATATTTTGTGGGTGAAAAGAAGGGCGCCGCCTCCAAGACGCGAAGAATCACTAAGGATTCTATTCACGGCTTTTGACGGGTTACTCGGCGGTGGATGCCGAGTTTCTTCATCCTGCTGCGGAGTGTGTTGGGGTGGAGGTTGAGAATCTTTGCGGCGCCTCTGGGGCCTTCGATGACCCACGCTGATTTCTCGAGGACTGAAAGAATGTGGTGGCGCTCGACATCCTCGAGGGTGCCGGAACCTGGTGCGCTTGAGGCGTGGTCCGCCTGCACGGCGACCTCCTGGGCCACGGCATGGGTCCCAGGGGGTTCCGCGGACATGGCCGAAGGGGAAAGGGACGGGGAAGCGGAAAGTGTGGGAAATAGCACACGTTCGAGCTTGAGAACCGGTCCGGTGGACAATACTGCCGCGCGCTGCAAAACATTTTGGAGCTCTCGAATATTGCCGGGCCAGGAATAACTGGCGAGGAGGTCCATAGTGTCCTGAGCAACCTTGTCAATCTTCTTTCCGATCCGCTTCGCAAAACGGGTCAGGAAAAACGTCACGAGTTGGGGAATGTCCGACTGGCGTTCCCGAAGCGGCGGGATCGTGAGAGGAAACACGTTAAGGCGGTAGTACAGGTCGGCACGGAGCTGCCCTGCCGCGACCGCCTGGGCAAGGTCGCGATTGCTGGCAGCGATAATGCGCACATCCACTCGAAGGGTGCGGCTGCTCCCCACGGGCTCGAATTCCTGTTCTTGCAGGACGCGCAGGAGCTTGACCTGGGTTTCCAGCGGGAGCTCCGAGACTTCGTCCAGAAACAGGGTGCCTCCGTTAGCCAGCTCGAAACGCCCCGTGCGAGCAGTGATAGCGCCGGTGAAAGCTCCTTTGACGTGACCGAAGAGCTCGCTTTCGACCAGGCCCGCGGATATGGCGCCGCAATTGACCTTCACGAGCGGCCGATCTTTCCGGGCGCTGCGGGCATGGATGGCGCGGGCTATAAGCTCTTTGCCGGTTCCTGTTTCGCCGTAGATCAGAACCGTAGAGTCGGTCGGGGCCACCCTTTCCACCTGACCCAGCAGGTCCAGCAGGGCAGGGCTGCTTCCCACGATCTCTTCGAAGTTGTGCTCGCGCCGGATTTCCTCCTGCAGGTAGATATTTTCAGCGCGAAGCCGGTTCTTGAGCGTTTCGACCTCTGCGAGCGCTGCGCGAAGCTCCTCTTCGGCCCGGCGCCGGAGGGCGACCTCCTGCTTCATCTCTGCGTAGAGACGGGCGTTTGTGAGAGAGATGGCGGCTTGAGACGAGAGTATGTGCATGATCCTGATGCGGTCGGCTGTGAAGGCGTCCGTCGTCAGGTTGTTCTCGAGGTACAGAATCCCCCCGAACTTTCCCTGGTGAACTACCGGCACGCAAAGGATCGATTTGGGCCGCGCCGAGCAGATGTAGGGGTCCCCCCAAAACCTCTCATCAACCGGGGCATTGCCCAGAACGATGCTCTCTCCGGTTTTGCGAACGTAGTGGACGACGGCCTGAGAAAAAAGATCCGAGGAAGAACCCTCTTTGCGCGCCGGCTTTTTCCAGAGCGATCTTCATGAGTTTGCGCAAGAGATCTTCGAGGACGATTTCGACGGCGATGACGTGGGCAGCTTTTGAAACGGTAGAAATGTCGAGGGGAGAAGGTTGCGGATCTCTTTCAATCCCGGCAACCGACGGCTCTCCTGGCGATGTCCCGCCGTAGGGTCGGCCCTGTGTGGCCGCCCGATCTGCCGACGCAGGGGCGCCCCTACGGCCACTTTCGTCTTCGTCTCGATCACACCCTGAACCGGCAGGGAAAGCCGTGAGCTCCGAGTCGAGCAGGTCCCGTGCCAATAAATTCGGATACTTTTCCTCCAAAGCTTTCACTTTAGCCGCGGCGCCCCACTCCTGGTAAAGACGGCGGGCCCGGCGAAGGTAGAGCGCAGCGATTTCTTCGTTGCTTTGCTGCAGCCAATATCGGGCATAAAGCTCGTTTGCGATGGCCTCGTTGGGAAGGTTTTGCGTCTCGCGCGCATACCGAAGCGCTTCCTGGTACGTATCCATGGCCGCGACCTCATGCCCGCAGACACGCTCCAGCTCGGCTCCAAGCAGCAGGGAATAGCAACGGAAATTCTCCGGACAATTCTCTGCGAGGAAAGCCAGAGATTTCGCCAGCCGCTGAAGTTCTTGCTCCGAATCCCGGCGTTCCGCATGGCCGGCATGGGAGCAGCGTGCGGCCAGCGTGACGCCGTAGAGAAAGTCCAGCAGAACCGGCCAGATCGTTCCACCGAGAGAGTGTATTACCTGGCGGGCGTTTCGAGCGTTTTCGTAGGCCTTCTCGTATTCTTCGAACAGGACACTGAGATGAAGCTTGACCACGTAAAGGAAGGTCATGAAGAAAGGGTTGTTGCTGTAAGCCCGGACATAGGCATCCTCGTCAAAGTCCTCGGCGGTAAGTTGGAGCGCGGACGAGGTCAGGCCCTGGAGGGCCCGCGCCCAATTCAGAATGACCTTTTGAGCGTCCACGAAGCTGTCCATCTTGAGCTTCTTGATCAGTTGCAGGTTCGGCGAATAATCGCGGACAAAGAGGGCCAGGTCCCGGCTGGTGAGGAACGCGGGCCAGGTCTCGGTGAAGGCCCCGTAGTTTGCGTAAGTGAAATCGCCGGTCTCCAGGCCGCTGCGGCAGGCTTCGCGCGCATGCGGGATGCAAGTCCGCATCGGCCGCCGCCAGAGGTTGACATGGGCGTTGAATTGCTGATGGACTTTGGCTCGCCGCTTGCGATCGTTGAGGCGTTCATTGACGCTCAACGCAAGCCTCCCGAACCGGTACGCAGACTCGTAGTCTCCTCTGACGGGACCCACTGTGATCGCGTGAGTCACATAACCGTACGCGGACTCCTCGATGTTTCCGTGCGTCAGTGAAAGGCGGACCATCGTTGCGGAGATAAGGCGGGTGAGAGCCTGATCTCCCAAGATATAGGCAGGCGCCCATAGGGCGGTGAGGATTCCCATCACCAACCGGATCTCCGGATCCGCCATCACAGGCAGATCGACCAGGGAATCAATGGTCCGGTTGCCGAGGATGCTCCGGATGCCGTTCAGCTCGGCCTCGAGCGCGGATTCCTTGCCGGCCTCGGAATCGGGAAACGTAACACCGAAGAGCTCAAGGCCCTCCTTGCCGGCCTGAACGGCGAGAGCGTAGCGAGACATGTTCTCGTACTGGACGACTTTCAGATTGCAGACCTGAGCCTTGTCCAATCGCGTTCGAGCTCGTTGAAGGATATGGTCGAAGCAGCGCTGCGCCTCGTTGAAATGGCCGCACAGGTACGCGCATTCGGCAGCCTCAATCTGGAGGTCGAACATGAGCTGATAATCGGAATTCCACGAGTCTTCCGTGAGGAGATCCCTTCCTGCTTTGAGATAGGTCAGGGCGGCCTCGTAGGCGGTCGAGAACTTCGCCTTCCGGCCGGCGTTCAGGTTCAGCCGCGCCAATTGAAGGCGCTCGGCATCGTCCGTAATCAAACCCGCGCCGCGGTTCAAGTGGTGGACGATGTCAAAAAGCTTCTCGTCCAGGACGGCGGGATCGGACCGCTCCAGGAGCAGACGGCCGACAGTACCGTGGATGAGCTGTTTTTCTCCGTCCGGGATCAAGGCGTAGGCCGCTTGCTGAACACGGTCATGCAGAAATGAGTATGCGGGGATGGGATGGGCGACGTCCTCGGACTGCTCTGGAGACGCATCGTACGACGGTGCAGCCGGCAAGAGCAGCTGCTCATCAAAAACTTGCTGGAGATCGTTTGCGGCCGCGTCGCGTGATTGCTGGCTGACGATGGCAAGCGTGGACAGGTCGAAAGGGTTTCCAATGCAAGAGGCAAGCGTCAGGGCGCGCTGAGTCTTGGGCGAGAGGCGCTGGATCTTCCGCGTCATGAGGTCGATGACGTTGTCCGTCATTGCCGCTCCTACAATGGCATCCATCTGAAAAATCCAGAAGCCGCGGTCGTAGTCGAACTCGAGCAGCCCTTCCTGACGCAACGCCTTCAAGAACTGCTGCACGAAGAAAGGGTTTCCATCAGTTTTCTGCAGAACCAGACGGGCGAGAGGCTCGGCCTCCTCGAGTTTTCGATGGAGGGTGTCGCCGATCAGGAGAGTAAGATCTCGAAGTCCCAGCGCATTCAGGAAGAGGCGCTGTATCGGAGCGCCGGCCGATTCCAGCGCGCTTAGCGTTCTCGTCAACGGATGACTGGCATCGACTTCATTGTCACGGTAGGCGCCCATCAAGAAAAGGTGCCCGATGTCGGAGCTGGTGAGGAGCGGTCTCAGCAGACCCAGTGTGGCCGCGTCGGCCCATTGCAGGTCGTCCAGAAAAATGACGAGCGGATGGTCCCGGCGCGCCAGTGCCGTGAGCAGGTTTTGGAATACGAGCTGAAATCTGTTCTGCGCCTCGATCGGTCCCAACGGGGGCGGCGGTGTCTGCTCGCCCAGGATCAGCGCAATCTCGGGGACCACCTCGGCCACCACGCCGCCGCCGGTGCTGCCGAGAGCTTCTGAGAGCCGGGCGCGCCAGAGGCTTAGCCGTTGCTCGCTTTCGGTGAGTAACTGCTGAACGAGTGCCCGCAACGCTTGAATCAAGGCGCCCAAAGGGATGTTGCGCACGACCTGGTCGAACTTCCCGGAAATGAAGTAGCCTTTTTGACGAACGATAGGCTTGTAAAGCTCCTGAATGAGAGACGTTTTTCCTATCCCGCTGTAACCGGCCACAAGCATCATGGCGGTGGATCCCTCGCAAACGCCTTCGAAGGCCTGAAGCAATTGGGATAACTCCGTCTCTCGTCCGTACAGTTTCTGGGGAATCAGGAAGCGGTCGGAAACGTCGCGCCGCCCGAGAGTAAACGCGGCGATGGAAGCGCGAGAATTCCACTCCTGCTCGCAGTGCTGGAGGTCTTCGTTGAGTCCGAGCGCGCTCTGGTAGCGCTCCTCGGCAGTTTTGGCGAGCAGTTTCATGACAATCTGAGAAAGGGGTTCGGGGATCGTCGCGTCAAGATGGCTGGGGGAGGGAGGCGTCTTGGCGATGTGACCGTGAATGATCTCCAGGGTGTCGCCCGACGTGAAGGGAGGCGCTCCGGTCAGGAACTCGTACAGGATGACGCCGAGGGAGTAGAAATCAGTGCGATAGTCAATCGCGCGGTTCATGCGGCCGGTCTGTTCCGGCGAAATATACGGCAGCATGCCCCTCATGAGATGGACAGGCATCAGTGCCTGGAAATCGGCGGAGGACCTGGCCGCCAGACCCAGATCGGCGAGAGTCACCTCCCCCGTGGCAGGGAATACGAGAATGCCCTTGGGGTTGAGGCCTCTGTGTGCGACCTTGCGCCGATGCAATTCGGCCAGGATAGTGCAAAGCTGAACGGCAATTCTGAAAAAGAAGGCGAGACTCGGTCGCCGGCTGCCGCGCAAGGAGTGGAGCGGCGCCCCGCCGCGATCTTCGAGCACAAGACAGCAGCGCCCATTCATCCGAAACATCTCGTACGGACGCAGGACACCCGCAACGGAGAGGTCCTTCAGGATCTGGAACTCCCTCTCGAGCAACTCGATGTCGGTGTGGTTTGGCGGTTGCCGGTGCGGGACCTTCAGGAGGACCGGCCTTTTGTCCTTCAGGCTCCGGCCGCGCTGGAGAGCGTGCCAGTCATTACGCGTGAGCTCCTCGATGAGCTCGTAACCAGGAATCGTCAAGAAAATCCTCCTTGGACGTCGCCTGCCGGATAGAAACCCTAAATGTGTGAGCGGAGTATGCCACAAGAGGAGTCCCTTGCAAAGAAGAGACGGTTTGACCGGGAGGAACCCTGGAGACTACATTGACAGAGAAAAACTTGCCACGAATTTCACGAATTAAACGAATTTAATCCGCAAACCCGAAATCGGGGGTCCGGCGCTGGCCTGTTTTTTTCGTGTAATTCGTTCGTGTTTTCCTTACAAGATTTTGCGTGTCTTCTTTGGAGTGCGCAAGCTTGCTTGCGCTTTAAGGGCGATGGAACATTTCCATCCGCACCAAAGCGGCAGCAAGCTGCCGCACTCCAAAGAGCGCAGTGGCGTGTGATTTTACTTTTGGCTGCGGCTATGCTGTCCTATGTAATTCGTGGCCGTTTTTTTCAGCTCTTCCAACGGTTTTGAACGCGTGGGAAGGCGAATTGCCGCAGGTTTTCATCGTGGAAGCGCCGGTAAGGAAGTCGCTCGGGGTTCTGAATCATTCTCTTCGACCCGGTGTGCCGTCACGACAAAACGCTTTGGAGCATCCCCGATGAAGTAGAACGGGTAACAGGTGACAAGCGTGATTTCCGGCTTTGGAGAAGGCGCCAGAACCCTGATGTCTGTGGGCTCGACAATCTGAATCTTGTCCACGCGATACTGGTAGGTTCCCTTGAGCGTGGTCACCCGGATAAGGTCGTTTCGGGATATTCCTTTCAGTGGCCGGAACATACCGTCCCGATGCCCGGCAATCGCAAAATTCCCCTGCTGCCAGGGGAGGGCCGTTCCTTCTATGTGTCCTGCCGCCCGGTTGAGCGTCCATTCATTGGTTCCTCGCAGGACCATTACGGAGAGATCAATTGCAGGGATTTCCAGCCGGCCTATAACTGAAGGGATTTCTAGAATGTCCTTCGCGGGACTGTTCTCGCCGTTGAGAGTTCCCCGGAAAGTCCACCTGTCATAGATCTGGAACACCTTCGAATGGGCAAGCATGACACCATAAGCGGCTAGAGCCGCCAGGCCTATCACCATGCAAAGACGTTCCGCTGTCCGCAGAATTGCGTGGAAAGTTTCCTTCGGCCAGGTCTTAAGATGAATTCGGATCTTCATAGTCGTTGCGCATCAGCCGTACGACGTTGCTCCCTATGTGGCCAAAAAGTCTCTGGGCTTGGCGGCCACCAAGTAGGTCCAGGTCGTCTCCAGCACAGCTCGGTGTGGTCACAGCTTGCGACGAAGGAGCAGGGCCAGGGCCGGCTTTCCGCTCCCTCGCGCATGAAGCTTTTAGGAGGACCAATTCCTCAGTGTGCGGAAACTGTAAGCCGCTCCCAACGCCAGGAGACCGACGAGCCCCAAGAGTGGATAGGGGCTGCCTGTTTTAGGCAGTGATGCAGACTCTTGAGTCGTCGCAGACTCTTGAACCGTTGCCGGCGGTTGTGCGGTGTCCAGCGTGCTCTGAACCGGATCCGTGCTCGGCTGGATAGCAGCGCTTTCAGGCTCAGGGGACTCGACGGGATCCTTTTCTGGGGCGGAGGGCTCGTTGACCGGCTGAACGGAAGCCGTTTCGGCCGCGGTGCTGGGGACTTCCTTCATCTTCGTATCGGAAATGCTGGGCGCCTCCTCCTTGACCTGGGCGGCAATCTGGGCGGTTTCGCTCTTTGAGTAGACGAACTCTTGGCCGAAAGTGTCCCCCGGATAGAACCACGCCTTTAATGCCCGCGGGGAGCCCTTGGGTGTTTCCCAGAGCGCGAATTGATTGTCCCCCGCGGGTTTGAGTCGACGGTTGGGTAAAGCCAGGATCGTTGCATGAATCTGCGTTTCGTCTTCGTTCAAGACCTGCACGATGTTCCGGTCGGATACAGAATCAACCAGTTTGAAAACATACTTCCCTGGGGGCAAGGTAGCCCCGGGAACGCGCAGGGGTTGATTCGTCGTCACAACGGTCTTCTTGTTCCTCGTGTCTGCTGAAGCATAGTGTGCGTTAACGATGATACCTGCAATGAGTATGATGCAGGCTACGATCGTGAGAACTTTCTGTCGGTTCATCTGATACCTCCGTTTTCCAATGGGAGCCGATGCGTTGTGGGAGGATTGTCTACAGCGGCCTTGAATTACAAATGTTTTGACAATCTGTAGTATCCGTTGCAACAGCCGTGCCAGTCTGGGGTTCGTGCCGGTATCTTACACAGGCTCAAGAGAAGGACACACGAAGCCGGACGAGCCGGGGTACCGCGAGAGTGGGAATCCAGGGAAAATTTCCGCACTGACAAAGGTCATGAAGAGTGGGTTGTTGCTGTAAGCCCTGACATAGGGATCCTCGTCCTAGCCTATTTTTTTGTAATTCGTGAAATTCGTGGCCTTTTTTTCAGTTGGTGCAAATCCGTGGCGGCAGGGAATGAATTCTCAAAAGCTGTAGCGGAGGGCGACTTCTATTTCCCGGGCTCTCCGGGCGCCGAAGATCTTGCCGAAGAGGGAAGTCCCGAAGACGGCATACGGTTGTTCGAAGTTGACCTGATTGAAGGCATTAAAGAGCTCGAGTCGAAACTCAAACAAATGCCCATTCGAAAGCCGGGCCTGGCGGATGACACTCACATCCCAGTTATGATACCTGGGCCCGGCGAGTATGTTTCTTCCCGAATTCCCGAAGGCGTAGGCCTGGGGCGCAGCGAAATCTGAGACCGCAAACCATTGGTTCACGCTGCGCTTGGACGGATCCAACGTGCCGGGACCGAGCCGGTCCGGCCGGTCGCTGGCGACGCCGTCGTTTCCGGGATCGCCTGGGAGCAGCACATTGTAGGGAGCGCCCGTCTGGACGCGCGTAATGCCCGAGAGGCGCCAACCTCCTGCGATTTTCTGCACCCACCCTGGCGAGTCGCGACTGAACTTGCCGTCTTTCCCAAACGGCAGGTCGAAGATGTAACTGAGGAACAGTTCTCTTGCCGGGATGGAATCTGCCGGACCGCGCTCGGCGCGGAGATTCCGCGGGTTCGAGGGAAAGCTGCGGTAAAGATCATTCAATGTCCGGTTCCAGGCGAACTCCGACTTCAATGCCAGACCTTCCACCAGTCGCCGCTCGGCAGACAGACGCAAGGCGTGGGCGGTGTACGAACCGCTGGCCGTCAGGATTGCGAAACGCCCGAAGTTCGGATTGGGGCGGCGAGGCTGAATGTCTCCGGGACCCGGGAGCGGAACATTAGCCGCGAGGGTCTGCGCAATGTGAGTCCCCTTGCTCCCCTGGTAAGAAGCCGAAAAATTCCAATGCTGGAATGACTCGTTCTGCGCGATGAGATGCCAGCTCTGTATGTAAGGAGTCCGAAGGTGGGGATCAATCCCGCGCACACCCAGTTCGGCGGCCACATTCGATTCAAAGGGAGTGGCCAAATTGAGCCCCGCTCTGTCTACGGAAGACTGCGCGGTCTCGACAAAGTAGAAAGGGAAATTGCGTGCCAGATTATTCACGAAGAATCCCGCACCCACGGGAGAATAAAACGTCGAGTACGAGCTTCGGAGCACCAGGCGGTTGCGGCCGAAGGGGCTATAGGCGAAACCCAGGCTCGGTCCCCAATCGTTGCGGTCAGGGAAGACCAGTCCGCCCTTCCCTGCGCCATTCAGTCCCAACTGGTGGGCCCGCTCGCTTCCCGCGATAACGATTTCCCCGTCCAGGGGCGGTTCAAACAGAAGGGGAAAGAAGCCCGAAACGTTGTTGCCCACAGACCTGTAAGGGGAGGCGTAGTTGTAGCTGAGCCCCGTGTTGAGGCTGAGGTTCGGACTGATCTTCCACTCGTCGCTGACAAACAGATACCATGACTTCCGCCTCAGGTCGGCGCGGTCCGACCCCACTCCCCTCGAAGCCGTATCCGGAAAACCGAAAAGAAAGTCGGCAAACGCATCGCCGCTGTAGTAGCCGTCGAATGCGAATCTCCCCTTGCGCAGGCCGTCCGAACGGTTGTTGTTGGTCTGATGCGCCGCGAACCCTCCGCCGATGCGGATCGAGTGGTCTTCTGGAGCATAGGTCAGCGCGGCATCCCAGGACATCCTGTTGTTCACGCCGGTAATAGGAAAGACCGCATCTCCGAAGGAGGCGTAACCGGAAAACCGGAAATCCGGGTAGCCTTCGTCCTGCGGGTCTGCCACCGACAAACCGGATATTCCCAGGGAGCCGAGGAGGTCCGCCTTTCCTGCATTTACAGAACGAAGGACATCTTCATTGCGGCTGAAATCGAGTCGCAACGAGCCTAGAAGCCGGTTGGTCAGCTTGCGCGTAAACGAGACCGAGGCCGCTTGATCCCGTCCTTTCCGGATGGATCCAAAGGCCGGCAGGAAGTTAGCCGAGGAGTCGTCGGCATCGGAAAGCTCGTAGCGGACAAAAATCTTGGACGCGTCGCTGAGTTGGGAATCGAACCTCAAGGAGAAGGAGTCTCGATTGCGAACGACAGGTTTGTTGTTCACGTAGTTCCGATCCGGGTCCGGCTGGTTAGGATCCGGTATGAGGGGGAGAAGACGCTTTGCCACCGGATGGATTCTGGATTCCGGAATCCGGTTGGCTTCCAGAGGCAGACCGCTGACCGGGTCCCGCAGTTGTGTTGCCAGAGCGCTAAAGTCGCCGCGCTTCATGGCAGGGTCCGGCACATGCGACACAAGCGTGGATCCCTGGATGATTCGGAGGCCCTCGTAGGTGCCCAGCAGGTTCAACTTGCTGCTTAGCAGCGCGCCGAAGGTGACGCCGAACTGGTTTCTCTTGTACTCGGGCAGAGGCTCCCCGACCGGGTCGAAGAAGTTGCGCGCATCGAAGTTGTCGTTGCGGAGGAACTCGTAGAGAGAGCCGTGGAAGCGGCCGATTCTCTTGGCCGAAAAGGGATTGACGATCTCCGCAATGGAGCGAGGTCCGGGAACGTTCGTCCGGGCAGGCTCGGTTTCCTGAACCCTGTAATCTCGAATTGTCGCCAGCGATGGATCTGCCTCGATCGGCGGATCGGGGGCGCCGGTTTCTTCCCGGGGCGCGGTAAGCTCCATCGCCCGGACGCCCTTCTCGGTCACCTGGATCCGCAAGTGACGCCGCTCTTTGCTGTCGAGCGACAGGAAGACGAGGAACGTGGTCCTGTTCTCTTGCTCGGCGTAAACGACATAGTGACCCTTGGGAAGCTCTGCCGTGAAGTTTCCCTTTTGGTTTGTGGCTACAGGGATCCTGTTGTTGGTTTGCCGGTCCACGATGAAAACTATCAGCGACGCGACCGGCTTGCCTTGGGCGTCCTGAGCGTTGCCGCTCAAGGTGGCTGCTTCGCAAACGAGCGGGACCCCGGGAAACAAGGAGAATAGAAGCAGGCCGCGCAATGCGGTCGTGCAGCCATTCATAATAGCGGCTCGCCCTTGACCACCATCCTGGTGACGAAGAAGTTGGCTCTCAGATCTTGTTCAAACGAAGGGACGTCGAGCTCGAAGCTGACGACCTGATCTTCCGGGATAACTACAGGAACGCCCTGGATCCTGCGTGGAAAAACAAACTTCGCGCCTACGACATCATCCTGCGGGGCGAAATATGCGGAGAGCTTGACCTGGTGGAATCGAGGCGTGGAGATGAAGGCCCTGGCTTTCATCGTCTCCGTAGTCTGGCCCTGGAGGAACTGCGTTATTTGAAGCTCGAGACTGGGGTCATTGGATCGAAAGCTCACGGCGACGACGATCCAGTTGCTTACATCCATCTTGAGACCGGGGTTCAGGGCGGCATCGAATTTTCGTTTGGCGGCTCTGTCCATCTGGTCGTAGCCCGCCTTAATCTGCTTGACTCGCGCGTAGGCCTGCCGGACCGGTCGCGCCGAGAGGAAGCGCACAAAGAACGTGCTGTAGATTTCCTTTTCTCCGAGAATACCGCTGCCGATCCCCCCTATTACACGGGTGAAAGTCTCTTGCCTGGCCCACGGAGATTGATTCAGAACTTCGACGGCTTCTTCCAGCGTCCACGTCGTGTAAGGCTTTCCCAAAATGCCGGCGTCTGCCGCGAAGGCCGGGAGCGCCAGAAGCAAAATCCAGTAAAAGTATCTCCGTCGATCTCTCATGGAAGCACGTTTCTGATCCGCAGACTTGATCATAGATTCTGTCGCTTGGGCTGATCAAGTGCAGAGTCTGTGGCCCACACCCAAATTCTTTGCTCTCCGGCGCCAAATTCTTTGCGACTCTTTGCGTCTTCGCGTCTCTGTGGTGAAGCAGGTTACGCCGCATTCACCGCCAAGACGCAAAGACGCGAAGAATCATCAGGAAGATTTTTGGGTTGCGGCTATCCCGCGCCAGGTTTAAAGGTATGGATTGACATGAAAGACGAGATCATCTGGCGTCCCCATGGAGACTACGTCACGAAGTCGAATCTGCGCCGTTTCATGGACCGGTGCGGGGCCGGGGACTACCAGGAGCTTCTGGCGCGCTCCGTCCGCGACAGCGAATGGTTCTGGGACGCCTCCATGAAAGATCTGGGTGTGGAGTGGTACGAGCCCTACACGCGGGTCCTGGACAGCTCGCGCGGGTTTCCCTGGTGCCGCTGGTTTGAGTCCGGAAAAATCAACCTGGTGCACAACTGCCTCGACAGGCACAGCAGTTCCCGCCGGGACCAGCTTGCTCTTATCTGGGAAGGCGACGGCGGCGAAACCCGCGAGATGACCTACGGGGAGCTTGACGCCGCGGTTTGCCGAATGGCGAACGCTATGCGGGACCGGGGTGTCGGAACAGGCGACAGCGTGGGAATTTACATGCCCATGCTGCCGGAGACTGTCGTTGCGCTTCTTGCAGTTTGGAAGATCGGCAGCATCGCCGTGCCGATCTTTTCAGGTTTCGGCCCGGACGCTGTTGCGGTCCGGCTGCGAGATGCCGGAGCGAAATTGCTCTTTACGGCAGACGCCTCGGTCCGCAGGGGAAAGCCGCTGCAGCTCAAAGAGCTGGCGGATCAGGCGCTGCGATCGGCGCCGTCGGTGAAAACCTGTGTCGTGTTCCGGCGAACGGGTGCGAGCGTGAGCTGGCAAGCCGGCAGGGACGCCTGGTGGGATGAGCTTGTGGAAAGCTATCCCTCGCGAGCACCGACCGAGCGCCTCAATTCAGAGGACCTGTGTCTGAATATTTACACATCCGGAACAACCGGCCGTCCGAAAGGAACGCTGCACACACATGGAGGAGTAATCGCTCAAGTGCCGCGAGAGCTGGCTTACTTCATGGATGTCCAGGAGCGAGATCGCTTTTTCTGGCTGACCGATCTCGGTTGGATGATGGGTCCCTGGGAAATCATCGGAGTAACTTTCCTGGGCGCAACCGTCTTCTTATTTGAAGGAGCGCCCAATTGGCCCAACCCCGATCGCCTCTGGCAAATCGTGGAGCGGCACCGGCTGACGCATCTTGGGATCTCACCCACAGCCATCCGGCTCCTCTTGCGGGCGGGCGAGCAGTGGGTAGACCGCCACGATCTCTCCAGTCTGCGCATCCTCGGCTCGACCGGAGAGCCTTGGGACCCCGAGTCCTATCTCTGGTACTTTCGCAAGGCGGGCGGCGAGCGTTGTCCTGTAATCAATATCTCCGGAGGCTCCGAGCTGATGGGTTGCCTGGTCGCCTGTACTCCGCTCGCGCCTTTAAAGCCGTGCTCGTTTCAAGGCCCCGGTCTGGGAATGGACGTGGATGTCTGCGATGAGGACGGGAAGCCGGTGCGCGGCGCCGTGGGTTATCTCGTGTGCAAGAAGCCGGCGCCGTCGATGACGCGCGGGTTCTTGAACGATCCTCAGAGGTATCTGGAAACCTACTTTTCACGCTGGCCGGGAACCTGGTACCACGGCGACTGGGCGCGCGTCGACGAAGACGGCTTCTGGTACATCCTGGGGCGAGCGGACGACACCATCAAGGTCGCCGGAAAACGCACGGGCCCCGCCGAGATCGAAGCCGCCCTGATCTCGCATCCTGCGGTGTCGGAAGCCGCAGCCATCGGTGTTCCCGACGAGGTCAGGGGAGAGACAGTAGTCTGCTTCGTCGTCCTGAAGCCGGGATTCGAAACGGCGGATGCGCTGACCGGGCAGCTCTCGGACAAAGTCGTGGAGTCTCTGGGCAAGACGCTTCGTCCCCGCAAAGTGTACATTGTGAGCGCGCTCCCGAAGACGCGCTCCGCGAAGATCGTGCGCGGAGCAATCAAGCGCCGTTATCTGGGACAGGACCCGGGCGATCTCTCGTCGGTGGAAAACCCGGAGGCCCTTGACGCCATCCCTTCGCTGTTTCCCACCACGTAGATCCCGAGTGCACATCTTCTTAGCGATTCTTCGCGTCTTTGCGTCTTAGCGGTAACAATGGCGTAACCGCTTTCACCACAAAGACGCGAAGACGCAAAGAACTGCAAAGAATTCTCGCCTCAGGAGTGTTATCCGCAGCCATGTCCGAGGCGGCCATGCGACGAGGGCGCCGGAGAATTGCCTGGCTTCAATCGTCAATCGTCAATCAAAAGAGGACCATTGCCAGGCGCTTTCGATATTCCTCCGCAAGACCGCTGCGCTCGCCGGCAAGAGCGAACACGGTGAGCATCGCTTTTCTGGCCGCCTCCTCCCTGAAGTTCCTGTTGCGCGTCACTACAAACAGAAACTCTTCCAGAGCTCCGCGATAGTCGCCACCGGCTGCAAGGCAGCAGCCGTGAGCATACCGCGCCTCCAGATTCTCGGGTTCTGCCACCGCGCGGGTCGCGCAGGCCTCCAATCCTCCATTCTGGCCGCAAACGGTGTGGAACTCGAGGGCCTGTTTCAGAGGCTCCGCCTGTTCCTGCTGCGGAGAATCGGACGGGATTCGATCCCACAGGGATGCGGCCTCTGCGTCGCCGGCGGCAGCCAAAATCTTTCCGAGCTCTAACAACGCGCCGCCGTGAGAGGGGTCCGCTCGAAGAGCTTCTTCGAATGCGCGACGTGCTTCCTGCGCCTGGCCGAGGTCCAGGCAAGCTAATCCTTCTGCATACTTCCGGTCGGCGTCGCTGGGACAGTGACGGCGCAAGAAGTGCCGCGCTTCACCCTCGGAAATCGCGCCCATGAACTCGTCGACCACCGCGCCCCCCTTGAAAACCTTCACGTTTGGAATGCTGCGGATACCGAAACCTTGCGCGATCTCCGGATTCTCTTCCGTGTTGACCTTGGCCAGGAGAAAATCACCCTTGAATTCCTCGGCCAGTCTTTCCAGCACCGGCCCGAGAATCCGGCAGGGACCGCACCACGGCGCCCAGAAATCTACAACCACCGGGCGGCGAAAAGACTCATCAATTACCGACTGATCAAAGTCCTGAATTCCTACATCCTTTACGTGAACCGCTGTTGCCACGAGCTGTCCTCCCGCACTCAAATTAGAATATTTCCGCCTTCCACACAAGATCAGACCTCAGACTTCAGACCTCAGACTCCAACTCGCACGTAGTCTGATCCCTGAGGTCTGAGGTCTGATGCCCTTAGCGGGGTTCGACTTGCATACGCATGCCATACTTCGGCCGCAGGGTGATCAGGGGTTGGGGAACGACAGTGTGGTTCGGAACAAGCCTCAGGCGCCAGCGTTGGGCCAGGGTAGCGAGCAGCAGGACTCCTTCCATCCAGGCGAAGGATTCCCCGATACACACTCGAGGTCCGCCACCAAAAGGGAAGTACGTGAACTTGTGCCTGGCCTCGCGCGCTTCCGTGGTCCAACGAGCCGGCTCGAATTTGAAAGGATCCGGAAAATAGCGCGGATCATGGTGCATCACGTAGGGACTCATTAAGATAACCGAGCGTGCCGGGATGATGTTGCTGTCGATCGCGTAATCCTCAAGCGCTCGCCGTCCGATGACCCAGGCGGGCGGGTAGAGCCGCATGGACTCCGCGAAAACCATCTCCGTGTAACGAAGGCGCGCCACGTCGTCAAAGCCGGGCACTCGCCCTTCGAGCGCCTCATCCACTTCGGCGTGCATTCTTGCTTCCGGCTGGGAATGCTGGGAGAGCAGATACCAGGACCAGGTCAGAGCGTTGGCTGTCGTTTCGTGCCCGGCGAGGAAAAGCGTCATCGCTTCGTCGCGGACCTGCAGGTCTGACATGCCGCTTCCGTCCCCCTCATCCTGCGCCAGCAGCAGCATCGAGAGGAGGTCGCCCCGGTCCTCCCGGTCCTTCCTGCGCTCGTTGATGATCCGGTAAATGGTCGCGTCCAGCCTCTCCCGCGCTTTCTGAAAACGGCGGTTGCTTGGAAGAGGGAGCTTGTCGAGAAGCTCCGTGAAGGGAAGGGTGACCCGGCCGAACAATTGCATGACCTCGGTCAGCGCCTTCCGGATGTCCTGCGCCTCACTTTCCACATCCGCGTCGAAAAGCGTTTTGGCCACGATCGCAAGAGTCAGACGCATCATCTCCTGGGCGACATCCAGGGTCATACTGGCCTGCCAGCGCTCTCTGGTTCTCGCCCCGAAATCCGCCATTACATTCGCATAGCTGTTGATACGCTGCCGGTGAAAGGCCGGCTGAACCAGCTGCCGTTGCCGGCGATGGAGCTCCCCCTCGCTGGTCAGCAATCCCTCCCCCAGGAAACGCTTCGCCAGCTCGAGGCCACGGCTCTTGACGAAATTTCGATGGCGGGTGACCAGGACATCCTTGATGTGGTCCGGATGATTGAAAAGATAGACGTCCTGGGGTCCGAGCTTGAAGTGTGCGATGTCGCCGTACGTGCGCGCAAGCCCTGTCAGGAAACCGAGCGGGTCACGGCGGAACTCAAACAAGCTTCCTACCAGCGGCTTGCCTTTGGGTCCGCGCGTCTGAAGTCCGGCCGCCATAATGTGACAGGATATCACATATGGGAATCACAATGGAACCCCGGGGAACTGACGACAGAAAGACTCGCCACGAATCACACGAATTAACGCGGAGATTAATCCGCAGTCCGCAATTGGAAATCCGCAATTGAGTCAGCGGTAGTGCTGGTCGATTTTTTTCTTGAGGAACTGGACGCTGCGGGCCATCTGGGCAAGGCCTTCCATGCCGTCCTCGACGGAGATCCAGCCCGTGTAGTTGATCTCGCGCAGAATGCGGAAAATGGCGTCGTAATCGTTCAGACCTTTCCCGATCTCCCCGTGACATAGATCGGGAGAATACCCCAGCGTTCCGTCCGCCTGTCTGAGGTCTTCGAGCCGGGCATCCCCTTTGAGGTAGCGGTCGGAGGCCTGCATCGTCACCACGCGGTGCTTCACCTTGCGCAAAAACGCGACGGGATCCTCGCCGGCGAGGAGCGTGTTGCTGGGATCGTACTGCACCCCGAAGAAAGGGGAGTCGACCTGATCGATAATCTGGAGGAAGATCTCGCTGCGCTGGGCGAATTCGGGATAGCGCCAGAGACCGTCTTTGTAGTGATTTTCCATGCAAAGAGTGACGCCGCGCGAGGCGGAATATTTCAGGCTGGCGCTGATTCCCTCGACAGCCCACCGGATACCGTCCTCCAGCGGCGTTTCCGGATGGCGCTGCCCTGAGAGCGTACGGCAATAAGGCGTTCCGAGCTCGAGTGACAAATCGACAGCGTCCTTCTGGCGCCGGATCTGACGCGCCCGTTCCGCCGGATCGGGATGCGTGAAGTCGGGCGAGAAGCAGAGCATGGAGGTGCGCAACCCGGCCTTCTTCATAGCGGCCAGTACCTCCCGCAACTCACCGCTGTCCCGGCGGGGGAAAAAGCCGTCGTACATTTCAATGGCTTCAATCCCCAGGGTACCGGCCTGCTTGATCCAGTCGAGCAGCGGCATCTTGCCGCTGCAAAGCTCGTCAAAATAAGCTTTGGGAAAAACCGAAATGGACGGTCTGCCGTCAGGCGGCATTTCACTTCCCAAGGAGTTGCGCGGCCTCTTCTTTGGAAACCGAGCGGATTTTCAGGTTGCGGAACGACACCTCCCCGTGGTCGCCCTGAAGGCGGAGCGGGCCTGGCGCATCTTCGCGATCGCTGCTGGCGCCCGTCCCCCTGGGGCCTGCGTTCACATGGTCGAGAATCTTCTTGCCGTTGTGGTATACGGTCAAGCGTTTTCCCACGAAGGTGATATCGAAGACTTCCCATTCGCCCGCAGGGCGGCTAGCGTTGATCGCGGGAGGAATGCGCCGGTACAACGCGCCGCATCCGCTGTCGCTGGGATCCTTGCCGTAGCTGTCGGCGATCTGAATCTCATAGCGATCCCTCATGTATACGCCCGAGTTGCTCGCCGGAACGATCTTGAATTCTACATGGAGCTGGAAATCATAGAACTCTTGATCGGTCTGAATGTCCGTGCCTTTCGCGGCAGTCGTATAGACGCCGTTCTCCACTCTCCAGAGATTGGGACCATTGGGGTTGCGCAGATGCCAGCCGGCGAGGGTGGTTCCGTTGAAAAGAGGAATCCACCTCTCTTCTGCCGGCGCACCCGGAACCAGAGTCCATCCCACAAGAAGGCCCAGCATTGTGAAGCGCCTCGTGTTTTTCATGTTTGCGCCCCCGCAAGGAGATTTTCCGCTCACGCCCAGACCGAAGGTCACACAAAAATCGGTTAATGTGTCACAAGCCGTGAAAAAATTCCGTCCGTCCGCTGCTCACGCTCGCGGCGCTTCTTCTCTGTGTCTCCGTGTCTCTGTGGCCAATGACGGTTTTTGGCCACAGAGACACGGAGAAAAAAACTGGCCACGAATTTCACGATTATACGATAACCAGTCGCGAAATCATCAAGAACCGGATTCGCGCGCGATGGTACCATAACTTTCCATGCGGAACGCGCGAGCCGTAGCAGACTTCCTCGGACTGCGCGGTGACGTCGTCGCGCTGCTGACTGCGATGATTGTCATTGGGTGCGGCGAAGAGCTCTGGATCCGGTTTGTGCCCAAGTACCTCGACGTTCTCGGAGCTGGCACTCTCGCGATCGGTGTCTACGACGGTCTCAAGACGCTGCTGGGGGCTCTCTATGCCTATCCGGGGGGAATTCTCACGGACCGCTGGGGGCATCGAAAGGCGCTGGTCCTCTTTACGTCTCTCTCGATAATCGGCTACTTGATCGTCTTCGCGATACCGCACTGGCCCGCTGTTCTGGGGGCAACCTTTCTGTTTCTATCCTGGTCGTCGTTCTCCTTGCCCGCCACGTTTTCCCTGGTGGGAAAGAATCTTGCGCCGGAGAAATACGGAATGGGAATAGCGGTTCAGGCAATTGTCAAACGTGTTCCGATCGTCATTGGCCCCGTTCTTGGAGGGTTGTTGATCGACCGGCTGGGCTTTCGCGGCGGCATGCGCGTGGCGCTTGTCGTTTCGTCGTTGCTTGGGGCGGCGACCGTGCTCATCCAGCTCCGCATCTCCGAAGATGAGAGCTCGAGCTTCCAAAGCGCATCCTGGCGGCGCGGCCCGCGCATCGGCGATTTCCGGCCGGAGTTGCGGCACCTGCTCCTCTCGGACATCCTTGTTCGATTTTGCGAGCGCATACCCTTCGCCTGGGTGGTGATCTATGCCATGTCCTATCCCGGAATCGGCGCTCGGGAGTTCGGGTATCTGACCAGTTTGGAGACGGCTACGGCGATGGTTTGTTTTATTCCCATTGCCTATCTCTCGGATCGGTACGGCCGCGAGACCTTCGTGGTTGCCACGTTCGTTTTCTTCACTCTCTTTCCTCTCTTTCTGCTTCATTCTCAAACTATTGCCTGGCTGGCTGCCGCATTCGTCATTCGCGGCCTCAAGGAGTTCGGCGAGCCGGCGCGCAAGGCGCTCATTATTCAATACAGCGCGGGATCCAACCAGGGGCGGGTGATTGGCGCCTACTATTTGATGCGGGACCTGATTGTTACGCCGGGTTCGCTGCTCGGCGCATGGCTTTGGGAGGCGGGACCGCGGGTTAATTTCTGGGGCGCCTTTGTCTGCGGTCTCGCGGGCACGGTCTACTATGTCTTTCACCTCCAGCGCCGCACCTCCTGAAAAGGAATCCAGAATTCAGAATCCAGAATCCAGAAGAAGTGGCATGGCGCTTCCCTGGCACAACAAAGACTGCCCGGTAAAGACCGCACCAGTCCAGGAAGGGCTCCCGCAACCATTCTGGATTCTGGATTCCTCCGCCGGTGGATAATTGACATCGATGTTTTGTCGCGTCATACTCGCCGTTGATTAGACTGCGTACAGTATTAGAGGATTTCAATCATCCGTCCTTTCCCAGTGCCAAGGAGGGTTTGAAACATGTCGGAAAAAAGTAAGATTAATCGGCGGCAGTTCATCCAGAGGAGCGCGCTGGGAAGCGCGGCCATGGGAATGGCTCTCGGAGAAGGCCATGGCGAGGCTCCGGAAGTTCCTGCTCGCGTGCCAGCCAGTGACAAGGTCACTGTCGGCATGATCGGCGTCGGCGCGCGCGCGCAGGAGCTCATGCAGGCAATAATGACGCTGCCCGGCACGGAAATCGTCGGGGTGTGCGATGCCTACAAGGGCCGGACCGATCGCGCGGTGGCTCGGACAAAAGGGCGCGCGAAAGTCTACAAAGACTACAAGGAGATTCTGGCAGACAAATCCATAGACACGGTCGTCATCGCCACTCCGGACCATTGGCACGCAACGATCGCAATCGACGCGGTTCGGGCGGGCAAAGACGTGTACATCGAGAAGCCGATGACCTACGCGGTCGAGGAGGGGAACAACATCATCGCGGAAGTAAAGAAGACCGGGCGCATCTTGCAGGTGGGAAGCCAGGGGATGAGCTCTCGCACCCAGCAAAAGGCCCGGGAGATCATCGCATCCGGCAAGCTCGGTCAGGTGACAATGGTTCGGGCTTTCTATAACCGGAACACCGCCAGCGGCGCCTGGATCTATCCGATCCCGCCGGACGCGTCACCGCAGACGGTCAATTGGGAAATGTTCCTCGGGCCGGCGCCCAAGCGTTCTGTCGATTACGCGAGATTCTTCAGATGGCGCTGCTACCGCGATTATTCCGGCGGAATCGCAACCGATTTGTTCGTGCACCTGGTGACGAGCATCCACTTCATGATGAACGCGAAGATGCCCGCCAACTTCGTCGCAATGGGCCAGCTCTACCGATGGAAGGAATCAAGAGACGTTCCCGATACCGTCAACGCGATCCTGGAGTATCCCGAAGGTTTCACGGCCAACCTGAGCAGCACCTTCAACAATCAATTGAGCTCTGAGGGAGGCTTCCAGATTCTCGGGACCAAGGGGAGCCTGGTCCTCGGTAACGGCCTTTCCTTCCATCCCGAGATCGTTAGTGAGGACAATCGCTGGATCGTTGAAAGCTGGCCGGAGACATTGGAAGAAGCCTATTACAAGGATCCCAAGGTGCGCTCCGAAGAGCTTCCCAACACCCGCGAACCGGAAGTGCTCGCAGGTGAGGAGGAGTTTCGCGAGATCGGATTCGATGCGACGATTCTGCATTTCCGCAATTTCTTTTCATGCGTCAAGACGCGGAAGCAGCCTTTGCAGGACGCCCTTGCCGGTCACCGCAACGCTGCATGCGCGCACCTCATCAACCAGTCGATACGCGAAAGGAGGATGGTGAGCTGGGACGTCGGGAAAGAGACTGCCAAAGCCTGAAACAAATGGCTTGCGAAAACTCTTTGCAGACAGGCAGAGAATGCCGATAAAGATTAGGGCGAAGCGTTCTATGCGCCTACCTGGTTTTCCAGGTATGATTCTGATCCGGGCAGGTAAGAAGCTATGGTCGAGACAAGAACTCATCGCAGGGTCACTCGAAACCGCAAGAAGAACCGCGTTCCTCTGGCGAAGCTGCGGACCGCGGAGGTCGTCAGGACTGTTGTGGACCATCCCGGGCGGCTCAACGAACTGGTCGCTCTGCTGGATGACAGCGAGCGGGCGTTGCGGGGACGAGCGGCGGCAACGCTGGCCCGGCTTTCGGAATCGCATGCGCATCGCCTCATTCGGGTTGTTGACCGGCTCCGCGAAGCGCTCTCCGATGACTCCGCTTATGTCCGATGGCACCTGGTCTACACACTCGGCCGGCTTGGAACTTCCTTCCCCGTACGAGCGCCGCTCTTTCTCCAGGAGCTTCTTGAGCGCCTGGAGGATTCCAACCGAATCGTCAGATCCTTTTCGCTACAGGCCCTGGGGTGCATGGCGGCCCGGGACCCGCGCCCGGTCGAGCAGCTGTTTGCATCCGCCAAGAAAGACGTTCCTCCGCCATTGCTGCGAATCCTGCGCGCTTCCGGGACCGAAATCCGGAAGCCGGCCGGGAAGTAGCGCGCAACCAGGTTTGGAATTCAGCCTTCAGCCTGCACAGAGCCGGGCAGGCTAAAGCCTGAACTCCGAACCAAAGCCCACGAGATCATTGCTCACGTTTGGAGTTCAGCCTTCAGGCTGCACGGAGCCCGGGCAGGCTAAAGCCTGAACTCCAAACCAAAGACTTATCGCTTCGCGCGCCGATAAGCCGTTGCCAGCGAATCGGCGTACTCGTTCCAGCGATAGCCGGAGTGGGCGGCGATCCAGCACAGTTTCAGCTCGGGACGGCGCTTGAACAAGCCGTACAGTTCCTGCACCAGTTCCAGGTTCTTGATCTCGCCGCCCTTGCGCCGCCAACCGCGCGCTTCCCAACCCTGGGCCCACTTGTCGATCGTGCTCACGCACAACTGGCTATCGGTGTAAACGACGGCGGGTGTGCCCTCGGGCACGAGAGAGACACCGGCGATTAAGGCCGACAGCTCCATGCGGTTGTTCGTGGTGTGCGGCTCGTGTCCCCAGCGCTCTGCGACGATCTGATCTTCGATCACGTAGACCGCGCCCCAGCCTCCGGGGCCCGGATTGGGATCGGCCGCACCGTCGGTGAAGACTCCAACCTTGGGGCCTGCCTTGTACTTGGCGAGCACTTCGCTGAGCGTCAGGTTTTCTTCACGCGTTGCCGCGGGTGAACGCAGGGCTTGCCGCTCGCCGGGAATGCGTGTCCTGTTGCGCTCCGTTGTACCGTTCTGCTTGTTCTTACAGCTCAGGCAGTGCTTGGGCTTCCAACCCGGGTACTTGGCGAGCGTCGCGTCCGGAACCTCGAACGTTTTCCCGCAGTCCTGGCAGGTGAAGCTCGCCACGTCTCTGCTTACCCTCCCCGGTTTCCGATCCCCAGCTCAAGCTCCGCGCAGCCCAGATATAGCTGGAAAGAATTTTCCCACACCTATTCACCACAAAGACACGAAGACGCGAAGAATCGCAAAGGATTTCTTCGCGTCTTCGTGTTGAGATTTTTTTTGGTTGCGGCTGGGCTGCTCTGTGTTCATCGGTGGTTTTGTTTCAGCTCTGTTCCGACGGCAACGCCCTGCGGCGTCAGGGGCGGTTCAGGTACTTCTGGTAGAGGCGGGTGTGCCTGGTTTCCAGGCTGACGTTCTTGCCGGCAATGAACAGATTCTTGACTTGTGTACGAATCTCCAGGAGGTCGCCGTCCGTAACGGCCAAGTCAGCAACTTTTCCAGGTTCGATCTTGCCCATTCGATCCGCGACGCCCAGAATCTCGGCCGGATTCACGGTGACCGCCTTTAGAGCCTCCTCGTGAGACAGCCCGTAGGCCTGCGCAAACCCTGCTTCGTAGGGCAGGTTCCTGACGTCGGAGCTGCTCGGCGAGGTCAGGGCAAACCTGACCCCCGCTCGGACCAGATCTCTGGGAAGAGTGAACCTCGCGTCGTACGGGTCGTCCTCCCGCACAGGGAGCGCAACGATGGATTCCAGAATCACCGGGATGTTCTCCTTCTTCAGCAGATCTGCCACCCTGCTTGCCTCGCGTCCTCCCTGAAGGACCATCTTCAACTTTTCCTTTCTGGCAAAGTCGACGGCATTCTTGATGTCTCGGGCAGTGTCGGCCTGTATGAAGACGGCCATTTTCTCCTGAACCACCGGAATCAAAGCTTCGAGCTTGCGGTCCACTGCTGTGGAGGGATTGCTGGTCCGGGCTCGGGAGTAATGGCGGGCGGCTTCCAGGAGATCGCCGATCTCCCGGACACGTCTCTCGTAATTCCGTTTCCGTTCGGAGAAAGTCTGACGGCGAGTTTCCCGCAACCCGCCCCCGGAGACGGTTCGCTCGCTGAGGCTCGGGAACTGCATGACGAGGCCGGCCCTCTCGAGGATGGCCATTTCATTCACTGTCCAGCCGTCCAGGTGCAGCAACACCGCCTGACCGGAAAGAATCCCGCCGGCAGGCACGCTCAGACTGGCGGTGATCCCGTTTGCCCGCGCGACGGGAATATGCTCGCTGTCGGGATGGATCGCGGTGAAGGCCAGCAGGTGGGGGTTGTAGTCTCCTATCTCCGAGGCGTCGTTGGTGGCAGGAACGGAGCCGATTTCGGTAAGGCCGATGTTGCTCCAGGCGTTGATCATGCCTGGATAGACTTCCAGTCCCTGGCCGTTGATGATCTGGGCTCCCGCAGGGATCTTTACGTTGGAACCCACGGCCGCAATCTTTCCGTCGGCGATGACCACCGTGGCTCGCGGGAGAGTTCCCGAGGAAGCCAGGGTATGCACCTGCGCGTCACGTATCGCATAGGTCGGACTCCCTGCTGTGGCCCGCAGCCCCAGGAGGGCGCAAAACAGCGCTAGCGCCGGAAGATGTTTGAGATTTCTCCTCTGCATGTTCGTTCCCCTCGGTGTCCAACTCAGGTTCGGAGTTCCGGCTTTAGCCTGCCCTCCCGTACCCTGACGGCAGCCTAACTACATGATTTCATAAATACGGTAACGTCTTCCGCCCCAGCGGGGCGAAAAGAAATTAGCCGGGGGTGAGCGAAGCGAACCCCCGGGGTAGAAGAGGGACAACGATACGCACCCCGGCAGGGGTTGCAGGACCTCCCCGCCCTTGCCGGGGCGCGTTGGTCACGTAGGCAAGGGTTCCAGTGGTTCGCAAAAAGCGCTCACCCCTGGCTGAGTTCCTCCCGCTCCGGAGCGAAAGACCCTTTCGAGAAGAACGGCTCTTGTCTCAATCGCAGCTCTCAGGGTTCATCGGGCGGTTCGACCGCAGTCGTTGTCACATCGGTGGGAGGTGTCCGCCGTCCCTCGGGGCGCCGCTCGCGTTCCCGCTCCTTTTTATCCTTTTCTTTCAGCGAGGCTCTTTCCTTCTCCAGGCGTTCCCGCATTTCCAGATCCTTCTGAATGTCGAAATAGACCTGGCCGTCGATGAAGACCTTCTGAGCTACCGCGTAGACGCTCAGCGGGTGGCGGTTGTAGATGACCAGGTCGGCATCCTTGCCGGGCTCGATCGAGCCTACGCGATTGTCGATACGCAGTTGTTTCGCCGGATTCAGCGTGACCAGGGCCAGGGCTTCCTGCTCGCTGAGCCCCCCGTATTTCATGCATTTGGCCGCTTCCTGATTCAGATGCCGGGCTTCTTCCGCGCTGTCGGAATTTATGGAAACAACGACGCCTTTGCGCGTCATGATCGCGGCGTTGTAAGGAATCGCGTCATACGCCTCGACTTTGTAAGCCCACCAGTCCGAGAAAGTTGAGGCTCCGGCGCCATGCTCGGCGATCTCCTTCGCGACTTTGTAACCCTCGAGGACGTGCTGGAACGTGGCGATCTTGAACCCGAACTCATCGGCCACCCGAAGAAGCATCAAGATCTCGTCGGCGCGGTAGCAATGCGCGTGGACCAATCGCTCCCCGCGCAAAATCTCTGCGAGAGTTTCCAGCTTCAAATCTTTTGCGGGCGGTATGGCTGGCTTGTCTGCCGCCAAGGCTCGTTTCTTGTACTCGTCCCACTTCTCGGTGTAGGTGCGGGCTTCAATCAAGGCGTCGCGGATCACGTCTTCAACGCCCATTCGTGTCTGGGGGTAGCGGGCCGGGGAAGTGCCGGGCGTTGCCCGCGAGCGCTTGGGATTCTCACCCAGGGCAAACTTGATGCCCGGCTTCGCCCCTTCGAAAATCAAACCCTTTGCGTCCTTGCCCCACCGGAGCTTTATGACCTGATTGCGGCCTCCGATCGGATTGGCGCTGCCGTGGAGGATGTTGGCCGTCGTAACGCCCCCGGCCAAGCTCCGGTAGATGTTGATATCTTCGGGATCAATCACGTCTTCAATCCCGACCATGGCGGTGACCGCCAGTGTGCCTTCATTGACCCCGCCGCTGATGGCGATGTGGGAGTGACAATCGATGATTCCCGGCATGACATACTGGCCCTTCGCGTCGATCACCGTGGCGCCTTCGGGCGTAGCAACTTGGGGGCCGATCTCGGCGATTTTGCCCTCGCGAATGAGAACGGACCCTTTGGGAAGGGCAGGGCGCGAGACAGGAAGAATGAAGGCGTCTTTTATGATTAAGACGCCGGACGCGGGAGATCGCTGCGGTTCAGAGGCCAGAAGCCAAGCCGCGCACGACGCGAGAACAATCGTCGCCATCAAAGCAGTCTTTTTCATACAAATCATCCCCGCCTATTGCGGCTTGCGGATTGAAAAACGCCGGAAGAATTGGGGATTCGCGACTGTGGATTGAGAAAACCTAGTCGATTTCAAATCCCGATTGTCAAATCCGCAATCCGCAATCCGCAATCGGTTCACTCCGGTTCGGGTTCGGTGATGTCATACTTCTTGCCGTCAATGAACACGTACTTTACGCGGGTGCGGCTGTCGAAAATATCTCCTGTGGCTATGGTCAGATTAGCGGTCTTGCCCTTCTCGATGCTCCCTAACTTGCCAGCTACGCCGAAAATCTCCGCCGCCGTCAGCGTTAAAGCCCGCATCGCGATGTCCTTGGGCAGTCCCGCTTCGACGCTCCGGGCGATGTTCCGCATGAAGTCACGCGGGCTCGAGATGTCGCCGGATTGAAAGGCGAACTGCACGCCCGCTTTAGCCAGAGCCGCCGCGTTGACCGGAGCCTCCACTCGTCTGCGGAGGACCGGAAGCTCTTCCTCCAATTCGGGGTCGGAGTCCCGGTCTCGTTCAGGAAACTTCATGGAAAGCAACACCGGGACCCCCTTCTCTTTCAGCAAGGGCGCTATTCTTGCCGCCTCGCTCCCACCGCTCAGGATGCATTTGAGCTTGAACGATTGGGCCAGTTCCATTGCGCGCTGTATTTGCGCGGGTGTGTCTCCGGGCACAACGGCGGGCAGTTCGCGCTTGAGCACGGGGATCAGAGCTTGAAGAGAATGGTTGTAATCCGGGCGCACGACACCTGTGTGGACGTTGTAGATGTTCCATGCGACGTCGTAACGCTCCGCGTCCAGGAAAGTTTGCTTGACGAAAGCGACGACTCCCATCAAAGAGCTCGGGTAACCGCCGCCGAAGCCCCCGGCGCTTTGCAAACTGATATGCATGGCCACCGGAGTTTTTACGACCATGGCTCCCACGGAGGCTCCTGAAAGATTCACCAGGGAGCTCTGGCCCTCGAAGATTCCTGTTCGCGGCGCTACGAGGGCGGTGGTGATTCCCACGGCGCGCGCGCTTTCAATTTTCCTGTTTGTCGGGTTGATCAGGTCGGCTGCCTGCACATGAGAATTCAGCAATGGCCTCTCGGCTGCCGGCGGCGCAGGGGCCTGCTGGGTGGGTTGTGCGGGTGCGGCTGGCGGACCCGGACGAGCGGAAGGCGGCCCCGGCGCCTGGGGAGCGCGCGGCTCCTCAAGGCCGGCGTCACAGAGCCCGTCGATCAGGCCTGGATACACCGTGAGTCCCGTTCCGTCGAGGGTCCTGGCGTCTGGAGGGATAGGGACGTTGGCGCCCACGGCCTCGATGATTCCGTTGCGCAAGATTACCGTCCCCTTCTCCAACGGCGCCCCGGACACAGGAAAGATCCGGGCGCCGCTGATGGCGAAGACGGCCGGCTCCTCCGTTCGCGCGGAGACGGCGGCGAAAAGGGCCAGGAGAACAAGAATCAGGGCGATCCGGGAGCGAAGAAACAATTTTCTGAAAGAGAGAAACCTCATTCGGAATCCCACCCTCGATAGCTCTGGAAGGAGCGCATCTTAAACCAATCCGTCCCCTATTCCCATAAAAAAGCTGGAAACCGCATTCACCACGAAGACGCGAAGACACGGAGAAAGTCTTCTTCGCGCCTTCGCGTCTTCGTGGTGAAAAGACTACCTTCTGGACTGCCTCAAGAGCACATAGACCGCGCCGACGCCGCCGTCTCTGGCCGGAGCGGAGGCGTAAGCCACGACGTAGCGAGACATCCTCCGAGTAGCCAGCCAGCGCTGCAGGCTGTCCTTGAGTATCCCTCTGCCCGTAGGTGAGTTGATGCCTCTGCCGTGAATGACCTTGACGCAGCAAGAACGGAAGCGGGACATCCCGCGGAGGAAATCTTCCACGACTCTTCTGGCTTCCGCGCGAGTGAACCCGTGCAGATCCACCTGGCCCTGGATCGAATACAGGCCCTCCCGCAAACGCGGAAGGTAGCGCTTTCCGGCAACCCCTACCCAGCCCTCGATGTATTCCGGATGGTCTACGATCGGTGCCTCACGATCTCCCATCGCCGCCCCCATTAACTTGTGGTCCTCCAGGTCCCCGTTCGATGCGGGCCGGGGTGACGGCGGCAGGGAAGGCACGGGATCATGACGCCATGTCACCCGCACCACATCGCGCATCGCGCTTTCAAATAACTCTTCTTCATTTCCGTCCTCAGCCGCGGCCAGCGAGCCGGTCTGGGCCTCGAGCGGTCGAGGCAGGAGCTGAAAACCTGCCTTGCTCAGAATCTTGTCCAAAGCTGCAAATGGCCTCTGCGCCGTATGCCTTGAGGATCGCGTGCGGCGATGCGTGGGTTTTGAATCGAACGTACGGCGCGACGTCATCACGAATGACGATTGAACGAATGACGATTGAAGGATATGGCACGGCTCACTTGGCAATCGTCATTGGAACCGGCGGATCCCGTCCCCACATAGCTGTTGCCTCGCTTACTGTATGATGTAGTCCCGTGTAACCAGGTCCCAGTATGTTTCGTTCCTTCCTGCTGCCTCATTGGCCAGAAACGTGTTAAGGGACTGCATTACGGTTGTCATGTAAGAACCCGGAACCTGGGCCGGATGAGCCTGCCACATGTTGGCGTAAGACCGGATGATGTAACTGTCCTGTGCCAGGGGAAGCACACGGAGATTGCCGAGGTACGAATGCCAGCGTTCGGTCCTGAACAGGTAGAACTCCACGTTCGAAGCATAAAAGCATTTCACTTCGAGACCTCTCGAGCGAAGCTCCTGAGCCACCTGATGGAATGCGCTCGGACCTCCGAAGTCGCCCACAACCGGAACAATCCGATTCTCTCTGTGAAGTTCCTTTACGGTGCGAAAACGATCCTCCTGCGCGAGATAGCTCAACTGGGCGCCGTTGGGATCGCGCGCTTCGAGCAGGCTCCGATAGGAAGGATGATGAGGACGGGGCGCCCGATTGTAACTGGTGAATTTAATGTCGGGGCCGCCGTTGACAAAAGCGTAGGCTATGTACTCTACCGCCTTGAAGTCCTCGTGTGTGAGTCCGATGTTCCACGCCTGCATGGCTGCGATTGCTTCGGCAATCTTTAGAGAAATGAAGGCCGGGTCACGGGGGGCTTGGTCACTCCGGCGCAAGAGCTCGGAGATCTTTTCGTTCTTCGCGTGCGGGGCCAGCAAGCGGCCGAATAGACGTTCCAGGTATTCGTCTCGGTCCCGGCTCAGCTGAAACAGAGCCTTGAAGTAGAGGTGTTGAAGAGCATTTTGCCGGCGAATGTCGAGGATGACCGCAAGCCTTGGCCGCATCTCCGCGATGTAGGTGTAGTTCTGGTCAGGTCCCACTCCAAGATAGGCTCCACCCCGGATTGCAAGACGATTCATGGCGGGCAACACCCGCAGATATGCGGCCTCGTTGGAAACGAAATTGTCGCTGTCAAAATAGCCTTCGGGTTCGGACAACCCTGCGATCAACTGGCCGAACTTTTCCGTCCCGATGGGCGCGTCGAGAACGCGTTCAGGCTGCCGGAGATACAGAACGCCCGAGGCTATGAAAGCCAGCAGAAACTTGGAAAGAACTCGCATGGTCACGCGCTTTTCCTGCCACGATGCTGCCCTTGATGATACCACTAAGAAGGTCCGGGCACGACCAGGAGGTCTTGAAGCAGGTTCGCCACGCAGGAACCCGGTCGCAACCCAAACTATGAACGAGACCACCGATGAACACAGATAAACAGAGATAAACACAGATCTGCGTTCATCCGTGTTCGCCGGCGGTTTCATTTCGCGCAGTTTCCGCAATGCCGTCCGGGTCACGGGCGTAGCAAACCTTGACTTTTGCTAAAGATACTTGTATTGTTTGGAGCTTAAACCGGAGGCCGAAAAGCAATAATTTGGCAAAACCGAAGGACAGATTCCGGGTCCGGTTGATTTTTTCCTCCGGAATGCGCAAGGCAGTTTCCGAGGATGATTGCTCGTAAGAATTAACGACGTAACGAAAGGAGATTCGATGCTTACTTTGACCGATATGGCGATCCAGAAGGTCAAATCTATAATGGAGGAGCGAGGGGAGCAAGGAGGACTGCGCATTGCGGTAGTCGGCGGCGGGTGCTCGGGCTTTCAATACCAGATGTCCCTGGACAGGGAACCAAGTTCCGACGACCAGGTCATCGACATGAACGGCCTGAAGATCTTTGTAGATTCCCGCTCACTTCTGTATCTGAACGGAACCCAGGTGGATTACGTGGATGGCCTGACGGGGTCCGGGTTCAAGTTTGAGAACCCTAATACCAAGGGCAGCTGCGGGTGCGGCGAATCCTTCTACGTCTAAAATTTGGGAGCCGTTATTTGTACCGCTTTCCGGAACGCGGGCGTAAGTGCCCGCGTTTTCTTTTTGAGCCGAAGGAGAGTACGGAGTGTCCTCAAACCCCACGCAGGACCGCATCACGCTTTTCGGAATCAAATTGCAGCCCCGAATCGGAGTGACACCGGGAGAGAGGCGTTTGCCTCAACCCTGCCAGGCGGACCTGACGGTTTGGGCTGACTTCGAAGCCGCGGCCACAACGGATTCTTTGGACCGGGCTATTGATTACAGCAGGATGCTTTCTGTCGTCCTGGAGACCGCCCACAGCCGTGAGTACAACCTGCTCGAAACACTCGCCTACCGGATTGCGAAGGACGTCTTGCAGGCGTTTCCGGCGGAGCGAGTCGGCGTCCGGGTCCGCAAGCGTCCAGCGCCTCTTGCCGATAAGGTGGATTACATCGAGGTGGAGGTATTTGAGTCTTAGATTTGTCTTAGATTCCTTACGTCTTCGCGGTGGAAACTGAACCCGATTTAGCCGCGCAGACGCGAAGAGCGGAAAAGAGTCGCGGAGAAGTCGTTCAGAGGGCGGGCGATTCTTGACAAAGGTGGGCGTTGCAACTAACTTGTGTGTTTTGAGGTGGCGACAATAGACGGCGAAAAGGGCAAACGCGGCACGGGATGCTCCGATGTTGGCGAAGAAGAGTGTGTTCTTTACGAATACGAAAAACTGGTGCCACTCCGCATCGGGGGAATTGACGTTCGCGTACCCGAGAATAACAGTCTGCTCCGTTGCTTCCAGTACTTGAAGCTCTACCCCATATCCATGGGGGGGTTCTGCTGGAACGCCGATTGCCGGACATGTGAGGTCGTAATTCAGGTCGGCACAGAACCCGCGCGGCGGGTGCTATCGTGCCAAACAACAGTCATCCCCGGAATGGCGGTCCTGGAGATGACGGAAAAGCTCAAGTTTTGCCTGCGGAACCTGGACAGCGAAGATTAGATTCTGTGACACGATGATGCGTGGACGCTCCTTGTTTTCATTGATCCGGTCGATCAATGAAAAATGACAAATGACCGGCGGTCATCTGTCATTCTTCATTTTCTGGAAGTGAGGCAAAAGAAGATGGCTGGCGAATCGGGCGCAGGCCCTGGGTTCTTCACTTCAAAACTGGAGCGTGCCATCGGATGGGCGCGGAAGTATTCCATCTTCCAATATCCTTTCGTAACAGCCTGCTGCGGCATGGAGTACATGGCGACCGCGGCAGGGCACTACGATGTGGACCGCTTTGGAGCAGGACTGCCGCGCTTTTCGCCAAGACAGGCCGATGTTCTCTTTGTGGTGGGAACCATCAGTCACAAGATCGCTCCTGTCCTCTACCGCGTGTACGAACAGATGTGCGAACCCAAATGGGTGGTTGCGTTCGGGGTCTGTACGTGCACCGGAGGGTTCTACGACAACTACGCAACCGTCCAGGGGATCGACACTATCATTCCTGTAGACGTTTACATTCCGGGCTGCCCGCCCCGCCCTGAAGCCGTTCTGGACGGGCTAATGAAGTTACAAGAAAAGATCGAGAACCAGAAACAGCTTCTTTGAGTCCGCTTATGGATGCCGCAACGTCCGCGCGGGAGACTCGAACCATGCTGGTCAACGTCGGGCCGTCGCACCCGGCGATGCATGGCGTGATTCGTTTGGTTACGGAGCTCGAGGGCGAAACCGTTGTCAAAGTGGAAGCGGAGATCGGATATCTCCATCGCGCCTTCGAGAAGAGCTGTGAGAATTCCACCTGGACCCAGAGCATTCCCTATACGGACCGTCTGAATTACGTTTCCCCGCTCATCAACAACTTCGGTTACTGCGCGGCCGTGGAAAAACTCCTCGGCATAGAAATCACGGAGCGCTGCAAGTACATCCGCGTTTTGATGAGCGAGATCTCACGCATTACGGATCATCTCACCTGCATCGGCGCGTCCGCCATGGAGGTGGGCGCCATGACGGCCTTCTTGTACTTCATCAAGGCGCGCGAGTACCTCTACGAGATCGTCGAAGAAGTAACGGGCGCCCGGCTTACCATCTCCTACGGCCGAATCGGCGGCGTCAAGGCAGATCTTCCCCAAGGACTTGAAGAAAAGCTGGAGACAGATCTCAAGAAAGTCGAGAAGGAGCTTTACCAGGTAGACAAGCTCCTGACGCGCAACCGCATCTTTGTCGACCGGATGAAGGATGTCGGAGTCCTCACCGCGGAAGATGCCATCAGCTATTCCATTACGGGCCCCATGGGCCGGGCGTCGGGAATAAACTACGACGTCCGGAGAGACTTTCCCTATTTTGTTTATGACCGGATGGAATTCGACGTCCCTTTGGGAGAGAAGGGGGACAATTACGATCGTTACCTGGTGCGCATGGAAGAGATGCGCCAGAGCGTGCGCATCATACGGCAGGCCATGAAACAAATGCCGGGCGGGGCGGTAAATGTGGACTCCCAGGGAAAGGTCGTGCAGTCCTTCGAACTTGTGGACCAGGCCAAGATGGGGAGGACCGAAGGACTCGTCGATGTCGTCACCACGGTGGATCCCACTCTTGAAGGAACACAGCGTACCTTCTTGAAACGAGTCATGCCCGCCGAGAGGCGAGTGATTCTTCCGCCCAAGGAAGACACGTACGGGAACATTGAGGGCCTGATGAACCATTTCAAGATCATCATGGACAATCACGGAATCCGGCCGCCCAAGGGAGACACGTACTTCGCCGTCGAAGGAGCCAACGGCGAGCTTGGATTCTATGTTGTCAGCGATGGCAAGGACCACCCGTACCGCGTGCGGGTGCGGCCGCCGTGCTTCTTCGGCATGGCAGGGCTGCACAGGATGTTGGAAGGGTACATGGTGGCGGACATCGTACCCACGTTCGGATCCATCAACATGATTGCCGGAGAATTGGATCGATAAATGGCGCTTCTTTCCGTGCAGCTTCGAAATCGCCTGGGCCTCCTCAAGAGCTACGTGCTCCGCCAGTCTCACGTCCCTGGAGGGCCGCTGACGCTGGCGATTGAGAGCACTGCCAAGTGCAATCTTTTCTGCCCTATGTGCCCGCGTGAAAGCATTTATTTTCCTCCCAAAGACATGGAGTTGCCGGTTTTCAAGAAGATCATTGACGACGGGAAAGCCTTTCTCGAATTCGCGGTGCCCTATGGAGTCGGAGAGCCCCTGCTCAATCCTGAAATCTACGACATGATTGCTTACTGCAAGCAGGTGGGGGTGCCTAGCGGAATCTCCACAAACGCGACGGTACTTACCGAAGAGGCCGGCCGTAAGCTCATCAAAGCCGGACTGGATTACATCATCCTGGCCTTTGACGGGGCGACGAAAGCGACCTACGAGAAATACCGGAAGGGAGCGGATTTCGAAAAAGTCCGCGCCAACATTCTGACCTTCCTGCGGGTGAAGAAGGAATTGCGATCGAAGATCTTCTGCATCCTGCAAATGGTCCGGCTCAATGAAAACCGCGCGGAGATCCCGGACCTGATCCGGATGTGGAGGGTGGAGGGGATCGACGAGATCCGGATAAAAAAGGACGAAGTCCACAACGAGGGAAGCGCGATCCCGGGCGATAGCGAAGAGCGGCCCCCGATGAAGCACCCGTGTTACCTGCTTTGGCGTGGTCCGATGTACATCCACTACGACGGAACAGTGTTCCCTTGCTGCTACATCTATCCGGAAGAACCCATCGGCAATGTCAGAAAGAGCACGCTCCAGGAGATATGGAACTCGGACAAGATGGTCCAGTTGCGCGAGGCTCACATCCGGGGAGATCTGAGAGGCTACAAGGCATGCCAGAACTGCCCGGCAGCAAGGCCGAAGCTCCCGGTGACCCTGGGGAGCTTTCTGATAAACACCCACACAGTCAGGAAAACGATTCCATTTTTTGAGAGGCTTGCGCAGCTGCGCAATATTTCGGTTTTTGAGACGCTGAAATAGCTAACGCCTGTCCGTAACTCGTCAGCAGCTGTGAAAAAACCGAAGGGATCCTGCGTGGCCACCGATTTTTCATATGTTCTGAGACATTGTATTACTGTGATTCAGACAGGGACCCTGGATCGGCAAGCCGTCCTGCTTCATCACGGAGCACACGGAGAGGCACGGAGAACGTGATGCCTCTGTGAAATCTCCGTGCACTCCTTGGTCGTGAGAAAAAATGTATCGCCGGCTTCCAGCCGGCAAAGGTCGTGTTGACCCAAAAGGAGTTGTCGAGGCTCAGATGCCGGCGAGACGCCGGCGCTACGATTTTTTCTCACGACCCTTGTCTCCGTGGTGAATAAAGCGCTTGAATTCTTCTCGAGCTTGGCTTCTCGCGACTCGTCGGCCTCGTGATGCCTTCAAAATGTCGCTCCACTCGTCATTCGTCAATCGAAATGTCCCACCCCTGACTGAAGACCATTGCATTACGCGGCTCTGTCCCCAAAAACGCGGTATAATGCAAACCCTATGGGAACTGGATCATGAGCGACGGTGCGCAGAAGATCTACAGTTTGACCGAGGCCAATGAGTTGGTCCCTCTGATAGCCGACATCACTGCGGACGTTGTCCGGCAGCTGGACGGGATTCGCCAGCGTTACAAGACCGGCGCGGAGGAAGGGGAGCCGGCCGTGCCCGAGTGGGTGCTGAAGGAGATTGAAGACGCATTGCGCGACTGGTCCAACAGGGTGCTCGAACTGGGCGCGGTTCCCAAAGGCTACTTTACCGTCGATTTTCAGTCAGTGGATCCGGAGCTGCTTTATTGCTGGACCTACGGGGAAGATAAGATCGCGTACACCCATAAGGTCTGGGAGAACTTCAGCCATCGGAAGCCTATTGCTTCCAGCGCAGAGGCGCCCACAGATCACCTGCGATGGATCAACTGACAGATGTTTCGTGACGCTCCCAGCCTTCGAGTCTTAGGGGTGAACGGCTAAGTCTCAAAGACTCGAATCGGACCTCCATGGTTACGCTTAAATCCAAACGCGAGCTGGAAATCATGCGGGATGCCAGCAGGATCGTGGGAGAGATTCTGCAGGAGCTGCGTCCACTGGTTCAGCCCGGGATAACAACCCGCGAGTTGGATCGAATTGCAGAAGAGAAGACCCTCAAGCGCGGCGCTGCCCCGGCTTTCAAGGGCTATCGCGGTTTCCCCCGCACGCTTTGCACTTCCATCAATCATGAAGTGGTCCACGGCATCCCCGGCCATCGGGAACTGAAGGAAGGGGATATCGTGGGCCTCGACTTTGGAGTGATTTACAACGGTTATTACGGCGATTCGGCCATTACCGTGCCGGTCGGTGAAATCTCTCAGGACCTGAAACAGTTGCTGCGCGTAGCCGAAGAGTGTCTGTATCTCGGAATAGACCAGATGGTCCCGGGAAATCACCTGTCGGATATTTCGCGAGCAATCCAGACGCATGCGGAGTCCCATGGGTACTCTCTGGTCAAGGAGTTCGGCGGCCATGGCATTGGCAGACGCCTTCATGAAGAGCCTATGGTGCTCAACTATGTGGTCAACGGTCGCGGCATCAAGCTCAAGCCGGGGTTGGTCCTGGCGGTCGAACCCATGGTCAACCTGGGAGGCGATCAGGTCCGTATCCTGAGCGACCGCTGGACAGTTGTGACTGTGGACGGCAAACCGTCTGCGCACTTCGAGCACACGATCGCGATCACCGAGCACGGTCCCCACATCCTTACCAAGGTGGCATGAACCACAACCATTAGCCTTTGCGCCCTTCGCGTCTTCGCGGTTAATTCGGGCTCAGTCTCACCGCGAAGACGCCACGGGCGCGAAGGGGTCGCAAGATGCTCGAATCGGTCCTCCCAGTTTTTCAGAATTCTCGAAAAACTGAATTTTCAAGACCTGACCCCAAAAGAGGAGAGGCGATGCCGGGAAGAAAGCTGCGAGAAGAAAGAGAGCTTTTCTATACCTACCTGCGTCAGAACGGGATGAAGAAGACCCGGCAGAAGGATCTTATTCTGGAAGTGTTCCTTACCACGGAAGGACATCTCAGCGTCGAAGACCTGTACGCCCTGGTCAAGAAGAAGGACAGGAAGGTGGGAATCGTGACGGTCTTCAGGACCCTAAAAACCCTGACGGGCTGCGGCATTGCCCGGGAGATCGCCCTCGGCGACGGGCTCACGCGATTCGAGCACAGCTACCACCATCCGCATCACCATCACATCATCTGCACGCAGTGCCGCAAGGCGATCGAGTTCGTTTCTCCCGAACTGGAGAGAATCCAGGAAGAAATCGTGCGCAAGTATCACTTTCAGCCGCTGCTCCACCGCTTACAAGTCTACGGCATCTGTGAAGATTGCCTGGAACACCGCCCGGCTCCCGAGCCTCCCCGGCTCGACACCGAAAAGATCTTTGCCCGGGACGCGCTGAGGATGGCCATTCTGATGGAGACGCGCGGTCTCGCGTTCTACCGGGATGCCGCGCGCCGGAATCTGGATCCCGACGGCCGTGAAGTCTTGAAAAGGATTGTGGAGGAGGAAGAGAAGCATCTGGCGGACTTACAGGCTGAGCTGAAGCGGTTTTGCCGAATGGAGAAAGGGCTGGAAACGGCTCCGGTCTTCCTTCATTTTGACCCATGCGAGTTGGAACGTCTGGTGCCGGACCTCGAGGAATATGAAGTCGACGGAACGCTTCGTCTCGACACGCGGCGTTCTCTGGAGATGGCCATGGTTCTGGAACGTCGCGCCGCGGAATTCTTCAAGGATTACTCCGCCAAGTTCCTCGAGACCGAAGGCAAGCGAATCTTCGTGCAGTTTGCCGAAGAGGAACAGAGGCACTTCGAATCCATTCGCCGCCGCGCCGAAGAGCCCCTCTCCGTCTAACCGACGCGCATTCACCGCTGAGACGCAAAGACGAAGATGATAGTTGCCGGCGCACTCGTTCACGCCAGGTGTTATGCAGATTCCAACAGAATTAATGCCGTAGGGCCGACGGCTAAAGTTGTTTGCTCTTCGACAGAAAATTCTTTGCGATTCTTTGCGTCTTCGCGTCTTTGTGGTGAAAAGCAATCGTCAGACCCAGGCGCCTTCCGGCAGCCGCTTGGGATCCCAGCGTCCGGCTTCGCCGCAGCCGGCGCGCCTTGGCAGGACTTTATCCGGATTGCAGAGTCCCTCAGGATCAAACGCGCGTTTCACCTTCGTCATGGCGCGCAAATCCTCTTCTGAGAACTGGCGATCCATGTAGTCCCGCTTGTCCAAACCTATGCCGTGCTCTCCGCTGAGAGTTCCCCCGACCGCGAGGCAAGCTTCGATAATATCGGCGCAGGCCGCCAGCATGCGCCGGGTTTCATGGGGATCCTTCTCGTCATACAGAAGGATGGGGTGGAGATTCCCGTCTCCTGCGTGAAAGACGTTAGCGACCCGGATGTTGTGAGATTTTGATATTTCGTACACTCGGGAAAGCACTTCCGGAAGACGGTTGCGGGGGACAACAGTGTCGGAGAGATACATGTTGGGGCTCAACCGCCCGCAGGCGCCAAAGGCGCCCTTTCTGCCGGCCCAGAGCGCGGCGCGCTCTGCCGGGTCCCGCGCCACGCGGATTTCCGCGCAACCGTTGGCCTGGCAGAGCGCCCGAATCTGTTCTTCGCGCACCTTCAGGCCTGCGTCCAGGCCGTCCAGCTCGATGAGGAGCACGGCGCCGGCGTCCCTCGGATAACCTGCGCGGTAGTGGGAGTCCTCCACCGCCTTGATTATGGCCTGATCCATCATTTCGAGCGCGACGGGAACGATGCCTGCGGCTACGATGTCCGACACGGTCTCGGTGGCCTGCTGGACGTGCGCGTATGCGGCCAGCAGCGTTCGCGTCGCCGGACTCGTGCGCACCAACCGCAGGCGGATCTCCGTGGCGATACCGAAAGTCCCCTCACTCCCTACAAAGATACCGCACAGATCGTATCCGGGTGGATCTGCGGCGGCGCCTCCCAATTCCATCACTTCGCCGTCCCCGAGAACGACGCTCAGCGCTAGAACGTGGTTTACGGTCGTGCCGTACTTGAGGCAGTGAGGCCCGCCGCTGTTTTCTGCGATGTTTCCTCCGATGGTGCAGGCGATCTGGCTGGAAGGGTCGGGAGCATAAAAGAAACCCGCATCAGCGACCCTGCGGGAAATCTCCATGTTGATCACGCCGGGCTGTACTACCGCCGCGCGGGCCTCGGCGTCTACTTCGAGGATCCGTTTCATGCGGGACGTTTCTATGATCATTCCACCGCGCGCCGCAGTCGCGCCCCCGCTCAATCCCGTGCCGGAGCCTCGCGCGGTAAAAGGCATCCGGTAACGCCGGGCGAGCTCGACCAGCCGGGAGACCTGGTGTGTAGTTTCCGGGAAGACCACAAAATCCGGCAGCGAGCGGTGATGGGTGAGGCCGTCGCATTCGTATGCCAGCAGCTCATCGGGGTCGTGCAAAATATAATTGGACCCGGCAATCTCTTCCAGTTCGCGGAGGATCTTCGGCTTCGGCTCGGTCTTCATAAGCTACAGATTACTCATTCGCACGATCCTTTTTCAACTCCCGCGGCACGGATTGCACAACTGGAAAAGCCTTGCCACGAATTACACGAAAGGGCTGCGTCACCGTGAGTGAGCGAAAGCATTTCGTGTAATTCGTGAAATTCGTGGCAAAGGAAGGTCGGTGTCTGGACTTCATCCGGGGATTTGGGTAGAATCCGATTTCCTTATGAGACAGCCGGAGCTCGGACCGCTGGAGCGGTTGTACATTACAGAAGTGGTAAAGGGCCTGGTCCTCACCGCAAAGCACTTCTTTGTCAATTTCCCTCGTCACCTTCTGCGCGCTTTCGGCTTCAAGGTGGACAAGGGCGAAACAATCACCTACGAGTATCCGGAGGAGCGGCGGCCGTACGCGAAAAGGCTTCGAACGCGTCACCGCCTCACGATGCGCGAAGACGGAACGCCCCGTTGCGTGGCCTGCATGATGTGCGAGACGGTCTGCCCGGCGCGCTGTATTCACATTGTGGCTACAGAGCACCCGGATCCGAACATCGAGAAAATGCCCAAAGTGTTCGACATCGATCTGGGCGTGTGTGTCTTCTGCGGGTTTTGCGTGGAAGCCTGCCCGGAGGACGCGATCCGTATGGATACGGGCATTGTCGAACTCGCCTCATACACCCGCGAAGGCATGATCTACAGAATGGATCAGCTCCTGGGCTGATTTCTTGACAAGCCCACCTGATAGCTTTACAGTAAATTTTCCAATCACTTGCAAACACGAGGACTTCGTCGATCTGAAGGAGGCGCAAGATGGGAGATATTTCCGCAGCGTTTGAAGCCTTGTTTCGATGGATGCACGTCTTTGCTGGAATTCTATGGATAGGACATCTGTATTTTTTCAACTTCGTGAACGGCCAGTTCGAAGGAAAACTGGACGGAGGAACCAAGAAGACCGTGATTCCGGAGCTGCGGCCTCGCGCTCTGTTCTGGTTCCGATGGGGGGCTGCCTGGACCTGGGTCACCGGAGTCCTGCTCCTTGGCATCGTCTACTACATGAACGGCGTGGCGGTGGATACCAACAAAGAGTTTACGGCCGGGACCATCGTGATGATCGCGGTTACCTTCCTGGCTGTTTTGCTTTACGATTTCCTGTTCAAGAGCCCCCTGGCGCAGAATATCAAGGTGGCCTCCACCGTGGCTTACGTCCTGCTCGCCATTGTGGTCGTGCTCTTCGCGACTTTCGGGAACTTCAGCTACCGGGGCACGCTGATTCATACCGGCGCCATGTTCGGAACCATAATGGCTTTTAATGTGTGGTTCCGCATATGGCCGGCACAGCAAAAAATCATCAAGGCGATCAAGGAAGGCACCGCTCCCGATGCGAACCTCGTGAAACTCGCCGGACTCCGATCCCGGCAGAACACGTACCTGTCGCTCCCGCTGCTCTGGGCGATGGTGGGCCAGCACACCACCTACTTCGCCGGCGGGAACCTCGGGATCTCAAGCAAGTACTACTGGATCGCCTGGCTGGCGCTCATCCCCGTCAGCTGGCATATCATCTTCCAGTGCTACAAGAAGGCAGGGAAGGTCTCCGGTTTCTAGGCAACGTAACTCATTTACCGCTCATTCACCGCAGAGACGCAGAGAACGCAGAGAAAGATTCGGCAAAATGACCCATGACAAATGAAGGATGAAAGATTGCACGCGAGGAAACGAATCTGCGAAGCTGTCGTTGTTCATTTGTCATCGATCATTGTCAAACATTCTCCGCGTACTCCGCGTCTCTGCGGTGAGAACGGGAATCGCAACTAATGAAAATCTTAATTTTGGAAAGGCTATGAGAAGCGTCTATTCATTGCGTGGTTTCAACATTCGTCTTGCGCTCTCCATCTTCTTCGTTTGTGCGCTGGCTCTGACTATTGCCGGTTGTGCCAGGAAGGAGCCGGAACAGCCGAAGGAGGAAGCGCCAAAAGCCCCCGCGCCGTATGTGATGAGTTTCCCGCTGGGCCTGGCTGCGGAGAGCGTCGTTGTCCCCCCTGATAATCCTATGACGGAGGAGAAGATCAAGCTGGGCAAGAGGCTGTTCTTCGAGAAGAAACTCTCGACGGACCAATCCATTTCCTGCGCCTCTTGCCACATTCCCGAGCACGGTTTTTCAGACTCGCGCCAGTTTTCGGCCGGAGTCGGAGGCAAAACGGGAACCCGCCAGTCTCCCGCCGCCATAAACCGGGTTTTCAGCGCAGCGCAGTTCTGGGATGGCCGCGCGAAATCCCTCGAGGAACAGGCGCTCGGACCGGTTCAGAACCCGTTGGAAATGGCTATGCCGTCCATGGACGTGGTCGTCGAAAGACTCACGAGCGACCCAAGTTACTCCAGCGACTTCAAGGCGGCCTTTCCTCCGGACGGAGCCATCACGCCGGGAAACCTGGCCAAGGCGATTGCCAGCTTCGAGAGGACGATTGTGTCAGGGAAGAGCCCCTTCGATCGCTTTACGGCCGGAGACAAGACTGCGATGAGCGAGGCGGCACAGCGGGGCATGAAAATCTTTCGAGACGAGAAGAAGGGAAACTGCGAAACTTGCCATGCCTCTTTCAACTTCACCGACGAAAACTACAATAATATCGGTGTGGGTATGGCGGCCAAGAAGCCCGATCTGGGCCGTTACGAAGTCACCAAGCTGGAAGGGCATCAAGGGGCATTCAAAACCCCGACGCTCCGCGAGGTGGCCAACACCGCTCCCTACATGCATGACGGTTCTGAAAAGACCCTCGAAGAGGTCGTCGCCTTCTACAACAAAGGAGGCTACCGGAACAAGTGGCTTTCCCCGAAGATCAAACCCTTGAAGCTGACCAAGCAGGAGCAGCAGGACCTCGTGGAGTTTTTGAAGGCGCTCTCCGGTGAGGTGACCTGGTACGGGAAATAAGAAAGCGGAAGAGAAATGCCATTTGTCATTTTTCATTGGTCATTTGTCATTGATCGTATTTCGATCGCTCCAAGTCTGGAGTTCAGCCTTCAGGCCGCACTGCGCCTCCGTTAAGCCACCAGCCAGAAATGACAAATGACCGATGACAAATGAGAGAAGACTGACTGAAGGATGGTCAGTCCCCTTCGGGATCCGCACCACCCGTAAGTTAGCGCGGTTACCTCCGTTGGCTTTCTTGCTGGTCAGCGGATCGTGGCTACAGGCTTGAGGTAACGCAGGGATTCCTTCAGGGGCCGGACTTGGAGGTTCTTCTTCACGGCGACCAGCTCTGCTGCGATGCTGATCGCGATTTCCTCCGGGGTTTCAGAGCCGATTTCAATTCCCACGGGAGCGTAGACGCGCTCGAAATTCGCAGGGTCCATCCCTTCGCGCTCCAGCGCCTCATAAAGAAGTTTTGTCTTGCGCCGGCTGCCGAGCAGGCCGATGTATTTGGCCGGTGTGTGTAGCGCAAAGCGCAGGCAGGCCAGATCAAAGTTGTGCCCGCGCGTCGCAATAAGGACATAAGAAGAGTCGTTGACGGGCAGTTTTCGAAAGTTTTCTTCCCACGGGTCCACGTAAATGGTATCGGCCTGCGGAAAGCGCTCGGGATTGGCGTATTTGATCCTGTCGTCGACAACGGCGATCTTGAATCCGATGCTCCTGGCAACCTGCGCCACGCACTGGCCCACATGACCGGCGCCGAAGACGTAGAGAACAGGATCGGGAAGTATCGGTTCCACGTAAACCTCCATGACGCCCCCGCAGAGAAGTCCGCTTTCTTCCGCGTCATCTTCGGTCAGATCAAACGTCAGCAATTTTGGCTTCTCGATGCGCATCACCAGCAAGGCTTCGCGGCAAACCTCCGCCTCGGTGCAGCCTCCTCCGATGCTCCCCCACTGCCGGCCATCTTCATAAACGAGCATTTTTGCGGGGTCTTTGCGCGGTGTGGATCCTTTGCGCGCCACGATGGTCGCCAGCGCCGCCCGTTGGCCGCGTCGGCGGACTTCAACGATCTCTTCGTACAGGTCCTCAGGCATAATGACAAAGCATTATGCCACAAACTACGCGATCGTGTGATCTGCCCGATCTTGAGGTAGTGGGTCATTTTGAATTTGAAAAGGGCCCACTACCCAAAATTCACTCGACCATCCTGTCCATCCAGTTATCCTGTCTGGCTGTTTAACCCGTCGCAGCATGCGCGGGGCAAATAGGACGGATCGGACAGGATAACAGGATTTACTGGATTGGGGGGGACAGATGACAAAATTCGGTAGTGGGTCATTTTGAATTGAAAATGACCCAGTACCGATCTTGACGGGCGCAATCAGAACTGCGAGTCACCAGTACATGATTTCACAAATACGCCAACGTATTTTCCCGGCCTTTCGCCCCGCCGGGGTGAAATACGTCAGGCAGCCGGTACCAGCTTCTTGTTCAGGAACTGAATCAGTTTATTGACGGAATCCAGGTTTTCCGGAATGATCTCGTCATCTTGAAACCTGATCCCATATTGTTCTTCAATGAAGGCCACCAACTCCAGAACGCCGGTCGAGTCAATGAGGCCCTTTTCCAGGAAGGAGTCATCATCTGAAAACTGACTGTCTTCCACACCAAACAAGAAGTTGTCGATGATAAATCGTCGCAGTTCTTCTCTCACATTTCACCACATTAGATGTTCGATGAATTGGTCTACCATGAGCTGAGTAGAAAGGACACCAGCCAGCGCCATGTTGTCTTTGATTCCGATCGCCAGCCCTCGGCGGAACTTATCAACTAGCTTTTGGACCGCGGCAGGCCGGAAGAGGCCAGTCTTTCGAATTTGCGCCGGGGCCAGAGCCGCCTCGACATAATCGCGACCTCTGCCGTTGGAGAAGAAGCTTTTTCCCTCCGGAGCGCGGTAAGGTTGCTTCGGTCTCTTCTCGACGGAACGGGGAATGAGGTGTTCCGCACAGCGCTTCAAAATGTATTTCTCATTCAACACTTTCATCTTGAGATTGGGTGGGATCAATGCCGCCAGCTGGACTACCCGATGATCCAGGAAAGGGAAGCGTCCCTCGACCGAATGCGCCATTGCCATCCGGTCTCCCTGCGATGAGAGAATGTAACCGGGTAACAGAAACATTGCTTCCAGGTACTGTGCCCTGCAAAAAGAGTCCCAACGGTAATAGTCTTCGGGTAAATTCGCTTCGAGCTCCGTGTAGCAGTTTTCCGAGCGGAGCTCGTCTTTGACATCGTCCGAAAAGAGGACTTTGATTCTTGAAGTCAGCATCCATCGAGGAAGGTGCGAGAAGAAGGGGTTCGACAGGTCCTCCGCGTTGACGTGAAAGAACGCCTTGAGATATTCCGGAGGCTGCTCTTGCAAAATGGGAAGATACGGATAGAGCCGCTTGAGAAGCAGAGGGCGGACCTGAGAATCCGGCTGCACTCCCCAGAACCGGCGTATCTTGGTCTCCTTGAAGATGTCATAGCCGCCCAGGATCTCATCGGAGCCTTCGCCTGTCAGAACCACCTTGTAGCCCTGCTCCCGGACCAGGCGGGAAAGAATAAAAAATGGAGAGGGCGCCGTTCGAAGGATCGGCTTTTCCGTTTGCCAGATGACACGAGGAAATACCTGCCCGATGTCGTCGTAGCTGCAACGGATCTCGTGACGCTCGGTTCCTAAAAACCGGCTCACCTCTTCCTGATACGGCGCTTCGTTGAATTCCGGATCATCGAACGTGACGGAGAAAGCCTTGAGAGGTGTGTTCGTAAATCTTCGAACGATTGCTGTGATTATGCCGGAATCGAGCCCGCCACTCAAATAGGCGCCCACCGGCACGTCCGCTCGAAGCCGAATGCGTGTCGCGTCCACGAGCAGGTCCAGAAGCTGCTCGCTATACTCCTGCTCTTCCCTGCGTCCGATCTTGCGGATTTCTGAAGCAGGCGAATAGTCCAGCTGCCAGTATCGCTGGGATTTGATGCAGCCGTTCTGAACCGTCATCGAATGGCCCGCAGGCAGCTCTTGAATCCCACGAAAGATGGTCCTTGGGGGCAACGTGAACCAGAAAGTGAAAACCTGATCCAGCCCTACGCGATCCACCTCGCGTGATACTCCGGGATGGCGAAGCAGCGACTTTATTTCCGAAGCAAAGAGAAACACGCCATTGCAGGTTGTATAGAAGAGCGGCCTAACCGCTAAACGGTCCCGTGAAAGAAATAGCTTCTGATTCTTCGAATCCCAGATGGCAAAGGCCCACTGGCCGTTAAAGTCCTTGACGCAATCCTCCCCTTTTTCCTCATAGTGGTGCAGGATGACTTCCGTATCCGAGTGGGTTGCAAAACGATGCCCCTTGCGGATGAGGTCCTCTCTCAATTCGAGATAGTTGAAGATTTCACCGTTAAAAGTAATCCAAAGAGACCGATCCTCATTGGGCATTGGCTGGTGCCCACAGGCCAAATCGATGATGCTGAGCCGGGCGTGCGCCAGCCCGACGTTCCGATCAATATGGATTCCGCAATCGTCCGGTCCGCGGTGCCGGACAGTTTGGATCATCCGGCGCAGAAGGTCAGGATCGGCGCCCGCATCATCAAAGTTCAGCACTCCGGCTATCCCGCACATACTGCCGCCTGTCTCGCTCCGTTATTTGTGCCCTGACACCCTTTTTGTGCCCAGTCATCCGCAGCTGAACCAGTCGATGCCCCGCTTTTGCTGACAGTCCCGTTGACTGCGGCTCTCCGGAACGAGGAGATCTGCTTATCATTCCCTGTCTCTGAGAGGTCACAGAACCGCATCCACCATTCTCCTTCCAAGCGTGTGAGGAAGGCGTTTCCCCGATGGATCACGTCCAGAATATCCTTGTTTCGCGACTGTACTAACACTCCGCCGGGCCAGGTAAAGCCACAATGGCTGCTTGACAGTTCCAGAGCGAACTCCGGCTCTGTTTGCCCGGAAACTGCGATCGCCCCTTGCTGCCACGCCTGGTAGAAGAGATGATTTAAGACATGAGCGATTGAGCGAACTTTGCCTCCGATTTGCAACACCTGGCTTACCGCGCCCGGTTTTGCGTAATACAAATACCAGCCCAATATTTCTCCCTTGACACTTTGAACCATTCCTTTCCGAAGTTCCCCGTGCTTCTTCTGTTCCCCCGCCTTTTTCAGAAGCCACTTGAGTGAATCGAGGTCGTATTCGGGCTGCAATGCCCGATGCCCGGCCAAATGGCGAAGGCACCAAATAATAGCCTCTTCAGCGGGCTCTGCTTCGATGCTTTCAGGCTCCGAAAAGCAATAAGGTCCGTCCGCAATCCGAACAGCCGCGGCATCCAGGGCCCAAGAGATCGGGCGCGAAGCCTTGGCAACAGTTCCCAGCAGCCTCCGGTTTTCACAAAGATTCACCAGGTACTGGGCAGGCCGCAGTATCCGGGTCCACAGCGGGGAGTACAACATCGCGACACTTCCCCCCGCAGCCTCCCAGACTCTCCGGGCCAACCCGTTTGCTCCGTCGGAAAAGGATAAATCCTGCGGTCCGGAAAAGAATTTCCGGAATAGTTCTAGCGCAGCAAACGGAAGGCCTTTGCTCCGATCCACCACGATCTGTGAAGCAACCGCCGCCTTAATCGACTTTCCCATGAACCTCATAGGGCGGGGCATTACACCTACGAAACCGGCAATTCGCCGGTCGGAGTTTTCATAGACCAAGGACGGGAAATCCCCTGACTGCCAAGGATTCAAGAAAAAGACTTCCTCAAGATAGCGGCTCAGCGAATCCAGCGGAACTGATTCCCGGAGGTGAAACTCTTTCGCCCAAAGCTCAGCAACCTCGCCAGTATCGTCCTTCTGAAACTCTCTTACTCGGCCCATCCTGGATTAGCCGCTCCAATCTGCCAGTTAGTTTCTGTCGCAAGACCAAGGATCCCGAAGGGGGTCCAGCAGGAAAGCCCAGGGCGCAAGCCTTGGGTTCAAGGTCCGGATTGCAGCTTGAAGTACAAATTCACCTCATAAGAACCCCAATGCAAAAACAGAAAGCAAACAGATGAAAGGCTACGAAGCAAACAGCATGCCAGCTTTGCTTTGGAAACGAGGAAAGGTAAATTCCGAAATTCGAGCGGCCTGGAGCCAGGAAGCTTCTGGCTCCAGGCCGGGCTGAAGCGGCAAAGATTTACCATCAGTGGAATTCAAGTACCGTGGGCTGTGAGCCGACTGCAATGCTTTGCGGTTGGCCTGGAGGCGTAGTCCATTCTGGATCATCGGCTGATCGAAATTCGCCGCGAAGATTCGGCCAAATACAAGATGCGGGAAAAACACGTACTCAAGGAAGGTTTCCGCGATCTCGTGACGGAGGTATTGCAGCGGGCCGAGCAGACCTATGGCGCTCCCGTCAGTCCCTGTTTCGTGAATCCGGAAGCAGGCCGGGCGCATGAAACGCTCTCCACTTGGAGCGGCGCTTGCATGCGGATATTTCGATCCCGGCGCCGTGGAACCATTGGTCCCAAGCTGAAGAAAAGCGGCGGCGCATCCGCCGGGGCTTGCGAGGACATGTCCGCGTTGGACATTGTTTCTGTGCAGTTACTCACCATCAGTTCTTGACGACAGATCTGATGCTGATCCCAAACCTTTTGGAGTCCACCGCTGGCCGGTTCCCGAACAAGGACGCGCTGTGGTACAAGCAGGAATGGATGACCTATGCGCAACTGGAAACGTATGCCAATCGCCTTGCGCGTGCCTTGAGGAAGCTCGGAGTGAAACAATGCGACCGCGTAGCCTTGCTGTATGAAAACTCTTTTTACTACGTCATCGCCCACTTCGCCATCTTCAAGGCCGGGGCCGTAAGCGTTTCCTTGAACACCGAGACTTCGGCGCAATCACTGGCGTATTTGCTCCATGATTGCGAAGCCAAAGCGATTTTTGCCGCTGGAAAATATTTGCCGCTGCTTGCGCAAACGGAAGCCCAGCTCTCCCATCTCGAACATGTCTTCACGGACCGGGATGCTTTGGCGTTTCCTCCGGGGTTCACGCGCCTTCGCGCGGCGGCCATCGAAGATCTATGGTCCCAAGGCCCGGGTGACCCACCTTCGTGTGAAGTAAGGGAAGCGGATCTCGGTTCGCTGGTGTATACCTCCGGTAGTACCGCCAAGCCCAAGGGCGTGATGCTGTCGCATCAAAATCTCGTCAGCAATGCCCAAGCTGTGCTGCAATACATGCAGTTGACGCCGGAGGATCGAGTTCTCTGCGTCCTGCCCTTCTACTACATCTATGGCACGTCGCTGCTTTATACCCATTTCGCGGCGGGCGGCTCAGTCGTCATTGAAAACCGTTTCGCGTATCCCAACGTGGCGCTGGATACCTTAGAAAAAACCGCGGCCAGTGGTTTCGCGGGCGTTCCTTCCACCTTCGCCATTCTGCTGACCAAATCCACGCTGCGGAGGCGCGTTTTTCCCAGCCTTCGCTACGTGACTCAGGCGGGAGGGGCCATGGCGCCTGCGCTGCAAAAGGAGGTGGCCGAAGCATTCCAACCAGCGCGGCTTTTCATCATGTACGGGTGCACTGAGGCCGCGCCACGCCTTACCTATTTGGAGCCTGAGGCCTTGCCCTTGAAATGGGGTTCCATCGGCAAGGCCGTTCCCGGCGTCGAAGTCATTGTCGCGGATGAACGCGGAAACCGGCTTCCGCCGGGAAAAACCGGGGAAATAGCGGCGCGTGGGCCGAACATCATGATGGGTTACTGGAAGGACCCGCAGGCCACCGCCGAGGCCATCCGCAACGGCTGGTACTTCACCGGCGATTTGGGTCGCGAGGACGAGGAAGGATATCTCTTCGTCGTAGGCCGCAGCAAGGACATGATCAAGACTGCCGGCAACAGCGTCAGCGCGCAGGAAATCGAAGAAGTGCTGATGGAATTGGAAGGCGTTTCCGAGGCCGCCGTGATCGGCATTCCGGACGCCATTCTCGGAGAGGGCATCAAGGTTTTTGTGGTCCCTAAGCCAGGACGAGCGCTTGATCCGGAAGCGATAAAGGCGAAGCTGAAAATCCGTCTGCCCGTCTTCAATCAGCCGGCGTGGATAGAAGTACGGGACGATTTGCCTAAGAGCGTGGCGGGGAAGGTTTTGAAGACCATCCTCAGGGATGAGGCCTGCTCATCGCTGGGATGAACACAGGCCCGTGGCACGGGCGTCTCGCCCGTGGGAAACGAGGATCTAACCTGGGTCCGGGACGGCATGCCACGGCTCGCTTGTGAATGCCTTGGGTTCGCCGCTACTAATAGCGAGTGAGCCTCATAGCAGTCATTCACGGGCGGGACGCCCGTGCCAGGATAGCTTCGTCGCAGGGCCCGGCCATGATACGAACCAACCCATGACAATGGGAATCGGCTCATGACGACAAAGACCTTTTCCAAGGACGTCTTGCAACTGGACTGCGCTGCCGAGGTGGAGCGCATCTCACGCGAGCTTCGGGACTTCGCCCAGAAATGCCGCAAACGCGGCGCGGTGGTGGCCCTGTCCGGTGGCATCGACAGCTCGACTACGGCAGCTCTGTGCGTCGCAGGGCTGGGCAAGGAACGGGTTTTCGGTCTGCACATGCCGGAACGCGATTCCTCCGGGGAAACGCCGAGGCTGAGTCAGGCGGTTTCCACACAGTTCGGGTTCGCCTCGGTGATGGAAGAGCTGACCCCTATATTGGAATCGCTGGGCTGCTATGCCCGCCGAGACGAGGCCATCAGCTCCGTGATCCCGGAGTACGGACCGGGATGGAAGGCCAAAATCGTCCTGCCCAAGGTGACCGAACACACGGGGTTCAACTTTTATTCCATCGTGGCCCAATCCCCTGACGGCGCGCTGATCAAAGAGCGGCTGCCACATGAGGCCTATCTGCAAATCGTGGCGGCCACCAACTTCAAGCAGCGCGTGCGCAAGATGCTGGAGTATTACCACGCAGACCGGCTGAACTACCTGACCACAGGCACCCCGAACCGGCTGGAATATGACCAGGGATTTTTCGTCAAATTGGGCGATGGCGCGGCGGACATCAAGCTCATTGCTCATCTTTACAAGTCCCAGGTCTACCAGTTGGCCGAATATCTCGGCGTGCCCGAAAAAGTCCGGAAGCGGTCTCCGACCACGGATACCTATTCCCTGCATCAAAGCCAGGACGAATTTTACTTCTCCCTGCCTTATGAGCAGATGGACCTTTGCCTGTACGGCAAGAACAACGGAATCCCGGCCGCGGCCGTGGCCGAGCTGATCGGCCTTTCGGAGGAACAGGTGGAGCGGGTATATAAGGACATCGACGTGAAGCGGCGATCCACTCTCTACCTGCACTCGAACCCCCATTTAGTGGCCGCGATCCCCGAGATCCGGGGTATTTAGGGCTTCAATCGCGGCCTTTTTCACGACAAAGACGCGAAGACACGAAGACTCACACAGACATGATCGTGGTGGATCTTCGTGTCTTTGTGGTGAAGGCCGGATGCGTGCGCTCCCAGGAGCAGGAGGACTCTTGCGCTCGACCCTTTGCCCCTACCATGATTACAATGATTATGATTACACCCGTGGTTGACTGGATTCTTTCGGCGGTGATACTATTCGCCTTTTGTTTGACCCCTCGGGACTCTTCACCGAAACTTCGTATGAACGACTCATCTGATCCAGAGAAGGTGAACTTTGAGTACAGAGCCCATTCTTTACGACGTGGCCGTGATCGGGTCGGGCCCTGGAGGCTACGTCGCAGCCATCAAGGCCACTCAGCTCGGCCTGAAAGTCGCCCTGATTGAGAAATACGCCAAGTTTGGCGGCACCTGTCTTCATTGGGGCTGCATACCCACAAAAGCCCTCCTCCTCAACGCCGACCTCTACGAAAAGGCCCTCAACGGTAAAGAGTTCGGCATTCTTTACAAAGACATCAACCTGGACTTTCGCCTCGTGAAGGCGCGGAAGGACAAAATCGTCAAGAAGCTGGCTATGGGAACCGACTTCTTGATGAAAAAAAACAAGGTCGTCACCTTTCGCGGCAAGGGAACGATCACTGGTCCCGGCGTGATCCAGGTCGAGGGGGAAACGGTCCAGGAAGTTCGGGCCAGGAACATCGTCGTGGCCACCGGGTCGGAGGCCAAGCTGTTTCCCGGAATAGCACTGGACGGGCAGTGCCTGCTGACCAATAAGGAGATCCTCGATCTGGACGGGATCCCCAGGTCGCTGCTGGTCATCGGCGCAGGCGCCGTGGGCATTGAGTTCGCATCGATCTTCTCCCGAGTGGGAACCGATGTGACAGTTGTTGAGATGCTGCCCCGAATCCTGCCTGTGGAGGACCATGAGATTTCCGAAGAGCTCAAGAAGATCCTTGGCAAGAAGAGAATGAAGCTGCTTACGGACGCGCGTCTGGACAATCTTCAGGTGCAGGACGGCAGGGCACACGCCACAGTGACTCTCCCTGGGGGCGAAGTCAAAACAATCATAACCGAGAAAGCTCTGATTGCCGTCGGGCGGCGTCCCGTTAGCGAAGGGATCGGGCTGGAGAAGCTGCGAGTGGCTACGACGAAGGGATTCATACCGGTGGACGAAAGAATGGAAACCAACGTCCCGGGTATTTTTGCAATCGGCGATGTGGTGCCCACACAGCAACTGGCGCACCTCGCCTCTCACGAGGGCATGCTCGCCATGAGGCATATCGCCGGCGAGAGCACCGAGCCGATTAACTACGATCTCGTGCCCAACTGCACGTACTGCAGCCCGGAAGTCGCGAGCGTCGGTCTTACGGAGAATAAGGCGCGAGACAGGGGATACGACGTCGTAACGAGCAAGTTTCCGTTTGCCGCTATTGGCAAAGCCACGATTCTGGGCGAGAATGAAGGGTTCGTCAAGTTCGTCTGCGACAGGAAGTATCAGGAGATCCTGGGTATCCACATGATCGGGCCGCACGTGACGGAACTGGTCGCAGAGGCTACCGCCTTGATTGGACTGGAAGCCACGGCTGCGGACGCGTGCCATTTGATTCACGCGCACCCCACGGTCTCCGAAGGAATCATGGAAGCCGCGCACGCCATCTACGGCGCCGCGATCCATTTATAGAAGACACAGCTACTGTCTGAATCGCAGTTGCAAGAGGTGCAATTAGACTGGGGGCCAAATTTTTCCGGGCTACCGTGAGGTGAGCTCTTGATCTTTTTCGTGAAATTCGTGAAATTCGCGGCGGTTTTTACTGATTACTGGCCACGAATTCCACGAATTAAAACTCTCCACAGCTTGCGAGAGAGTTAAGGGCCGCATCAATTGACTCCCACTTCTAATTACACCCAGTTGCAGGAGGGGACGTGACCTCCGCCGGCAAGACCTGCTACGCGCTGTCGCTGGGCTCGGTGGAATACCGCCGGGCGCTCGAGCTGCAAATGCAGGTTTGCGAAATGAAAAAGAAAGGCTTCCGGGAGGATGTCCTGCTTCTCCTGGAACACCCGCCGACGATAACACTGGGCCGGAACGGCGGGTGGCATCATCTTCTGGCTTCTAAGGAGGGGCTGGCGGCCCGAGGGGTCGAATGCTTTGAAGTCGATCGTGGCGGCGACATTACGTTCCACGGCCCGGGACAAGTCGTCGGATATCCTCTGCTGCAGTTGGAAGGGCGGGAGCGTGATGTTCACCGCTACATGAGGTGTCTCGAGGATGTGCTCCTACGGGTGCTTGAAGCCTATGGAATAGAGAGCGCGCGGCGGGAAGGCCTCACCGGAGTATGGACCGGCCAGGGGAAGATCGCAGCCATGGGCGTTCACATCAGTCGCTGGATCACGCGTCACGGTTTCGCCCTTAACGTGCGGACGGACCTTGCGTATTTCGACCTTATCGTTCCCTGCGGCATCGCAGGGGCGGGCATCGCATCCATGAGCTCTATTCTCCGGCGGAATGTTGAAGTCCAGGAGGTGGCCGATTTGCTGGTGGAGGAGTTCGGTTCGGTTTTCGAGCGCCGGGTGGTCCGAGTGAGCGAAGGCGATCTCTACAAAGCAATGCAGACGCATGCCCACCAAAACGCAGTTGCATGAGCTTTACTACTGGATGCAATTGACCCGCATCCTGGAGGAAAAGCTGGTCGCTCTCTACCGCACCGGCAAGGTGGTAGGGGGTGTTTACACGGGCCGGGGACAGGAAGCTATCGCGATCGGGACCGCGTACGCACTCGAGAAGGACGATCTGCTTGCCCCCATGATCCGGAACCTTGGCTCCTTGCTCGTGCGCGGGTTTTGCCCCGAGGATGCCCTGGCGCAGTACCTGGCGCGTGCCACCAGCCCAACCCGCGGACGCGATTGCAACTTGCACATGGGGGACTTGGGAAAGGGCGTGATCGCGCCGATAAGCATGCTGGGAGCGCTGATCCCTGTCATGGCTGGGGCGGCTCTGGCGGTCAAGATTCAAAAAAAGAGGAGCGTGGCTCTGACCTACATAGGGGACGGCGGCACGAGCACGACCGATTTTCACGAGGGGCTCAACTTTGCCGCCGTCCGCAAAGTGCCTCTGGTTCTGGTGATCGAGAACAACGGTTGGGCGTATTCGACTCCGGTTGCCAGGCAAACAGCCAATCCCGAGTTCGTGATTCGGGCACAGGCATACGGCGTGGCAGGGTTTCAAGTGGACGGAAACGACGTGCTCGCAGTGTACGAGGCGGCGTGCAAAGCCATGGATCACGCCCGGCAGGGAAACGGGCCTGTTCTTATCGAAGCCAAGACCATGCGCATGAGGGGGCACGCCGAACACGACGACGCGTGGTACGTGCCCAGAGACGAAATCGAACACTGGAAGACCCGGGACCCTGTCGACAGATTCGAACGTTACCTGCGCGAAACCGGATCGATGTCTGAGGAAGAACGGAATACAATTTTGCGCCGGATCAACGGCGAAGTGGACAGGGCCGCAGAGCTTGCCGAACAGGGCCCGTTGCCGTCGGGAGAAGACGCGGCAGGTGGTGTGTATCATGAGACAACATGACAAAGATCTTCATCCGTCCGCGAAGGTTCCTTCCGTGCGCGAGGAGAAATTGACGGAGGGACGGGAGAGCGTCGGCGTGGCCCTGCAGAGCGCCCTCGTCCACTCCATAGGCGCGGAACCGCTGCGGCGAATGCTCTACTACATGATGCTGACGCGCGAGCTGGAGAATCGAATCGAAAGAAAGCTGTACCGCCAAGGGAAAATTGTGGGCGGCGTGTATGTCGGCCGCGGGCAGGAAGCCATCAGCGTCGGGTCCTGCACCCTCACTCGGCCGCAGGATGTCGTATGTCCATCCCATCGCGATATGGCAGCATTTCTGATCCGGGGCATGACCCCGCCGAGGATACTTGCGCAGTACATGGGCAGGCGCGACGGCTACACCCGCGGAAGAGACGGCAACATGCATATGGGAGACCTCAAGCTGCACGTGATTTCGTTTGTCAGCATGCTGGCCGACAACGTCCCGGTCGCGGCCGGAGTCGGGCTCGCGTTCAAGATGCGCAAGGAAGACAGGGTGGTCCTCTGCTATTTCGGCGATGGCGCCACCAGTCGCGGAGACTGGCACGAGGGGCTGAACTTTGCCTCTGTCGAGAAGTTGCCGGTCGTTTACATTTGCAACAACAATCAGTTTGCGTATTCGACGCCCGTGCAATTACAGATGGCGGTGGAGAACGTGGCCGATCGCGCTCCGGCTTACGGGATGCTGGGAGAAATCGTGGACGGCAACGACGTTCTCGCCGTTTATGACGCGACCCGAAGAGCGATCGAACGGGCGCGCGCCGGGCTCGGACCCACTCTGCTCGAATGCAAGACGTTTCGCATGACTGGTCATTCCGCCCACGATGACGCCTCGTATGTCTCCAGGGAGGTCTTCGAAGAGTGGGAGCGAAAAGATCCTATTTCCCGCTACCAGCGGGTTCTCTTGCAGGAGGAGATTATCTCGCAGGAGAAGATCGACGCGATGCAGCGGCAGGTAATTGAGGAGATAGACCAGGCAGTAGATTGGGCGGAAAGCAGCCCTTATCCGGAGCCGGAGGATTGCTTGCGCGGAGTCTATTATGAGGATGACGAATAACGAGACCTCCGACCTCAGACCTCAGACCGCGCGGAAGCAGTCTCAGGTCCGAGGGTCTGACCCCTGAGGTCTGACTTCTCGTCATTCGTCATTCGTCACTCGTCATTCCATATGAGTCCGACAACGTACCTGGAGGCGATTCGCCAGGGAATCTGGGAGGAGATGGAGCGCGATGAGCGCGTCTTCATCCTCGGAGAAGACGTAGGAATCTACGGAGGCGCCTTCAAGGTCACAGAGGGGATGCTGGAGCGCTTCGGCGCCCATCGTGTGATCGACACGCCTATTTCCGAGTCTGCGATCGTGGGAGCCGCTATCGGCGCCGCTTACATGGGTCTGCGGCCGATCGCCGAAATGCAGTTCATTGACTTCATTTCCTGCGCTTTTGACCAGATCACGAACTTTGCCGCGAAGTCCCGGTACCGCTGGGGCGCCGGAGTTCCCATGGTCATCCGGGGGCCCTCAGGGGGCGGCGTGCACGGCGGGCCGTTCCACTCGCAAAACCCCGAGATGTACTTTGTCCATACCCCCGGCCTTAAGGTGGTTGCGCCCTCCACCGCCTATGACGCGAAGGGATTGATCAAAGCTGCTATCCGTGACGAGGATCCGGTCATTTACCTGGAGCACAAGTTTCTCTATCGCAGGGTCAAGGAAGAACTGCCCCAAGACGACTACACAGTCCCGATCGGGAAAGCCGTCATTCGCCGTCCGGGGCGGGACCTCGTGGTCTTGACCTACGGCGCTATGGTCTACATCGCCATGGAGGCGGCCTCCGAACTGGTTAAAGAGGGTATCGACCTCGAAGTGATAGATCTAAGAAGCCTGCTTCCGCTCGATAAGGAAACCATCCTGGAGTCGGTGAGGAGAAACAACAAGGTCTTCGTCTTGCACGAGGACACGCGAACAGGAGGGATTGCGGGTGAGATCGCTGCCGTCATTTGCGAGGAGGCCTTCGAGTATCTCGATGGGCCTGTCTTGCGCGTAACGGCCCTGGACACCCCCGTTCCGTACAGCCCTCCATTGGAAGAATTCTTTCTTCCAAAAGTGCCGGACGTTCTCAAAACGGCGCGGATGCTGGCTTCGTATTAGGCCGGACGCTGCCGGAAAGAATTTTCGTCTGCCTGGACTGCGCAAAATGAAACCACAGATGAACGCAAATTTACACAGAGCAGCCAAACCGCAACCAAAAAACCTCACCGCAGAGGCGCGGAGAACGCGGAGGTCATCCCTCGGGGCGTCCCGCAAGGCGGGACTCAGCGTTTCTAACTCCCCGCACTCCCAGGAGAACGCACAAAAAATCCTTTGCCGGCAGGAAAGGATTTTTCTTCGCGGAATCTTCGCGCTCTTCGCGGCTTCGCGGTGAATCCTGGGCTGGACTTTCACCGCGAAGGCGCGAAGCACGCGAAGAAAACGCGAAGGACTTTAGTTTGGTTGCGGCTTTGCTGCTCTGTGTTCATCGGCGGGTTCATTCATGCTTTGCGAAGCGTGAAATTCATTAGGAGACTTACGATCTCATGGCCACAAAAGTAATCATGCCCCAGATGGGGGAATCCATATTCGAAGGGACCATTACCAAGTGGTTGAAAAGGGTAGGCGACCGGGTGAGCCGGGACGAGCCTCTGTTCGAGATTTCTACCGACAAGGTGGATTCGGAGATTCCTTCGCCTGCCTCCGGGGTTCTGACTCAGATTCTCGTCCCAGAAGGCCAGACAGTGCAAATCAACACTGTGGTTGCGGTCATCGACGGAGACGGAACGCAGCCCGAAGTTGAAAAGGCAGAAGCCCCTGCGCCGGCGAAGGCTGAGATCCGAGAAGCTCCGGTGGAAAAGCCCAGACCTGTCGAAGAGAAGCCCAAGCCTGTCGAGGAGAAGCGAACGGTACAGGAGTTCAAGCCTCGCACGGAGGCGAAGCCCCCAGCGCCGCAGCCCAAAGCAGTTTCGGAACTTGCGTACGCACCACTGGAAATCCGCGCCTCGCCTCTGGTGCGGCGCCTGGCTCGAGAACACAACATCGACCTGTCCCACCTTCAGGGCACGGGCCTGGGCGGCCGCATTACCAAGCAGGACATACTGAGTCATATAGACCAGGCGCGTGAAGCCGGAGCCGTGTCGGAGCCTGTGAGAACTGCCGTCCCACGCGCGGAAGAGAAGGCAGCAGCGGCCGGCGCCGAGGCCGCAAGAACCGGACCCGCAGTGGAAGTCCCGAAGTTCTCCGAAGACACGGAAATCGTGCCGATGACGCCGATGCGAAAGGCAATTGCCGAGCACATGGTGCTCAGTAAGCGCACGTCCGCTCATGTGAGCACAGTCTTCGAGGTGGACATGACCCACGTCGTCCAGCTCCGGGAACAACATAAAGAGACGTTCGAAGACAGGGAGAAAATCAAGCTGACCTATACGCCCTTCTTTGTGAAGGCTCTGGTGGATACGATCAGGGAGTTCCCGATCATGAACTGCTCCGTGTCGGGCGATGCTATCGTTTACAAGCGTCCTATCAACGTGGGAATCGCGGTTGCGTTGGAAACGGGACTGATCGTGCCTGTCGTAAAAGATGCGCATCTCAAGTCCTTCACCGGGCTGGCGCTGGCAATTCACGACCTGGCAGAGCGGGCGCGCACGAAGAAACTGAAGCCGGAGGACGTGCAGCACGGGACCATTACGGTGACCAATCCCGGGATCTACGGTCCCCTCTTCGGCACTCCGATCATCAATCAGCCGCAGGTCGCAATCCTGGGAGTGGGGGGCATCGAAAAACGACCGGTGGTAATAAACGATGCCATCGCCATTCGCTCCATGGTTTACCTTTCCCTCACTTTTGATCACCGCGTTATCGACGGCGCTGTGGCGGACCAATTCATGGCGAGTCTGAAGCGCCGGCTTCAGTCGTGGACGGAGTGGAAGGACTAGCGGGAACTTCGGCCAAATCGATCTGGGCCACCGGCGGCGAGGGGCGCAACTTTCCCAGGAAGGGGGCATCCCTTAGTCCGAGGTTTTTGACATGGATCACGGAAGACGTATAAATGCCCTAACTTATTTGCTTGCTCTGGTTTGTTGTTTAATCATGGCGCAGAGCGCTTTGTCTGCAGTGCAAATCGGACAAAGGATAGGAGAATTCCAACTCGAGGACGCTTCGGGCAAGACGCATTCTCTGGAGAGTTATCTCTCTTCGGGAAAAGTGGTGGTGCTCTGTTTCTGGTCCTTTAAATGTCCCGTTTCGCTGGCGTACAACAGGCGCCTGGCGGCGTTGCAGGAAAAATACCGGCCCCGCGGAGTTGCCGTACTCGGTATTGCCTCCAACGCCAACGAATCCCCGGCGGAAATCGAAAGAAACACCGCGAACCTGAATCTTCCCTTTCCAGTGCTCATAGACAAGGATGGAGCAGTGGCGGACAGGCTTGGCGCCACGCACACCCCGCAGATATTCGTCATAGATCGTTCCGGTGTTTTGCGTTATCGGGGCGCGCTGGACAACAACAGAGAGGCTGGAGAGAGTGGGCGCACTGCCTACGCGGAAGAGGCGTTGGAAGCCGTCCTCTCGGGGCGTTCTGCCGCGCAGCCCGAAACCAAAGCCTTCGGCTGCAGCCTCAAGCGCAAAGCATTTTAGGAGCCCTCCCTGGGGGACCCGCTCCTCCGCTAGAATCACGAAGGGGTTCTCATCAGTCGAAAATCCTGGGATGCCTGGCTCCGGCTCTCGGCCCGCGCGGAACTCCAAATGAACAATAACAAATGACCAATGATAAATGACAAATGCGGCTGCGTTTTGGCACTCGGTATTGTCATTTGTCATTTTCCAAAGTCTTCTTTGCCGCTTTATGGGCCAGGGGCCTTTGTGGTAATAGTGAAGTTAATATCCAATGATTTGCGAGGGAGATCCATGAAGATCCTTGTTATAGAAGACGAGTCCAAGGTGGCCAGCTTCTTAAGAAAAGGCCTGGAACAGTCGGGATATGAAACAGATCTCGCCGCCGATGGAGAGGAGGCTTCTGCGAAAATCCGCGCTGGCGCCTTCGACATGGTTTTACTGGACTTGATGCTCCCCAAAATAACCGGTTGGGATCTCATCCCGCTGATCCGGCAATGCAATCCGACCGCGCCCATTCTCGCTCTTACCGGGAGGGGCACCATCGATGATCGTGTTCGGGGATTGAACCTGGGCTGCGACGATTATCTCGTGAAACCTTTTGCGTTCGCCGAGCTGCTGGCGAGGGTGCAGGCACAGTTACGCCGCGGGCAGACGTTAGGGACCGCGGAGTTGCGGGCGGCCGACCTAGTTCTGGATCTGTTGAGGCGGAAAGTAACCCGAGCCGGAAAAAACATCGAGCTTTCCAACAAAGAATTTGCCCTCCTGGAATACCTGCTGCGCAATAAGGATCAGATCGTCACCCGAAACATGATCGTGGAAAATGTGTGGGATGCCAGCTTCAACAATTTCACCAATGTTGTCGATGTATACATAAACTATCTGCGCAACAAGGTCGACCGTGGGTTCGAACCCCGGCTCATTCAAACAGTTCGGGGGATCGGTTATACCCTCCGGAGCCAAGCGTGAAACCGCGAAGCCTGAGATCCAAGCTCAGCTGGAGGTACGGGCTGATCATTTCCCTGATTCTTGTTGGTATCGGTCTGGTTCGTTACGCAAGCATCGCCTACCGGTCGAACAAAGACCTTGACGAAGATCTGCTCAATGATGCGAAACTGCTAGCTCCGCGGGCTCATCTCAAGAGTGGCGAACTGGAAAGAGGTCGTGGAAGCCTGGTTTCGGACGAACCTCTGCGCCTGGAAGCATATTACCAACTCCTTTTAATTACCGATACTAACGGCCGGATAGTCCGGTCGGACCTCCTTAGCTGGAGGGCCCGTCAGCTGATCGAAGAAGGCAAACTGGAGGAAATTCTGCGTCAGAATTCCGGTTTTGCGTCCGTCCGAGCTGCGGACCGAAGCGGTCTTCGGTTTGTAAGCGTGCCGCTTGCGTCGGAGAATGGCTCGGCTTCGTTTGTTTTGCATCTGGGCCGTTGTGGGCTGGTTTCTGGCGGGCAGAGCGCTTCAGCCCTTCGAAGATGTGACTCGAACGGCCGAGCAGATCACTTCCGAAAACCTGAGCACTCGGATCGCGACCATACGGCAGGAAAAGGAGATTCAGGGTCTCGTCGAGTCCTTCAATGCAATGGTGAACCGTCTGGACCGATCATTCCAGCAGATGCGCCGGTTCAACGCGGATGTGGCCCACGAGCTCCGCACGCCCCTGTCAATCATGCAGGGAGAAAACGAAATAGCGTTGCGTTCCGCTTCCTTGTCCGAGGATGTTCGAAGCCTTCTCGCCAGCAACCTGGAAGAGCTCGATCGGCTAAGGCGTGTTGTGAACGACCTGCTCACGCTTGCGGAAGCGGAAGCGGGCACACAGATCATGACCAAGAAGCCGCTGGACCTCGATCCGCTGCTCCATGACCTTGTGGAGCAGATGCAACCTATTGCGGAGGAACGTGAGATCGCCATCGAGTTGCGGGGAGCCGCGGCTTCCATCGAAGGAGACGAGCTGTGGATCCGCCGCGCTTTTCTGAACCTGATCGACAACGCAATCAAGTATTCGAAGGACGGGGGCCGGATCAAACTGAGAACCGAGACGGCCGGAGACAGCGTAAGGATCGAAGTTTCGGACCACGGAATCGGAATCGCGCCCGCGGACATACCTTACATTTTTGACCGTCTGTATCGTGCGGATCCTGCTCGCAGCAGGAACACCGGGGGAGCAGGGTTGGGGCTTTCACTGGTTAAATGGGTGGTCGAAGCCCACGGAGGCCGGGTAAGCGTGTCGAGCCGGCCCGACCGCGGCGCGCGATTCGAAGTGACTCTTCCTGTTTGCAGAGCGGAGCTTTCCCAGAAAGCCGTCGAAAATCTGGGCTAATTTGTTTCCGGCCCAATCTTCGGCAGAGACACTGAGACACAGAGAAAGATTTTCTCTGTGTCTCAGTGTCTCCGTGGCCAAATCGGGGTAGCTCTGATCCTAAGCCCGGTCGTGTCCTCGCCTCCTTGCCGGCCGGAGGGAAAATAACGTTGTCATTGTGTATTGGAGCGACTAGAATCTCTATTTTCGCTGAGGAGGCATGGCCTGTGTACGCAGTAATCATGAGCGGAGGAAAGCAGTACCGCGTCGCCAAGGGAGATCGGGTACGTCTGGAGCGCCTGGATGCGGATTCGGGCTCGCAGGTTGAATTCAAGGACGTGCTGCTGGTAAAGACCGAAGACCGGAGCTATATTGGCCAACCCGTGGTGCAAGGGGCCGTGGTCCGAGGCGTTGTAGAGGCCAACGGCAAAGGTGATAAGGTCCTCGTACTAAAATACAAAAGAAAAAAGCAATACCGGCGCACCCGGGGGCATCGACAGGATTACTCCGAGGTCCGTATTGAAGAGATCTCCATAGGCTGAGAGGGCAGGTCGCCCGCGGAAACAGATCCGCGGGCGCGTTTCGAAAGGGGCAGTAGCGAGAAATGGCTCACAAAAAAGGTGTAGGAAGCTCAAGAAACGGACGGGACAGCCAATCCAAGAGGCTGGGTGTAAAACGCTTTGCCGGGCAGGTTGTAAATGGGGGCACCATCCTCGTCAGGCAGCGCGGGACGAAATTCAAGCCCGGACTCAACGTAGGCATCGGAAGAGACGACACACTGTTTGCAAAGGTCTCCGGGGTCGTGAAGTTTCAAGAACGGGGCCGGCACGGCAAGTTCGTGCACATTCTTGCGGAGACGTAGCTTCACATCTGGCATAAATTCTCAGCGCGGTTGCCCACTTCCAAACAAGGACCCCCACAAGGGGTCCTTCTTTTTTCTAGGCTGCCATGTTCATTGATCGGGCCAGGATTCGCGTCATCGCCGGCGATGGCGGCAACGGATGCGCCGCATTCCGCCGGGAGAAGTCCGTGCCGCGGGGCGGACCGAGCGGCGGGGATGGCGGCAAGGGGGGCGATGCCTACCTGGAGTGCTCGGATCGAGTCAACACGCTTCTGTATTTCCAATACAAGAGAGTCTTCAAGGCGGACAGGGGAAGACATGGCGAGGGCGCAAAGCGCCACGGAAAAGACGGCGGGGACGTCACACTTCTTGTGCCGCCGGGCACCCAAGCTTTCAAAGAGCCAGAACACGAGTTGCTGCACGATTTTTCTAAGCCTGGGGAGAGGTTGCGCATAGCGGTTGGGGGGCGGGGCGGGCGCGGCAACGCGCGATTCGCCACACCCACGAACCGGGCTCCCCGGGACGCGGAAGCCGGAAGAACGGGTCAGGAGGTCGAGCTCTCCCTGAGCTTGAAACTGATTGCCGACGTAGGACTCGTGGGGTTTCCAAACGTGGGGAAATCCACGCTGATTTCCCGCATCAGCGCCGCCAGGCCCAAAATCGCGGATTATCCTTTTACGACGCTTACGCCTTACCTGGGCGTGGTGGCCCTGGAAGACTTCCGAACCTTCGTAGTTGCCGACATCCCAGGCTTGATCGAGGGCGCTCATGAAGGGCACGGGCTCGGGGATCAGTTCCTGAAGCACATCGAAAGAACCAAGGTACTGGTGCATCTCGTGGACGTGTCGGAGCCGGAACGGGATCCGGTCGCGGATTACAAGACGATCCTGAAAGAGATCATGCTCTATAACAGCGACCTGGCGCAAAGAAAACAGGTAGTGGTAGCCTCGAAGGTGGACGCCCTGCAGAACCCCAAAAACCTCACGCGGCTAAAAGCTATGTGCGCGCGCCGCAGAGTGCCTTTCCAAAAAGTGTCCTCCGTGACCGGGGAAGGATTGCCGGAGCTCGTCAGACTTATCGAGAACATCCTGGGACTGTAGTTATGAAGGCTGGAGTTCTAGGCGGAACCTTCGATCCCATCCACCTTGGTCACCTCCACCTGGCTCGGCGGACGCAAAGACTCTTTGAGCTTTCCCAGGTGTATTTTGTCGTTGCCTGCACGCCCCCGCATAAGCGTGTCAAGGCGATCATTCCCTTTAGCCACCGCTTTGCCATGGTTTCTCTCGCAACGGCACGGCAGCGGAACTTTGTCCCGTCTTTGATCGAGCTGGAACCTCCGGAAAGCCCATTCACGATACACACGCTCGGCAAGCTTGCGCGTTGTGACGGGCGAAGCGCTCGGGATCTTTATTTCATTGCCGGAGAAGACTCGCTGCTTGACGTTTCGAATTGGCGTCAGAGCGAAAAGCTTCTCACATCCTATAACTTTATTTTTGCAAGCCGGCCGGGAGTGAAGCATGTGGACGCGCTGGCGCTGCTGCCTCCCGAGGCGGCAGCGCGCTTGCGCGATCTCCGCGGTCTCGCGCCGCGCGAGCTCCGCCGCCGGGTCAAGCTGGAGGAGCAAACTTCGGAAAACCGGATCTTCATGATAGATGTCGCTGCGCTCGACATTTCCGCCACCCGAATCCGCACCCTGGCTTCTGCGGGGAAGAGGATAGATCGTCTGGTGCCGCCCTCGGTCCATGAGTACATCCAAAAACAGAGTATTTACGGTGAACGATGACCGAAACATTGAAAGTGGCTCTCAAGGCCGTGGAAGACAAGAAGGCGTTCGACGTAGTCGTTCTCGACATCTCCAGCATAGCCTCGTTCGCCAGTTATTTTCTTCTCTGCTCCGGAGATTCCTCTCGCCAGATCCAGGCCATCGCGGACGAGGTGGAGAGGAAGCTAAAGGACTACGGGATTCGTGCCTCTCATATCGAGGGTTACCGGAATGCGGAGTGGGTATTGATGGATTACCTGGACCTGGTGGTGCATGTGTTTTCCAAGAACGCCCGGGCATACTACGACCTGGAAAGACTCTGGAGGGACGGCAGACATTTGGACGTGAGAAAGCTGGTTGAAAGTACGGAAACGATATCCAAAAAGCCCGCCAGGAGAGGAAAGCCCAGACCCTAGACACATCCCGACCGCAACCGAACCAATCCACCGCGGAGTGGCAGGTCATGAGAAAGAATCGTAGCGCCGGCGTCTCGCCGGCATGTGAGCCTGGATAACTCCTTTTGCGTCAACAGGACCGTGTGCCGGCTGGAAGCCGGCGCTACATTTTTTCTCACGACCGCAGAGAACGCAGAGACAGATTTGGCAAATGAGAAATGACAGATGACCAATGACAAATGAAAAATTACTTGGGAGGAGCGAATCTCCATTTGTCATCGATCATTGGTCATTGGTCATTTGTCATTGCTTATCGGCGGCACATTCTCAACGTAATGCACGTCCCTGCTGTGAAAAGAAGTTGTGAGAAAAAAATTTTCCCGCAATTGTGTTACGAAGATCCACGGAGGTTCCGTGCTCTCCGTGATGAATCTGCACCGAATCCCCCCCAACCTTAGCCTTTTTTAGCCTTTTGGCTGTGTTGAATTGGGTTCCTCCTTCCGGTACAATTTGCGCCTTTGCTGGCTGTCTGCCCGAGACGGAGAGAGTGCCTGAAACGCGGTTATGCACATAAGAATCCTCTGGATCGGCAAGACCCGGAATCCGTGCCTGGAGTCCTTATGCACAGATTACCTCAACCGCATCCAGCGGTTTGTTTCCTGTGATGTTGCCGAAGTTCCCGATCTGTCGCGCAGGCGCAGCTTGCATGGTGAGGAACTCCGATCCGCGGAGAGCGGCGAAATTGAGAGGCGAGTGTCCGAGATGGCCAGGGTTGTAGTTCTGGATGCAGAGGGCACCGAATTAAGTTCCCCTGATTTTGCGGGATGGTTCCAGAAGGAGCGGAATCGCGGGACTCGAGACCTTGTCTTCGTGATCGGGGGGCCTGAGGGAATCAGCGGGAGGATTGTTGACCGGGCGGACCTGCGGCTATCGCTCGGAAGAATGACCTGGACGCATGAATTAGCCCGGGTTCTCTTGCTGGAGCAGGTATACAGGGCCTTCAGTATCTTGCAAAACACCCCGTATCACAAGTAAGGGCAGCAGGAAGGTTATCGGATGGACGCAAAGCGCCTGGAGTACTTCAAGGAAAAGCTGAAGCAAAAACAGCAAGCGCTTACGTATATGGTGCACCGCACGGAAGGATACGGCCGGGAAAAGGAACCTGATATCCAGGACGTTGCCGACATGGCCGTGGAATCCTATACGAAGGAATTTCTCTTTGGCAAGAGCTCCGGCGACCGGCATGTCCTTCAAATGATCCAGGAGGCCCTGGCCCGAATCGAAGACAAGTCTTACGGCATCTGTTCGAATTGTCAGAATCCCATCCAGCCCAAGAGACTCGAGGCTGTACCCTGGGCTCGGCTTTGCATCGAATGTCAAGGACTCAAGGAAAAAGGTCTCCTGGACCAGTAACGATTTCGGATTGCGGATTGCGGATTTGTAATCGGACCGCCGGCTCTCAATTGGTAAATTCCCGATCCCATCCCCCGATCGTCCACGTTGCGCATTAGGGATTGTGGACTTGAAATCAAGCGGGCTTTCTCAATCCGCAATCCGAAATCGCCAATCCGAAATCACATGGTTTACTTCCCGACAACGCGCGATGCGCCCCGTTCCGGCTTCCGCCGAGCCGTGGACGCGCTTGCCAACCTCTTCTTCCCCGACGAGTGCCTGGGGTGCCGTTTGCCCCTGGCCAGGCTCCAGGACAGGGGCCTCTGCGATGGCTGCTGGCAGAAGATCCTGGCGCTTCGCATCCGTCCGCCCTGGTGCCCGTCGTGCGGGCTTCCATACCAGCAGTGGGGGGAGGGAGGGAGCCATCTCTGCAGCGAGTGCATCCTTCGCCCTCCCCCTTATTCCGGAGCACGCTCCTTTGGATTTTACAGCTTGGAATTGCGCCGGTCAGTGCACGCGTTCAAGTTTTCGGGGCGCCGGAATCTTGTCGGTCTGCTTGCCCCGCAGCTCGGCGTTGCCTTTTACGACACCTGGACTCGCAGCGACGCCGACGTCATCATCCCTATTCCTCTCCACCCGTCGAGAACCCGGGCGCGCGGTTTCAATCAATCGGCGCTGCTTGCAGAGCACCTATCCGGGCTTCTGGGCATACCCTGGAGCCCCAACGTTCTATTGCGGGTGCGCGACACCTTACCCCAAGTAAACCTCACCGATCGAGAACGCTTCAAGAATGTTCGCCGCGCCTTCGTCTGCGCGAAGCCCGAAGCCGTCGCCGGGAAACAGGTGCTACTGGTTGACGATGTAATGACGACTGGAGCTACAGTAAGAAGCGCAGCCGGAGCCTTGCTGAAAGGGGGCGCGCATCGTGTCTGGGTTCTGACTCTGGCGCGTGCGGTCCCCGGCGTGATGACCTGAGTTAACCTGTTTCTTATCAGAACGCCGCATTCACCGGACTCGAAGGATCACCAAAAGGATTTTTTCTTTGCGATTCTTTGCGTCTTCGCGTCTTAGCGGTGGAAGCAAGGTCTAACCGCCAGCCCGATTCAGGGGGAGGGACGAGGTCCCCGGTCTTTGTGGCGCGCGTCGATTTCCTGGATGATTTTTTCGAATTTGGCTTTCTGGTCTTCCCGCAGGATCTGGCGCATTTTGTCATGCGTTTCCCTTCGAATGGCTTCGTACTGCGGGCGGAACTGCTGCCGCAGAGCGCCAAATCGCTCGCGGCCCTCATCGATGATGATTTTCAGCTGTTCCTGCTGTTCCGCGCCCAGATTCAGGTCCTGAGCGAATTTCTTGACAATATCGTTCGACGACCAGCGGGGACCGGCTCTGGGGCCGGAAGCCTCGACTCGGCTCCGGTAGAGAGAGTAAGAAACGGCCCCGGTGATCCCCCCCAAAATGAAAACGCCAATCAACAAAATGGATGCGCTTGTCTTCGATCTCATACGCCTGCTCCTGCCATCAGCGGGAGATGCTCACTTCCTCGAGGAGCCGGTTTCTTTCCCTTGCTCGCCAACCGGTTCCTCTTCGGCGATGGCCCTGAGCACACTCTCGTCGGTGATCTCCCCCTGGTCGGCTATTACCGCGAGGCGAGGCTGGTCTCCAGGAATGAAAATCCGATCGTACGCCTGGTACACATCCGCCGTGGAGCTCCTAAGCTGTTGATAGGAGAAAATGGAGAGGAGAGCCAACGTGATTACCGCCAGCGCAGGAACAAGCTGGCGCGAAAGGGCGATCAGAATCTGCCAAATCGTGATGCTCTCTTCCACACTCCCGAGCTGAGCTCGAAGCCTCTGATAGAAGTAAGGAGAGGGTTCAAACGCTGGAACTGCTCGGGCCAACCGGCGGGGCAACGACAACAACTTCATTTCCCAATCACAAGCCGGACACTCACGCAGATGCGCGGTCAACCGTTCTTCTTCGCCCGGAGAAAGCTCGCCCTCGAGACTCCGAAAAATCCATTGCCTGATCTCTGAACAATCCATCGCTTTTCTCCCTAATGAGCAATCTGCCGCCTTTGGACTAAACTACGCCGCCACGGCTAAATCATTTCATATCTTCTGAATTTCCGGTTTCCGGGGCGGAGCTTGCCAAACGCGCCGGCCTCACGTACATAAGGCTTTCCCATTGCCTGTATTATCAACAGGTTGTGGGCCAATTCGCCGCCTGAGGGAGTCATGTTCAATTCTTGGCGGACCTTTTGCGGTCTTCGCGTCTTTGCGGTTTCATTCGGCTCCGTCTTACCGCGAAGCCGCTAAGGGCGCTAAGGAATCGCTGTTGGTCGTCAAAGGATCAGCATACAGTCCCCGTAACTGAAGAATCTATATCGTCGGGCCACTGCCTCACGATAACATTCCAGGACAAATTTGCGGCCGGCAAGAGCGCACACGAGCATCAGAAGCGTGGATGCGGGAAGGTGAAAGTTGGTAAGGAGGCCGTCGATGACCTGGAACCTGAAGCCCGGGTATATGAAAAGGTCGCACCATCCACTTCCAGCGGAAATCCCGTACGGGGATTTGCGGACCTGGTATTCCAGGGCCCTTGTGGTGGTAGTTCCTACCGCCACGAGCTGTTTTCCTGATTGTTTCCATTTATTGATGAAAGAGGCGGCGTCCTCCGGCACTTCATAGTACTCTGGTTCCAGGGCATGGTTTTCGATTTCCACGCTCCGAACCGGCTGGAATGTCCCATAACCTACGTGAAGCAGGATCTCACATCGACGGATACCTCCTTCCTCAAGCCGCGAGAGAATCTCGCGTGTGAAATGCAGCCCCGCCGTTGGCGCTGCAATGGATCCTTTGTGCCGGGCATAAACTGTCTGGTATCGCTCCCGGTCCGCTTCCAGGGAATCGCCCCTGGCACGATGAACGTAGGGAGGCAGCGGCGGCTCCCCAATTCGGTCCAGATCCGCAAGGAGCGGCTCAGGAGAGTCAAACTGAAGAACCCGCTGCCCGGATTCCAAAACCTGTATGACTTGAGCTTTGACATCGGAGACTTCCAGGAGCTGGCCTGCGGGGGCCTTGTGAGCCGGCTTCAGGAGGGCGGCCCACTGGCCGGGGGAGCGCTCCCGGACGAGAAGGATTTCTATTCGCTCCCGCTTGCCTGGACGGTGTCCCCAAAGCCGGGCCGGGAATACGCGGGTGTTATTCAGAACCAGAAAGTGTTCAGGGGACAGTATTTCTGGCAATTCGCGGAAGAAGCGATGCGCCCACTGGCGGCTCTCCCTCCGGACGACCATCATGCGCGATTCGTCGCGGCGGGGGAGCGGACGCTGGGCTATGAGTTCTGCAGGCAGCGAAAATTCGAAGTCGGTGAGCTTCACACAAATTGGAACAGCAATTCCTGGCGGCGGCAGGGACAGATTAAACGCCCGATTCGGTCCGAAAGTATGTAGCCCCTACGCACCGGACCTGACAAGAACTTTCGAGTAAAACCGCTACTGTCCGAATCGCAGTCACCTGGGGGAAAAGACGTGGACTCTCTTGTCCGTGGTCGATGGTTTGCCAAACCCGGGAGAGAGGGTCTCTTGATCGCAGTCGGGTTGGTGAAGCTGCGCGGAGAAGGTGGCGCCGAAGAGCATAATGGTGCTGGAGGTGTAAACCCAGGTCAGGAGCGCAACTATCGCGCCCATCCTGCCGTAAACCCGCTGATAGTTGAACAGAGGAACGAGCTTTACGAAGACATAGCTGGCGATTTCCCACAGAACGGCGGATGCGATGGCCCCAGACAGCGCCTCGACCCAAAGCACCTTGCGGTCGGGCATCAGCTTGTAAACCATCAAGAATACCAGAATGGCAATCAGGAATCCGGCGCCGACCAGAAGCCAGGACCAGAGCCGGTCAATGATCTGGTCCTGCGCGAACTCCGGAATCCTCCTGTCAGCTGCAGATCGAAAAGCGCTCACGGTACCGGTTATGCCCGCGGAGGTCAGGAGCAGAATCCCGCTCAGAGACAGCAGTGCGAAACTTCTGAAGCGGCTCTGCCAGAAGGTACGCCGTTTGGGAACTCCCCAGGCTCGGTTCAGGGCGTTCTCTACAAACACAAAGACCCAGGTTGAAGACCAGACCACAATCACCATGCACGAGACGACGATATGAGGAGACGGAGCGGTGATCTCGTCAAGATTCGACCGGATAAAAGATCTGGAACCCGGAAACAGGGACAGAATGCTCTGGAGGACGCGGTCCCTCAGGTCAATCGATCCCAGAAAGGCATCGGCCGCCGCAATGAGTACAAGGATCGCCGGAAACAGTGTGAGCAAACTGAAATAGGAGATGGCCGCCGCGGCCCCCGGAGCCTCGTTGGCGAGCATCGCTCGGAAAGCATCCAGGAAAGCCTTCCCGGCCCGCCGGACGGCCCTTTCGTCCCTTCTTGCCACCACCATACCGCCGGATATTCTAGTCGGTCGCCAGAGTCCTGTAAATACGCTTTCTGTATGCCTTGTATGCCTGGTCTTCGCGTTCTTCGGGGTTTCGTTGAATGGCAGGCTGGACTTTCACCGCGAAGGGGCGCGAACGCGCGAAGAAAACGCGAAGGACTTCATATCTATTTGCCGCGATTCCATCATTGCTCTTCCGCGCGAGCCCTTCGCGTCTTCGCGGTTAGTTCGGGCTCAGTTTCACCGCAAAGGCGCTAAATGCGCGAAGGGAAGTCGCGGTACACTTTGACAACGGTGGGTTCAGGGGCTAATATATCTGCTCTCTTAACTGCCGGCTGGCGTGACAAAAGTTTAAGTATTTCTATGAGTTAACCCCGAGATGAAACCCATGACGGAATCCTCCCCGATTATAGGCATGCCGTGCCGTATGGACCCGGGTACAGACATCCAGTATCTCAGCCGGCAGTACATGGATGCTATTCAAGCCGCCGGAGGCATCCCGGTGATTGTCCCTTTGTTGGAGAATCCTCAAGCGATTCGGGAGATTGCGAAACGTCTGGATGGGGTTCTTCTGACAGGTAGCAGCAGTGACGTCAATCCTCAGCGTTACGGGGTCGCACGTGAGTCTGGTTGCGGGCCGATCCAGCCTCTCCGGGATGAAACCGATTTTGTTCTCCTGGACGTGGTTTTCAAGCACAAGAAGCCTCTTTTGGGAATTTGCTTCGGCATGCAATCCCTGAACGTCTTCCTCGGAGGATCGCTGATTCAGGATATCGCCACCTCGATTCAGACGAATATTCTCCACGACAATGCGGCCTCTGAAGGCCGTCCTTCACACGAAGTGGAGATAGCTCCGAGCTCGGTCCTTGGGAAGCTCGCCGGCGGAACTCGGTCCATGGTCAACAGCACGCATCATCAGGCGGTCAACCGGATCGGATCGGGATTGGAGCCGATCGCGAAAGCGCCTGACGGTGTCATCGAAGCCGTTTCGGGTAACTTTCGGGATCATTTCATTCTCGCGGTTCAGTGGCATCCCGAGAAGTGTTACAGCTACGATGCCTTCTCGAGAAGCATCTTCGACCATTTTGTGGCCCGGTGCCAGGGCGATGGGAGTCGTTAATGAAAAATCTGGTGCGCGAGATTCTGATCGAGATTGGGGAAGACCCTGACCGACAGGGTCTCAAAGGAACTCCCATGCGCGTCGACAAGTTCGGACATCGATTTTTTTAGCCTGTGCGAGCATCATCTTCTTCCGTTCTTCGGCAAGTGCCACGTCGCGTACATCCCTAACAAAAAGGTCATCGGCCTGAGCAAGATCCCCCGGCTGGTGGAGGTCTTCAGCCGGCGCTTGCAGGTTCAGGAACGCCTCACGTACCAGATAGCAGAAACCATAAACACGAAGATCACACCCTTTGGCGTCGGCGTGGTCATCGAAGCCCAGCACATGTGCATGATCATGCGTGGAGTGGAAAAGCAAAATTCACGCGCTGTCACCAGCGCCATGCTCGGCAACTTTCGCAGCCGCCAGGAGACCCGCATGGAGTTTCTCGACCTGATCATGAAGAGCAGGGAGTCCTGATCGAACGATGGAGAAGCGCATGCCGGGGTGGATCCGATACATGCTGGAGCGCGGGTACTGGACAGAAATCTTTGCCACTACAGCCATCATTCTGGGAGGCTGGGCAGCCGCGCGCATCTTTGCGTTCCTCGTGGACAGAGCGAAGCAGCGCTGGGCGCTACGAACGGCGACCACGCACGACGACTACTTCTTCGATGCGATACGAAGACCGGGCTCCCTGATTCTCTTCCTCATGGGGGTGTACCTGGCGCTCCATCGCTATAGCTTTCCCTTTCTCTCTGTCCTGGACGACGTGATTTTTGTCATCACCGTCATCCTGGTCGTCCACACTCTGATAAAGATCTCGGTAGCCACTCTGCGGTGGTACGGCGACAAGCTAGCGCGCGAGAGGCAAGGGGAGGCGCTCGCCGGAGAACTGCTTCCTATGGCCGACAAGGCCGTCAAGTTGGCGATTCTGGCGGTCGGCCTGATAGTGGTCCTGGATCATTTCCGGATCGATATAAAATCGATTCTCGTCACGCTGGGAGTGGGCACCCTCGCGATCGGCCTCGCGCTCCAGGATACCCTGGCCAATATGTTCGGAGGATTAACCATACTCCTGGATCGCCCCTTCAGAGTTGGAGACAGGATCAAACTTTCCACGGGCGAAGTCGGGGACGTCCAGGACATCGGCATCCGCAGCACTCGCGTCCTCAGTCAGGAAGGGAATCTCCTGATCATACCTAACGCTCTGCTGGTGAAGGCCATGATGACTAATTTTTCCTTCCCCGATGATCGCGCAATCATCGTTATTGATGTTGGTGTGGCCTACGGCAGCGATACGGAAAAGGCAAAGCAACTGATGTTGGAAGCCGCCCGTGAACATCCTCAGGTCCTCGCGGCGCCGGCCCCGACGGCGGCATTCAAGTCCTTCGGCGACTTCGCCTTGAACCTTTCTTTGATCTGCTTCACTTCAAACTTTCGCACCCGCCTCCAGGTCATTGACGTTTTGAACTCGGCCATACACACGAAGTTCGGGGCGAAATTCTTCGCGGCCTGGCAAGGATTTTCCGTCAAATGACCAATGACAAATGACAAATGAACAATGACAAATAGAAATCAGAAGTCGCACAACGAACTGCCATTTGTCATTTTTCACTGGTCATTGGTCATTTGTCATTTATTTGCCAAGTCTCTCTCTGCGTACTCCGCGTCTCTGCGGTGAGATTTTTGGGTTGCGGCTGGGCCGCCCCGTGGTCGTTGATCGTTGGTCATTCGCCATTGACCCTTCGTCCATTGTCAATCTTCATCTGAGGAGAGGTTTACGCCGGATGATTTCCCAGGCCATCAGGGCGTACATCGGAAGATATTCTACCAGCAAAACCCACGTCGGTTCGTACACCGGCCGGTAGGCGTAGGCCACGTAGGACAGGAAGGAGGCGCCGGTCCAGTAAGCCATGAAGGCGTATGGAAAAAAGGGGAGAGCCAGGGCGGCCCAGGCGAGATACCAGGGGTGCACCGTGGTGGAAAGGCAAACGTCGGCAGTCATGATCCAGAAGCCTGCATGCAGGAGATCTTTCTCGCTTCGGAGCGGAAACCTCCACCAGATGAGGACGCAAACGAGAACGAGCCCTGCTCCCAGATACGGGCCGGTGAGCTGATCCCAAGATTCCTGATAGAGGTCACGCCCGATCATTCGAAGGACGTAATGAACGCCGGCGTTGAACTCAAAAAGCTTGTAGTACAGCCTCAGGGAGTTCACATACTGCAGCAAAGTCGAAGGGGTGAAGAAGGCGGAAAGAAGCACGGAACCGGCCGCAATGCCTGCGAGAGCCGGTTTCCATCCCAGGCGCCGGAAGTAAAGCGGGAGCAACATGGCCGGATGCAGTTTCACAAGTACGGCTCCGGCATAGGAAACCATGGCCCAGGCCTTCTTTGAATGGAGCAAGAGATACACTGAGAGCAGGATAAGGAACATCATCGCGCTCTCCGAATGACCCGAATGCGAGAATTCGAAGATAAAGAAGGGATTCCAGGCCACGAGGAACAGAGGTTCCAACCGCTCCCCGTACGCTTCGAGCAGCCTCCACGCCAGAAGCAACGTGGAGAATTCAAACAGGCTGAAGATGGATTTCATTCCCACGACGCTTTCGCCAAACAATGCGTGAGAAATCCGGAACAGAATCTGCGAGAACGGAGGATAGACGGTCCTGTACGGTTTTGAATTGAGCTTGGGAAAGACAACTGCATCCCTGAACCGCTCCAGTTGGGGCGCTTCGGGGGGATAACGGAATGGGTCGATTCCCGCCGCTGCAATTCTGGCGTCCCAGATGTATCTATATGCATCTTCGCTCTGATGGGGAGGAGCCGGCAGCACCGTCAAACGGAAGAGAAGGGCAAATCCCAGGACAGTCAAAACGGCCGGCTGATGCCGCAAGGGAAGTCGAAAATAGCTCCACGCGCAGAGCCCGAAAGCCCCGAGCATCAGGGCAAGGAAGGGGCCTGTATTGTCTCGAAACGGTCCCACGTAGTAGCTTGAAATCCAGAGTAATTCCTGCAGAAATCCGGTGAGGAGAAATGGGGTTAATTGCTTGAGCATTCAGGCAATATATCATCCGGGAGGGCAGGGTGAAACTCCTTGACGGGGTGGTACCGCCATGATAGGTTTGCCGTCCTATGTCCAGTTGACCAGACCGTTAACTGGAAAGGATTTTCGTGATTCCTCGCGTCTTCGTGGTGGATTGGTACTCAGCCTTTTACCACGAAGGCGCGAAGGCGCAAAGAATCGCCAGGTTTTTGGTGCGGCTCTGCCGCTCGATGTTAATCCGTCGAACCCGTGAAAATAGCACATTCTAGACAAAACAGGAGGCAGCCCTGATCACCCTGGACCGTTCCATCATCGCGGCGATTCTCGTTTTTCTTGCGCTGGTCTTTGTGCTGAACCGCCTTCTGTTCCGGCCCTTGTTGCGCGTCCAGGCCGAGAGGGAGAGCAGGACCACCGGTCTCGCGACGCAGGCGGGAAAGAACCTCAATCGTTACGCGGAACTAGTGAACCAATACGAGACAGCCATCAAGAATGCCCGCATGGAAAGCTACCGGCGGCAGGAACAGGTTCGCTCGGAAGCGTTGCAGAAACGGGGTGTGGTCCTGGAGGACGCGCGTAAGTCGGCCGAACAGTTAGTGCAGCAGTCACGCGCGTCACTGCAGGCGCAGGTCCAGCAGGCCAGGGAGCAATTAAGCCGCGAGGCCAGGGAGATGGCTCGTGTGATTGCGTCAGCGCTGCTGCAGAGAGCAGCCTGAGAACGCAGTGGTGGTTTGGGGGCGGCCGCCAGGACGCGAAGACGCAAAGAATCGCGAAAGTCTGCCGCTACGCCGTGAAGGTCCGTGACGTCCCGTGAGCGATGACAAATGAGAAATAACCAATGACCAATAACAAATTTTCGTGTCTCCTTGCCAGGGCAATTTGTCATTTGTCATTGGCCATTTCTCATTTGTCATTGAAGGGCCGATATCTGTTGATGCTCGCACTTCAGGTGTTTCTCTTTCTGCTGGTCCCCGAGGTCGTGTGGGGGGCGGAAGCCGGACAACAAAAGTGGGGTGTGTTCCTGACGCTGGGCCGGTTCTTCAATCTTGCTGTCGTGGTGGGTATCTTAATGTGGGTCGCGCGCAAGCCCCTGGCCAGTTTCCTTGTTTCGCGAACGCAATCGATTCAGGAGCAGCTTTCGGAGGCCCAGAAAGTTCGGCGGGAAGCAGAAGCCAAACTGGCGGAGATCCAGTCTCGGATGAGCAGGCTGGATAACGAGCTTCGAGCGTTGAAGGAAACCGCGGAAAGGGAAGCGCAGGAAGAGTATCGCCGCCTCGTTGCGGAAGCAGAGCGTGATGCGGAAAAGATCGTCGAAAGGGCCCGGCGCGAGATCGGGGGGATGACCCGCGCCGCCCAGATGGAGCTGAAGGCCTACGTGGCGGAGCTGTCCATCCGCCTGGCTGAAGAGAACATTCGCGCGGAGATCACGGACGAAGATCGCGGGCGCATTTTTGCGCGCTTTGTGACGCGGCTGGGAGGGAAGGGATGACTCCCACGGCTGTCTTTGCCCGCTACGCCCGCGCGCTCGTCGACGTGGTCATGGAGCAGCAGGAGGAACCTCGCGTCACCGAAGAGCTGAAGACGTACAGAGAGATCTTTCAGGTGCCCGACCTGCTCCCTGTTCTGCACAGCCCTGCCGTCCCCCTGGAGACCAAGCGAAGACTTCTGGACCAAATCATGGCCCGGTATCCTGTGAGCTCGACCACGGCCAATTTTCTGCGTGTGATCTTGCAGCGTAACCGCATTCGCTACTTTGAAGAGATCTTTGATTATTATTTGAAATCCGTCAACATCCGCAAAGGCATAATTTCCGCTGAAGTCGCCTCCGCGCAACCGCTGTCAGAGAAGGAGCTTTCCGCCCTCCGCGGCTCCCTGTCCGGGGCTACCGGACGAACCGTCATCCTCAACGTGCGGTCGGACCCGAAGCTGCTGGGCGGGCTGATAGTGCAGATCGGAAGCACCGTCTACGACGGTTCCATCCGGCGGCAGTTGGCGGAGATGCAGCAGCAGCTCGCAGGAAGGACATAGGAATGCAGATCAAGGCCGACGAGATCAGCAAGATTCTTCGGGAACAAATCAAGGACTATCGCGCCGGAGTCCTGGAAAGCGAGATCGGCACGGTAATCTCCGTCGGTGATGGTATCGCTCGAATCCACGGGCTCGACAACGCCATGGCAGGCGAGCTCCTGGACTTCCCGCACGGCGTCAAAGGGATCGCCCTGAACCTGGAGGAAGACAACGTCGGTGCGGTGCTGTTCGGTGAGTACACCCGGATAGGCGAGGGAGATACCGTACAGCGTACGAAACGAATCATGTCGGTCCCCGTGGGAGAGGCTCTGGTGGGGCGCGTGGTCAATGCCCTCGGAGAGCCCCTCGACGATCGCGGTCCTATCACGACCACGGAGTTCTCGCCGCTGGAACGTCTCGCTCCGGGAGTAATCGACCGGCAGCCGGTGAAGGAATCACTGCAGACGGGTCTCAAGTCCATTGACGCCATGATTCCCATCGGTCGAGGGCAGCGGGAGCTGATCATTGGAGACCGTCAGACGGGAAAGACGGCAATCGTCATTGACACGATTATCAATCAGAAGAACACCGACGTTATTTCCATTTACGTTGCGATCGGACAGAAGCGCTCCACGGTTGCGCAGGTGGTGAAGACGCTGTCTGATTACGACGCTCTGGACCGCACGATCGTAGTCTCGGCCTCGGCCTCCGATCCCGCCACCATGCAGTACATCGCCCCCTACTGCGGTTGCGCCATGGGTGAGTATTTCCGGGACCATGGTCAACATTCGCTCGTGATTTATGATGATCTGTCGAAGCATGCGGCGGCTTACAGAGAGATTTCGTTGCTTCTGCGGCGTCCCCCGGGGCGGGAGGCCTTTCCCGGAGATGTCTTCTACCTGCATTCCCGGCTGCTGGAGCGCGGCGCGAAGCTGAGCGCCGAGAACGGCGGCGGCTCCCTTACAGCGCTGCCCATCATCGAAACGCAGGCCGGCGATATTTCTGCCTACATTCCGACAAACGTGATCTCCATCACCGACGGCCAGATCTTTCTCGAGTCGGACCTGTTTCATGCCGGCATCCGTCCCGCGATCCACGTAGGAAATTCCGTGAGCCGGGTGGGAGGCAATGCGCAGATCAAGGCGATGCGCCAGGTGGCGGGGACCCTGCGCCTCGAGCTGGCGCAGTACCGCGAGCTGGCGGCTTTCGCACAGTTCGGTTCCGACCTCGACAAGGCCACGCTCGCTCAGCTGGCGCGTGGCGAAAGGCTGACCGAAATCCTGAAACAGGGCCAGTACCAGCCGCTGAACGTGGTGCGCCAGGTCCTCATCATCTTTGCGGGCACGCAGGGTTTTACGGACGATCTGGAGGTGGCGGAGATTCGCGCCTTCGAACAGGGACTGTATCAGTTTATGGATTCGTCCAGGAGCTCCCTGGTGCAAAGGATTACGAACGAAAAGGTCTTGACTGACGAGATCCGTGCCGAGCTGGGCGCCGCCCTGAAAGAGTACAAGGAAAAGTACCGGGCGGAGAAGGCCCTGGCGAAGTAGCGGACGACCACCCCTGTGCCCAATCTGCGAGACATCCGGCGCCGCATACGCAGCGCGAAAAACATCCAGCAGATCACGCGCGCCATGAAATTTGTGTCGGCGGCGCGTCTGCGGCGCGCGCAAGAACGCGTGGTTGCGGCGCGCCCTTACGCGCGGCAAATGCTCTCGGTCCTGAACAGCCTGGCAACGCGCGTACCCGAACATGCGCACCCGCTTCTGGCGCAGCGCGGCGACCAGAAGATCGAGCTCGTGGTTATTACAGCGGACAAAGGCCTGTGCGGAGCCTACAACACCAACATCCTGAAAGAGGCCATAGGGTTTCTGGCCGGGCACAGCGACAAGTCTGTCGAGCTAAACATACTGGGGAAGCGGGCCCGGGACTTCTTCCGCCGCCGGGCATTCTCGGTGCGGCACGAGGCCATCAGCGTGCTCAGCACCCTGAGCTTCGCCGACGCCGCGGCAATCGCCGCCGACATTATCCAGGAGTTCGAAAAGGAGAAGAAGGATCAGGTGTTGCTGGTCTACAACGAGTTCAAGTCCGTCGTGCAGCAGCGTGTCGTGGTCGAGCCTCTGCTTCCCATCCAGCGCCTGAAGGACCTGGGGGCCGCCGATCGCATCGACTACTTGTACGATGAGCCTCCTGAGCGGATCTTCAACAATCTTCTCCCGAGGCACGTGGAAACCCAGATATTTCGCGCGCTCCTGGAAGCCGCCGCCGCGGAACACGGGGCGCGCATGACAGCCATGGATGCGGCCACCAGAAATGCCACGGAGATGATCGAAAATCTCACCCTCTTTGCGAACAAGGTGCGGCAGGCGGGCATCACCAGGGAGTTGATAGAAATCGTGAGCGGCGCCTCCTCCACGTAACGATTGACGATCGGAGTTAAATCGTCAATCGACAATCGTCAATTGGGTTAAGCTCAGGAGTCAAAACGTATGACTAATGTCGGGAAGATCGTTCAGATCATCGGTCCCGTCGTGGATTGCGAATTCCAGGAGAAGCATCTCCCCGCCATCTACAACAGTGTCATTATCGAAGGAGACACGCCGGTCGGGCACATTCGCGTCGTAACCGAAGTGCAGCAGCATCTCGGCGAAAACCGCGTGCGTTGCGTGAGCATGCAGCCTACCGAGGGAATGGTCCGGGGAATGCAGGCCCTGGATACGGGCGGGCCTATTATGGTTCCGGTAGGGCGCGAAACGTTGGGGCGCGTTCTGAACGTCATCGGAGAGCCCGTGGACAAGATGGGACCCGTCGGAGCCGCCAAATCCTATCCCATCCATCGCCCGGCCCCGAGTCTCGAGGAGCAGAGCACCGAGTTGAAGATGCTCGAGACCGGAATCAAGGTCATCGACCTTCTGGAGCCCTACCTGCGCGGCGGCAAGATCGGGCTCTTTGGCGGGGCCGGAGTCGGAAAAACGGTGATCATCATGGAGCTGATCCGACGCATTGCCACGCACCACGGGGGTTTTTCCGTTTTTGCGGGAGTGGGAGAAAGGACGCGCGAAGGGAACGATCTCTGGATCGAAATGAAGGAATCGGGCGTCATCGACAAGGCCGCATTGATTTACGGGCAGATGACGGAACCGCCCGGCGCCCGGCTGCGCGTGGGTTTGACGGGTGTGACGGTGGCGGAGTATTTCCGCGATGAAGAGGGGCAGGATGTGCTGCTGTTCGTGGATAATATCTTCCGCTTCACCCAGGCCGGCTCCGAGGTCTCGGCCCTTCTGGGCCGGATGCCTTCGGCGGTGGGGTACCAGCCGAACCTGGCGACGGAAATGGGAGAGCTGCAGGAAAGGATCACTTCAACCAAGAACGGTTCGATCACCTCGATCCAGGCGATTTACGTTCCCGCGGACGACTACACCGACCCCGCTCCCGCGACCACTTTCTCGCACCTGGACGCCACCACGAACCTCGAGCGCCGCATCGCGGAGCTCGGGATTTATCCCGCGGTGGATCCCCTGGCTTCGGGCTCGCGCATTCTCGATCCCCGGATTCTCGGCCAGGAACACTACACGGTCGCCCGCCAGGTCAAGCGCATACTGCAAAGATATAAAGACCTTCAGGACATCATCGCCATACTGGGAATCGACGAGTTGGGCGAAGAAGACAAGTTGATCGTAACCCGGGCGCGGAAGATTCAAAAGTTCCTCTCACAGCCCTTCTTCGTTGCCGAGCAGTTCACGGGGATTCCAGGGAAGTACGTGTCCATCGGCGAGAGCATCGAGAGTTTCAGGGGCATCTGCGAAGGGAAATACGACCACATTCCCGAGCAGGCTTTCTACATGGTCGGCGGCATCCAGGAGGTCATCGAGAAAGCCAAACAGCTCGCCGCCGCTTAAGGGTCAGACCCCTCTTTTAATATGGCGCTACCGGAACATATTCATCTCGAAATTGCCACGCCGGAAAAGCAGGTCTTTAGCGGGCCGGTAGATGAAGTCACGGTTCCTTCCACGGTGGGTTATCTGGGGATACTTCCGGGCCACGCGCCGCTTCTCGGAGAACTGGGGATCGGCGAGATAAGCTACAAGATCGGCGACCACAGGGAATACCTTTTTTGTTCCTGGGGCTTTGTGGAAGTGCTCCCGGAACGCGTGATCATTCTGGCCCAGAGGGCGGAGAACGCATCGGAAATCGATATCAAGCGGGCGGAGCAGGCCAGGCAGCGGGCGCAGTCTCGCCTGACTTCCAAAGATCCGAACACCGATTTCGTCCGGGGGCAACTCGCCGCCCTGCGCGCCATCTCCCGTCTGGACGTCGCCCGCCGCTACCAGCACCGGCAACTTCCGCGATAAAAAGTATGGAGTTCAGCCTTCAGGCTGCACGGAGTCGGAGCAGGCTAAAGCCTGAACTCCGAACCACGAGCTCGCGAGCTCCTGTGTGCAGGCATGGAGTTCAGCCTTCAGGCTGCACGGAATCGGAGCTGGCTAAAGCCTGAACTCCGAACCACGAGCTCGCGAGCTCCTGTGTGCAGGCATGGAGTTCAGCCTTCAGGCTGCACTAAGTCGGAGCAGGCTAAAGCCCTAACTCCGAACCACGAGCTCGCGAGCTCCTTTGTGCAGGCATGGAGTCCAGCCTTCAGGCTGCACGGAATCGGAGCAGGCTAAAGCCTGAACTCCGAACCACCCTCCGGGTAAGAAATTTTAGTTGGATTTTTGAGCGCTTCGCTGCGAGTTCAACTCTTTCTCAGCCGTACTATAAAGCTTCTCGATTCCGGTCAGGTTGTCGTTATGGAGCGCCTTGTATATCTTCTCGAGGTGTTCCTTGGCCTGCGGAGCGGCTTCGCCCTTGAGGAGAACAGCTTTGGCAAAGGCGAGGGGCGCCTCGTTGTTTTCCACTTTCTTAAGCCTCCACAATGAGAGGCCGATGTAGTAGTGCGCCCAATCGAACTTGGGATCGACGGCGAGGCTGCGCTCCAGTGACTGGATGGCTTCGCTGAACTTATCCTTGTCGTAGAGGTTGACGCCTATGATGTAATGGCAAGCGCGCTTAATTCCTGTAGTCGTCTTGCGCCAGTCCCCTTCCGAGGTGGTGTCAGGTTTTTTTGTCGTTTCCAGCGCCTTTAGAACTAGCTGGGCATGCTCGGCGGCTTTGGCAAAGTTCTTTTCCTTGGTGCACTTGTCCACGAGCTCCATGCGCGCCAGGCGCAGATCAAGCCGATCCGCATATTTGGGGTCAGACAGCGTCTTCTCGACCCACTCCAGGTATTTCGCCTCCTCCCCCAGTTTCCTGCAGCTCTGCGCAAGCATCAGGGCCATGTCGCCAGTCGGCTTTTGCGCGTAGATTTTTTGCGCGTATTCGATAAACTTCCTCTCCTGGCCGAGCTTTTCTGCCGCATCGGCAATAAAGGCAATAGCAGTGAGGTCATTTGGTGCGAATTTGAGCCACCGCTCTGCAGCTGCTGCAAGCTTCTCGAAATCCTTCTTCTTCTGATACTCAAAAAAGAGAATCTGGTACTCGGACACGATGTAGGGCTTCAGCTTCGACTGCGGGTATTTTTCCAGAAAGGCGATCAAGGCAGTCTGCCGCTTGTCGATGTCGGTCTCCCCCTTCGCCTTTTCGTAAGCGTCATACTCCTCTTCGGTGTATTCTTCCTGAGGCTCCTCAACTTTCGCAGGGGCCTTTGGTTTGGGCCGGGCCTGACCTTGGGCCCAGGCGACTGCGGGTAACGCCAAGGCCCCCGTCAGCAGAGCGCACAGAAGCCTCTTCTTATTGATGCGATTCATGATGGGCAGTTCCCCCTTTTTTCAGAGAGCTGTCTCGATTCTATGGAAGGACATAGTTCAAAATCAACAAAATTTGCCCGGTTTCCCCTGACGGCCCTTCTTTCCGGGTAACTTGTATCGTGCTAGCGCCAGTCGCGGGGCAAGCAGCGTCTTCGGACCGCATTCCTACTGATGGCGCGTGTTCATCAAAGTTGCAGTTCCCCCGGGAGGATTGGACCCTCTTCCGTTGAATTGGTTCCATTAGATTAGCCCGAAACTGGGAAGCTCTGCTGTCTTGGCAGGCTGAAGCCTGAACTCCGAACCACCACGGAGACACGGGCACGGAGATTTCACCAGAGGCATCAGGGTTCTCCGTGCGTCTTCGTACTACTAACCCGAAAATCCTTTTGCTTTTTGCAAAGGATTCTTTGTGCGTTCTCCTGGGAGCGTGCCGCGCAGCGGGACTGGGCGTCAGACGGTCAGAGCACGCTGGAAGCGTGCTCTCCCAGGGACGCACCGCGCGTCTCTGTGGTGAAATAGCTTTTGGTTGCGGCTAGGCTGCACCGTGTGCTCCGTGTCTCCATACTATGAAGCATTAGTTTCTTGCCAAGAGGACGTGACCGCTTGAGCCTTGAATTCCGAGGGTAGGTTCTCTAACATATCTGACGTTGCGCCGGTGGGAGATCGTCTAACGGTAGGACGGGTGGCTCTGGACCACTTAATCGGG
>QHZE01000391.1 GCA_003225335.1 Acidobacteriota bacterium
ACAGTGATCCCGTTTCCGAATCATACGAGCCGGTCAGCCAGGTGGCTCCGCCTCCGGTTTCGAGAGCTTTGCCGCGCCAGGTCTCCGAAGCAGGCTCGCCCGGCCGGGGAATCGTCCAAAAGCGCCAAACCAATTGCCCGGTCGTAGCTTTGTAGGCAGCGAGAAAACCCCTGAGCGGTCCGTCGCCGCCCTCGTGACCCGCGACGACGATATCCCCAACCACCAGCGGAGCCACCCGTCCGCTATAACGTCCCGGCGAGTCGGGCATGTTGACGTCCCACATCACGCCGCCAGTAAGCCCGTTCAAGCAGACCAGATGAGCGTCGCTGGTGGTGAGGAATACGCGGTCGCCGAGAAGCGCGAGACCACGGTTGGGGCTCCCGCCGGCAGCCCCGACCCCTTGGGCGCCACTCGGGCTCGCGGTATCGGATGGCCTCGTGTAGCACCAGATCTCGCGTCCGGCGCGCGAATCGAGGGCACACACCTGGTCCGGCGCGGAAACGTACATCACGCCGTCACTGACCACCGGCGTGGTCTGCAATTCGGAGGATGGCAACGAGTAACTCCATTGAAGCTGAAGGCGGGTTGCGTTTTGCACATTGATCTGTTCGAGACCGCTGTGCCGGTTGCCACTGAGAATCCCGTTGTAGGTCGGCCACTCTCCCGGTTTCGGATTGAGAACCTGCTGGATTGCGTCGGCAGAGATGGGATCCGGCTCGGACGTGAGCGGGCCGCCGGCCGCACCGCCGAGCCGGCTCAAGTAGGCGATCAAATCGCGGCGCTCTTCCGCGGTAGCCTTGAGCGGCGGCATCAACGAAGTCTCTTCCCGAGACACCTGATCGTATTCTCGCTCTTCCAGCAGGTGCAGCCGGCCGTCCAGTGTTTGTAGCTGCAGATCGTGCTTGCCCTGGTTACGCGCGAAGCCCCGCAGCGTCGACCCATTCCGCAGATGAACATTCACGAGCGCCCACTTGTTCTGCGGACACCAAGCCCAGGGCGGGCACGCAGACGATGAGCGAATCTTAGCCGCACCCGCCGGATCGTCCAACGCGTGCTGCAACTCCCCGAGGGTAAGACTCCGGCCTGTATCCGAGAGATCCGGTCCGTTGGCTTTACCGCGTCCGGCCACCATGTGGCAGGAGGCGCACTGCCCGGTGCCGAAGAAGAACTGCTCACCTGCGGACGGATCGCCATCGGGCTTTGCGTCAAAAGCCGAGATATTCAAAGAGCGAACCCAGGCAGCGAGTGTCTTCAGTTCGGAATCCGGCAACTCAAACGGCGGCATGCGACCCGGTATCCCAGTGCGGATCACAGCGGCGATCTGATCCTCTGATTGGCTTCGCAATCCGCGGCTATTTGCCAAACCGGGAGCCCGATCTCCGCCCCTGGCTCCCGCGCCATGGCACACGGCGCAGTTCTTTGCGTACAGAACTTCGCCGGAATCGCCCGGCGCTGACGCCGATGAGTTTTGGGCAACGCCCAGGGAAGCCACCCAGAACCCCGCGGCAACCAGTGAAGCCGCCGCCGCCCAAAAAAAGTTGTGTGTCATGGTGAGGTTTAATCCTCAAGTTGGGAAGAGCAAGCTAAAGCATGAACTCTAAACTTGGTCTACCACGAAAGCTAAAGACACACTATGGGTATCTGAGAGGACGAATTCTCAGACTTGACAACACTAGAAACTTGAACTCTAAGGGCTCGCGCAGAAATAAATTCGCATTTTGGCGCGAGCGCCGGGTGGGCAGATGCGAGGCGCCGCGACGAAGGCGATGTCGGACATCGTCGAGGAGCGGCAACAACGCAGATGCCCGCCCGCCGCCGAGCCCCTTCGGGCTGCGGCCCGCAGGCCCGCTGGCTTTGTTGCTCGCTCCTCACATACCGCCCCGGGTATAGCTCGTCGCTCGCGCCTCGCCAGCGGGCCTGGGGGCCAGCAGCAAAATGTGAAGTTATTTCTGCGCGAGCTCGATCACCTGCTCCAGCGTCAATCCCAGGTGCAGGAATTTTGAAAGAGTTGTCGCAAGATCGAATACCGGCCCATTGATATTGAACTGATGGACATCGCTCGAAATCGTGCCGGGCAGGAGATCTTGACGGAGGGCCTTTTCTGCGGTGTCAAATGAAAAGCTGCCGGCGCCGTGACCGATGTCCAGACGTACACCACGGGCAACTGCCGAGCGTACTTCCGGTAGAATCCGCCCGTTGTCGTCGAGGATGCCACCGTCGCCGCCACGAAAACTGTGTGTAATCACATCACCTTTCTTGAGCAAGGCCAGAATGTCCTTTAAAGGCGAGTACGAACCGCCAATGTGCACCATGAGGGGCAACTGCACCGCATCGGCCGCCTCGCGTGCCAGTTTGAGCGCGGCAAGGTCGTGGTCGCCCGCAATATTGCGCGTCAACCGGATCTTGACACCTAGGATAACGTCCCGGTTATTTTCGATTGTCCGTATGGCCAATTTCGGATTGGCGTAGCGCAGATCGAGCAACTCGCCGTATGGGTTGTCGGTAGAGAGAGTCGATTGACCGACGACCGATATATTCAGTAGCGCGTAGACTCGGGTATCAACGACGTTGATAACATACTTGCGAAAACCGGGGAAGGTGTGGGCTCCGGCCGAACCGGCATCGACAACCGTCGTAACTCCCTTGGCGACGCAGGTCGGATCCGCGGGAATTCCGAGCGGCGCCACGCCGTCGTACACATGTACGTGAATGTCGATTAATCCCGGCGTGACAATCTTACCGCTCGCGTTGAGAACCTGCCGGGCTTCGGATTCCGGAATGGCGGACGCTACGTGCGCGATGTTGTGTCCGGAAATGGCGATGTCGCGCTCGGCCGATAGCCCCTGAGATGGGTCAATGACACGGCCGCCCTTCACCAGCAGGTCATAGCGCGGGGCCGGCGGGTCCTGTGCCCGCAGCAGGTCTCGCCAGCCTTCGACGATGCTGCAGACCAATGTCGAACCGACCCATGTCTGCCAAAGAAATTCCCTACGAGTATGGTGGTGCATAGTAACCTTTCTTTTGGAGTGAGGCAATTTTCACTGCGGCCAAGAATATTGGAAAACTCTGCGGTTGTCATTTCAGGGCCGGTTGAGAATACCCTGGAACATGGCCTTAACAAGAGCGATTGAAAACTTGGGACCCAAGAGTAAACTGCCGCTAATCGTCGATCAATGTCTATCTGGATGACCGCTGCTTGGGGTGAGACGCATACGGCTGGAGTCCTTGACTGGGAGAGACGCACGATGAAGCGAGTATGGCTCGTGTTGCTGACATGGGCGTTGGCGGGCATTGGCGCCGTAGTGGGCTCGATCGTGGGCAGCAGGGGCGGCCATTCGACTGATCGCTCCTCAGCAAGTGCGCCGCACGGCGGTTGGGGGCCTCATCGGCTTCGCAGTCGCTGCCCCCCTTGCAGCTTCGAATCTTCACACACCGGTCATTCCCGTCCTCAGCACTGGCCTGACCGGTCTGGGAGCGCTTCTGGGCGGACTCCATTTCGCTGGCCCAAGAACCTAGGGACTACCTCACGGAGGCCGTCACGAACAGATACCTGCAGGTCGCCGCCGCCTGCTTGACTCCAAGGGTGCGCCGTGCGATAAACGATTCACCTTACCAAAGGAGGTGACGCATGTCCTCTTGCCCGGATTGTAGTCCGCTCGACCGGAGACAGTTCCTGAAAACTGCCGCGGCGGCAACCGCAGGCGCGCTGGCGGTGACTGCGGCCCCGAAGCTCAGAGGGGACTCCGAGACGCTGGTCACGACGCTCTACAAGAGCCTCACGCCGGAGCAGCGCGCGAAGATCTGTTTTGCCTTCGACCACGAGCTCCGGTCGAAGGTCGACGCCAACTGGCAGATCACCGAGGCGCGGGTCGGAAAGGCCTTCACGCCGGACCAGCAGGCAATGATCGAGGAGATCTTCCGCGGCCTGCACAATCCGGAATTCTACGACAAAGTCGTCTACCACATGAAGGAAGACGGCGGCGGGCTCGGCGCTTATTCGGTCGCGGTGTTCGGCGAGCCCGGCGCCGGCAAGTTCGAGTTCGTCCTCACGGGCCGGCACTGCACGGCCCGGTGCGACGGCGACTCGGTCGAGGGCGCGGCCTTCGGCGGCCCAATCTTCTATGGCCACGCCTCGCGGAGCTTCAACGAGACGCCGGACCACCCGGACAACGTGTACTGGTTCCAGGCCCTGCGCGCGAACGAGGTCTTCAAGGCCCTCGACGGTCGTCAGCGGGAGAAGGCGCTGCTCGGCGATCCGCGCGAGGAGAAGAAGACCGCGACGGTCGAACTCCGGCGCCGCGGCGCACAGGTGGGCCTGCCCGTGGCCGACATGACGCACGACCAGCGTGGGCTCGTCGAGAAGGTGCTCGCGGACCTGCTCCTGCCGTTCCGGAAAAAAGACCGCGACGAGGCGATGCGCTACATCAAGGCCAACGGCGGCGTCGAGTCGCTCGCGATGTCCTTCTACAAGAACCTGGACATCGGCAGCGACGGGGTCTGGGACGTCTGGCAGCTCGAAAGTCCGACGATGGTCTGGTACTTCCGGGGCTCCCCGCACGTGCACACCTGGGTGAACATCCGGGCGAAGGCGATGGCCGGAAACGCAATCTCTTCTGGTTGAACGCGGAAGTGGTCACCGGCGTGATGGGGAACGAGGAGCGCGCGCCGGAAATTAACACAAGGTGTACCACTCTAAACACCCTGCCGCGGGAGTTGCTCATCATTTCTCTAGCCCAGCATAGAGGCGGCGCGCCTGCTCGGCCAGGCATAGCGCCTCTTGCTTTTCGGCCGTCGCGGCAAAGCGAGCTCCCGTGTCCAGGCCAGTGCACGGTCCCTTAAAGGTATCTTTGCAGATAGCGGATTGAAGACAGCTCCGGACTTTAGTCCCGTTCCGCGGAAAATAGATCGGATTGGTGTGAGCGAACACGGTCAAACCTCGAGGCAGGATACGACGCCTCCATGATCCGCAGTTCGAGTTTCTCAGCTTACATTCTATCTCGGCGCAACGGAAAGTCTCGAGAGGCCCAGCAGAGGTGAGAAATCAGTTTTGATAGATACTTAATATGTTCGGCGTCAGCTTGATCATTCTTTGAAGTGTTGTGATGCACTCTGCACTTGACCAGCGAGATACCCTGCTTGCCGCGTGGAGAACCAACAACCGCGTCACCGTCTTCCTCGCCGAGCACTTACCCCGCGAGCTATGGGGAGCCACCGTGCCGGGGGCTCCTCGACGAACCGTCCGGATGATCGCCGGCCACATCCATAATGCGCGGTGTATGTGGATCAAGATGCTAGGAAAGGAGCACGGCATTGCGGTGCCGCGAGTCGTCGATCGACACAAGGTTGGACCGAAGGAGCTGATTTCAGCACTAGGCCAAAGTAGCCGCGGCATCATCAGTTTGCTTACGCTCGGTTGTGACCGAGGGGGCACGATCCCAGCCTCCTCGTCGTATACTTGGCGCAACCTTCCCCTCGACGTCGGGCACGTCCTAACCTATTTCGTCGCGCATGAAGGTCATCATCGCGGGCAGATTGTCATGCTCGCTCGCCAACTGGGCTTTCGTTTGCCCGCTGAGATTACGGGTGGTCTTTGGCAATGGTCGAAGCGTGCCAAGGAGGCTGGGAGCTAGATTTCGCTGAAGCCGAACAAATCGGGTATGAAAGACGAAGTCAAGCACAGAGATCTCCTGGACCGCCAAAGCCGTGATTGACTTCGGAGGGCTATTAACGACTCGCCGGCTGGCGCTTCAAGTTTGGTCAGTGTTCTTCTTAGCAGTCACCTGGTCGCTGACCTGGACACCTTTTAGCGGCCCGTTTGTTTTTGCTTAGCAGGCGTCAGCGGCTGCTCGTCGTCGCCGCCCTGGCCCACTTCTGGACGCGCCAGTTCTTGATCTCGGCGACGTAGATGCTCCCCTCGGCGTCCACGGCGATGCTGTGGGCGAAATCGAGCCTCCCGGACGCCTTGCCGTAGGAGCCGAGCACCCCTAGGACGTTCCCCTTCGTGTCGAGCTTCACGATGCGGTTGTACAGCCCGTCGCACATGTAGATGGCGTCTTCCCGGGCGAAGTAGTAGAGGCCCCAGGGCTGTCCGATGTCGGTCCATTTGGCCACGAACTTGCCGCTTGAATCGAAGACCTGCACGCGCGAGTTGCTCCGGTCGGCGACGTAGACGAGCCCCCGGGAGTCGACCGTCACGTCATGCACCAGGTTGAACTCGCCGTCTCCGGTTCCCTTCGTCCCCCAGTGCCGCACGTACTCGCCGTCGCGCGTGAACTCGACCACGCGCGAGTTGACGTAGCCGTCCGAGACGTAGAAGTGGCCGTTGGGCAGGAACCAGAGATTGGTCGGCCGGTTGAAGGAGGTCGGACTGTCGTTGTTGCCGGCGGTACCCTGGCGATTGCCGAGCGTCATCAGGAGCCGCCCCTCGGGGCTGTATTTGAACACGATGTGCCCGTCGACGTCGACCAGCCAGACGTTCCCCTCCGGATCGACCTTCAATCCATGCGTGCCCAGACCCACGCCCGGCGTGACCCGGACGGTGTCGTGGTTCCAGGCCTGGAGCATCTTGCCGGCCTTGTCGAACTCGACGATGGGCCAGGCCCCGCGGTTGGCCACCCAGACGTTGCCTTGCCTGTCGACGTCAACCCCGGTCCCCTCGCCCAGATTGTAGCCCTTGGGCAGCGTGGGCCAGTTCGCAACCAGGCGATACGGAAGCTCCCGGCCGGATTTGAGCTGCACCAGCCGCTCGGCCAGTTGCGCCGGGGTCGGGGGCGCGGCGCCCTGCTGCTGGCCGAGGGCCTCGGCCGCGAGCGCCGCCCAGAAAGCAAACGCGATCCTGGAAAATCGTCCTCTCATGGTGTGCCCTCCTGCTGAGACAATCCTTTGTGGGCATCACGCATTTCGGCTATTCTACGCCTACGCCGGTGAAGGTCGCAGAGCCGATGACGCCCATGGCTAAGTATAGGGACAACAGCGAGTATAGGACATTCTATCTCGAGCGCAACGGAAAGTATCGAGAGGCCAGCGGATTTGTTGGGCAATGAAACGGGTTCGGCGGGCTGAAAGCAGATTCCATGAACCCCTCTCCCCCAACGATTAGCTTCCGAATGGGCGACCAGTCAGGAATATGGATTAAGGTGCTGGCGACTCACGGAACTGTTCGATAGACTGACCGCATGATTTCGGCACTCCGCCTGTTAGTGGGCTGCTTGGGAATTCTGGTGACTCTCAAGAGCGAGACTGCAGCTCCCCACGTTCATCGGCTGGAAATCGCTGACTGTGACGACGTCGCCTTCGGCCCTGAAGGGGACCTGTACCTCGCCTGCCACTCGCCGGAGGATCGGCTACAGATTGATGTGAGAGGCGCTAAGGCGGTTCCGGACGAGATGGACGGATATGTTCTGCGGTTCAATCCGCAGATGGGAAAGCTGATCTATGCGACTCGAATTGGCGGTAGTTCAATTGACGCAGCGCTCCGAGTGGAAGTCGACAGGGCTGGCTTTGCTTATGCAACTGGACTGACGAAGTCAGGCGACTTTCCTGTCACTGCAGACGCACTGCAAGCGAAGTTCGGCGGCGGAGATAGCGACGCGTTTCTAGTAAAGCTTGCGCCCGACGGCCAAATCGCCTATGCCACGCTGATCGGCGGCAGCAGTGACGACTTGGGGAACGGATTAGATTTGGACGACGGTGGCAACGTCTATCTCGGCGGAGTAACGTCGTCCAGCGACTTTCCGGCGCAACGCAGGCTGAGGAAATCTGCCGAAGCGGATGTGTTCGTGTGTAGGCTTCGACCCGCTGACAATGCAAACACTTGCCGGGTCTTCGGCGGAGGTCAGGAAGAGAAGCTCACCGGAATTGCGCTGGACACGAAGCGGGGAATCTACGCCGTCGGATATACAAGGTCGGCGGACTTCCCGACAAAGGATCCCGTGCAGCCGACATTGGCTGGGCCGAGTGATCTGTTTCTGACCAGGCTTACGCTACCTGCCTTGGAGATATCGTTCTCGACGTTCTTTGGCGGGAATGGCGATGACAGCGGCTGGGGTATAGCAATCGACAGGAGCGGAAATCCGGTCGTCGCCGGTATCACTGACTCGATGGACCTTCCCCGGACGTCGGGGGCGTATCAGCACGCGAACGGCGGCAAAAGGGATGCCTTTCTCGCCTCGTTTCGAGGCCGACATCTTCGGGACATTCGTGCGACTTATTTTGGAGGTTCCAATGACGATGAGAGTGGCTATGACGGCGGCGACATCAAACTGGATCGGCGCGGGAACATATGGATAGCTGGAATCACCCTATCCACCGATCTGCCGACACGAAATGCGCCCCAACCTCAATTCGGGGGAGGCAATGGAGATGGCTTTGTCGCTGCTTTTACTCCGGACTTGAGGAATCTCTGTTTCAGCAGCTACCACGGCGGGCGAGACCGAAACCTCCTCGAAGGTCTGGCGATCTCTGCATCTGGAATGGTGGCTGCGACCGGAGTTTCTTTCGCAGAAGGTCCATCGGCGTTTCATATTCAACTGAGGCGGACAACAGTCTATGCAGGCGCGTTTGTACTTTTGTTCCGGGGCGACGGAGCCTGTCCAGACTGACAACCGCCGAGCCGTAACGGCACCCGAAAAGCAGGCGTGGGCCTCAGTCTTCCCGCATGCCGTCGAACTCGGACATTATCGCCGTTGTGGCATAGCTGTACCGCCACTCGGACGTATAACGCGCTAACTCCTTAGAAACAGCCATCTAGCGGTTCTTGGACAGCGATCAATGGCTTTCTGGCTCCCGGCAGGGGCGCAATGGCTTTTTATCATCACAAAACCCCCTTTTATAAGGTGTTTTGATGTACAGAATGCCTATGCTATGATACAAATCGAAACACAGGTGTTTTCGGGGTTTTGTGCTGGAGGTCGTCATGGAATTTGTTACCCGTTCGCTATCACCGCAGGAAAGTCGGGTCGTGCTTGCTCTAGCGGAGCAGGGGCGACGAGAGATCGCGCGCCCAGAGA
>QHZE01000392.1 GCA_003225335.1 Acidobacteriota bacterium
CAATGATTTCTGCCGATAGCTAAGGTGGGGTTGAGTGACCTCGATGTTGTCCATCACATGGCTGTTAACAAAGAACAAATCTTTGTTGCCGTCATTATCATAGTCAAAGATCCGCATTCCCCAGCCCGAAAAGAGCCGTGTGATCTTTCCGAGACCGGAAGTCAGCGTGGCATAGCTGAAACTGCCATTCCCATCGTTGCGGAAGAAAGAGAAGTACTCGTAGGGCAGGGCCGTCGTCACGATATCAGGATTCCCATCGTTATCGACATCGGCGAAATCCGTACCCATCCCCGCGAAGGTCTTGCCATCCTCCGTGTAGCCCACTCCTGATATTTTGCCGACTTCGGTAAAGGTCCCATCTCCGTTGTTCTTGAATAGGAATTGCGGAAAGGAGTCGTTGGCGACATCAATATCGAGAAAGCCATCGTGATTGAAGTCTCCGAAGGCTACACCAAGTCCCTTGCCCAAACTGGCGCTGATGTGGCTGGCTTGGCTGACATCGGAAAAAGTTCCGTCGCCATTGTTTTTGAACAGGTAGTTAGAGATCGGCTGAAACTTGTCGGGATGACAATAGGCACGGCCGCCAGGTTGACTCACACCGCAAAAGAGGCTGCCCTCCTTGAAGTTCCACTGAAGATAGCGGCAGACGAACAGATCGAGGTAACCATCATTGTCATAGTCCAAGAATCCCGCTCCCGTCGCCCAGCCTTCAATCTTGATCCCAGCTTTCGTCGTTATGTCGGAAAAGGTGCCATCACCATTGTTGTGATAAAGGACGGCCTCTCCGTAGTTGGTGACAAGCAGATCGCTGAAGCCATCGTTGTCGTAATCAGCCGCTGCAACTCCCATTCCGTAGCCTCGACCCTGCAACCTGGCCTTCTCGGTGACGTCAGAAAACGTGCCATCACGATTGTTTCTGTAAAGGCGATTCCAAAATTGGGGGGCCGATTTGTCCAGTGGTTCTCCATCAGGCTGAGGGTCTTTCAATCGAGCACCGTTGACGAAAAAGACATCCATCCAGCCGTCGTTGTCGTAGTCGAAAATGGCCACTCCGCCGGTCATCGTCTCGATCAGGTATTTGTTCGGTGTGGAGGAATTGTGATGTTGAAAGTCAAGACCAGAGGCTGATGTGGCATCGACAAACTTGACTTGAGAGCCATTCATGCCGCTGTGCGGCACCATCAAGGTTGGAGATGGAGTGATTCCACCTTTGAAGGGGGCGGAGGGGGATGTCCCGCTGGGATTACCCAGAGACACCCCCCGCAGCCTGGCGGCCGCTGCCCCCCTCAAAAGGGGATTTTCAGAGGAAGAGGCCTGCGCAAGGGACAGGGTCTGGAGGAAAAGGATTGTCAGGAATACAAAGAGTAGAGAGGAGCCCTTCATGCCGCAAGGCGGCGCCTGGCGTGATGAAAATGGACGATTCCCCCTTTGAAGGGGGTGTGGGAGGATGTCTTGGCGGGACGACCGAGAGAAACCCTCCCAAGTGTGTTTGGCGCTTTCCCCCCTCAGGGGGGGATTTCCCACGAAGCCGGTCATAATCCTTCGGAAGCTCATTGAGCTGGAAAGCGCAGAGCGCGCGAAGAACGGTTCGGCACTATGATGAAGAGCGGCTCAGCATCATGTCAATATTATTGCATTGACCTGGGACGGCAGAAGTTGGCACCTGTAGTACAGGCACTAAGTAACTTGACATATAAAACCGTTTGCGTTAAGCTGTATGCATGAAACCTCTCAAATTGACGCACCCGTCGCTTACTCGGAAAGCCTTGCTGCGCAAGGCGGAGACAATCCCCGGTGCCTGGTACGGAATTCGCATCGCTGGCTTGCTGTTGCTTTTGACGATCGACAGCGTCACGAGACCATTGACCTCATTGAGGAAGCTATACGTAAAGCGTCAAAAGCACTGGCGGCCTGACAAGATACGAGCATTTTGTAAAGTTACTTAGTGCCGTAACTATAGAAGGTCCTTCTGGGCAGAAAATAAAATGGTCTTGACTTTGCAAGCTGCCGTCGACTTAGATATTCCTTGGTTGCTTTCCTCACACAGAGCCGGGAGACTGTTGAATGCTGGCGATGCTCCTGCTGCTGACAGTGATGCAAGTTGACCTGCTTTCTCCGCACGGGGAAAAAGCGGTGGTGCTTCTTTTTGTCCGCAGCGATTGTCCGATCTCAAACCGTTACGCTCCAGCGCTTCAGCGGCTATATCATCGTTATTCCTCACGAGGAGTTGAATTCCGTTTGGTCTATCCGGAACCCGGCCTCACCGCTTCCGCCCTGGAAAGGCATTGCAAAGAATATGGTCTGGCCATTCCCGCTTTGCTCGATGCAGACCACAAGTACGTAGACCGGGCACAGGTTCGGGTCACGCCGGAAGCCGCGGTGTTCGTGAATGGGCGGCTGGTTTATCGGGGTCGCATCGATGATCGATTTGTCGATATCGGCAAATCAAGACCGGAAGCAACGCGCCACGATCTGGACGAAGTCCTAACCGCGGTGGCAACTGGAAAAAGCATTCAACGCCGCCAGACCAGAGCCGTCGGCTGCGCGATTGAGAATTTGCGGCGATAAGAAGACTCTGGAGTGCGGCGACTCGTCGCCGCTTTCCGACCAACCGGGCTCTACGCGCGTATTTCATGCTTCGTTATCTAGACAAAGGCTGGCAGCCCAATCCGTTACCTTTAATAAGGAAGTCGCGCCCATCGTATTCAGATATTGCTCTCCCTGCCACCGCCTGGGCGAGGCGGCGCCGTTCCCTTTACTGTCATACGGAGACGTACGCAAGCACGCTTTGCAGATTGTTGCTGTCACCGAACGACGGTTCATGCCTCCCTGGCCGCCCGAGCCGGGCTATGGCGATTTCGCCGGTGACCGCCGCCTCACTGCAGAACAGCTGAACCTTATCGCAGAATGGGTGAAAGCGGGCGGGCCAGAAGGCGAGCCTTCAGATCTGCCAGCTCAACCACTGTTCAGCGAGGGATGGCAGATTGGAACACCGGACCTAATTGTGCAGATGCCCAAGCCTTACCGGCTGGGGGCGAGCGGCGGTGACGTCTTTCGGAATTTTGTCATTCCGGTCGATCTCCGAGAGGCGAAGTATGTTCACGGAATCGAGCTGCGGCCTGGTAACAAGCGCGTGGTGCATCACGCCAATATCTGGATCGACCGCAGACAGTGGCTGCGCCAGCGCGATGGAACCGACGGTCAACCGGGTTTCCCCGGCATGGATGTTCCCACCGAGGCGCGTTCGGATTCCTTTGATCCCGACTCGCACTTCCTATTCTGGAAGCCTGGCACGGCGCTTAAACCGGAGCCGGACGACATGGGCTGGCAGCTGGAGCCAGGCACGGACTTGATTTTGAATATGCACCTGCAGCCTTCAGGGAAGGAAGAGATGATCCAGCCACAGGTAGGTTTTTACTTTACGTCACAACGACCGAGCCGTTATCCCATGTTGGTTCAACTAGAGCATGATGGGGCCCTTGATATCCCGCCGGGCGCGCAGCGCTTCGAGGTTACAGATCACTTGATCCTGCCCATCGATCTGGAAGTGCTGGCTATCTATCCGCACGCACACTACCTGGGAAAGGAGGTCGAGTCTTGGGCCACGCTTCCCGACGGTTCGCGGCGCTGGCTCATCAAGATAAGCGACTGGGATATCAACTGGCAGGCCGTTTACACTTACCGCAATCCTATCCAGCTGCCCAAGGGTTCCAAAGTCGAAATGCGCGTTACCTACGACAACTCGACATCGAATCCCCGCAATCCCAACCAGCCTCCACGACGAGTTCGTGCCGGTCCGCGCAGCCAGGACGAAATGGGACACGTTTGGTTGCAGGTCCTGCCCGGGAAAGACTCGCGAGAGGATCCTCGTGTCACTCTACAGGAAGCAGTGATGCAACGCCGGTTGGAAAAGTATCCAGCCGATTTCGCTGCCCACTGCAACCTGGGAGCCCTGCGCGCGATCCGCGGCGAATATGGCAAGGCCATTTCCAACTTCCAGCAGGCGCTGAGTGTCGAGCCTGCGAGCGCCACGGCTCGTAACGGGCTTGGGGCAGGCTTCCTGGCTGAAGGTCAGTTCGATGACGCCATTCGAGAGCTCAGGGAAGCGCTGCGGCTCGATCCGAGCCACCTCAATGCGCATTTGAATCTGGCGCGGGCTTTGAGGGCCAAAGGCGACTTGAGTGGGGCCGCCGTCGAGTTAGACGCTTTTTTGAAACAGAAACCGGACAATGCCGATGCACAGTCCGCCCTCGGACTCGTTTATTTCGTGCAGGGCCGTCATGAGGAGGCGTTGCCCCATTTTCGAGAGGCGGCCCGCTTACAGCCTGAGGACGCCGATATCCGCACCAGTTTAGGTGCGGTACTGGCTAGTCGCGGTGACCTGGCTGAGGCGGTCAAGACTTTTGAGCAGGCTCTGAAGTTGAATCCGAACCATGAGCTTGCGCGCGCATATCTAGCCCGAGCGCAGGCGGAACTGGCGGGCAAACGCTAGGAACAACTTGCCCACGAAACACACGAATTGACACGAATGCATGCTCACTGTTCGAGGGCATGCCGCCGGGTTCTTAACCGAATTGTGGCTGTCCCGAGTTTCATCCTGTCGCTTCAGCAGAGACATCGATAGGACCGAACGCGTTACACGAGTCTCTTGGAGCCCAGGCCCGTTAGTGCCCATTCGTGTTGTTCATGGGATTCGCTGCAGAAGTCTCCTGGCGAACACGAAATCGTAGTTTTCCAACAAAAAATAATGCAAACGTTATAGACACCTTGTTGCCTTTGTTTATCGTAGCCACTGTCACAACACTGTCACAAGAACGGGTAGTTCTAATTTCGAACACTCAACGTCCTAAACACCCTTTTGAGAAGGGGGTTATATGTTTAGAAAGAACACCATCGGGTTGATGTCCTTTTATATCCTAGCCTTACTCGTGTTAGTCGTGCTGCTAGGGGGTCGATTGGGAGCACAGTCTATAGCCGGTAACATTGGTGGCACCTTGGTGGATCCGAGCGGAGCTGTGATTCCAGGCGTCCAGGTCACTCTAATCAATGAGGGAACGACCGAAAGCCGTACCACGGTATCTAATGATACTGGGGAATTTGTTTTCGCGGCGGTACAGCCCGGCACCTACACGATAAAGGCTGAAAAGACAGGGTTTAGAGGCTTCAATCGCAAGGGAGTTGCGGTGACCGTCAGTGGGCGTGTCGGTTTAGGCAGGATTCAGCTTGAGCTCGGAGAAGTGTCGAACACTGTGAATGTGACCGTCGAAGGTGAAACGATCAATACTGAGAGCGCTGACACAGCCGGCGTGCTGTCGCTCAAGCAGCTTGATAGTGTTCCGATTAAGGGGCGCGACGTCATGAACTTGCTGAGGACGTTGCCTGGGGTGTCCCAGGTTAATGCACAGCCCTGGGGCAGCGGTGAAATCGGCGACAGCGACCCGGCTGGAGGGCAGTCTAACGGCGGCCAGTTTGGCAGCTTTACGCCGGCGGTCGGCGGTGCCCGCCTGTTCTGGAATACGGTCACGGTTGACGGGCAGGTAGGTTCCAATCCGGACTTCCCTGGATTATTCATGGCCGCCATCAGTATGGACGCGGTTTCAGAAGCGAAGATTATCTCCAACAACTACACTGCCGACTATGGGCGCAATCCCGGCTCGACCATTAACTTGGTGTCAAAGTCGGGAACTCAGGATTTTCACGGCAACGTTTACGGGTACAAGCGGCACGAGAAGCTAAACGCTAACGAATTCTTTAACAATCGTGACGGGGTGCCCAAACCCATCTACCGATTTGGCACCTTTGGCTTCAATGTCGGTGGGCCTGTTTTCATTCCGGGGAAGTTTAACAGCGATAAGAAAAAGCTCTTTTTCTTTTACTCGCAGGAGAACTGGCGAGTCAATCTGCCTCAAGGTCTCACTCAGGTAACCGTTCCAACGGCGGCGGAGAGGGTTGGAGATTTTTCTCAAACCTTTGACCAGGGTGGTGCTCTCAGAGTGATTACCGATCCAACGACTGGCCAGCCGTTTCCTAACAACATTATTCCTTCACATCGGATCAACGCTGATGCTCAGAGGCTGCTCAATATCATGCCGCTGCCCAATCAGTTGAACACGGCCTTAACAGGGGGGAATTACAACTTTGAGTGGCAAGACAGCTGTGAAATTCCCAAAATGTTGAACGCCTTGAAGGTCGATTACAATCCCACGGATAAGGACCACTTCGCCTTTCTGCCCCGGCGCTGGAGGTCGGACACGCGAGCGTACGGATGCCGCGTACTGGGATATGGCTCCGACTTGCCCCTGTGGAAGCACCATTACCGATACATCACCGACAGTGTGGTCATGACTTGGACGCGTATAATTAGTCCGACCAAGGTCAACGAGTTCAACAGCGGCTTCACGGGCGAGAAAGAGCAGGGTCAGCCAGAAAATCTTTTTGGTAGAACGACTGAAAACTACTTCGACCCAATACGCCGGGTCACGAATTCCTTTGAAACTGGACAGTTGTTTCCGGCGGCTAACCCATACAATATCCTTCCTCAAGCTAACTTCGGAGGAGTCCCCCATGGAGCCTACTTGGACGCCAACAACCGGCTGCCCGACGATCAAGGCTACAATCGCTTCCATTTCACTGACAATTTCAGCTGGGTTCATGGATCGCATACCATGAAATTTGGAGTTTACCTGGAGGTGAACTGGGCGACGGACGGGCCCAACGCCGACTGTTTCAGCGGTTGCTTCAATTTCGACAGAAATGTGAACAATCCGGGAGACACTGGCTGGGCGTATGCGAATGCCCTGTTGGGGAACTTCTCATCCTATTCGGAGACGAACACGCGGCAGAGATATCAGGGGAAGATGACAAATTGGGAGTGGTTTCTCCAGGACACCTGGAAAGTCAACTCGAAGTTGACGCTGAACTACGGTGTTCGGTTCACGCGATTTACGCCTTGGTACCTGAACAAAGGTTCGGGGGCAACCTTCCAGGCCAGCGCATACAATCTAAGCGACGTGCCGGCCTTGTATCAGCCGTTTATTGATTCGAATGGTACCAGGGTAGCGCGGGATCCCGTGACGGGCCAGCTCTTCCCAGAAGTCTACATTGGAGCGTTCTCGGCTCCCTGGAATTTCTCCGGAAGTGTTCTTAACACGGATGGGGGCTATGCAAGAGGATTTAGGCGACAGCAGGCCGTTCAACCAATGCCCCGCTTCGGATTTGCCTATGACCTGTTTGGAAACGGGAAAACGGCTATCCGAGGTGGCTTTGCCACAATGAAACAGACAACTCCCTCGTATAGTGCCTATATCGGGATTCAGAACAACGCTCCGGTCAAATACTCGCCTACCATCTATTACGGAAACATGAATACGTTTCTGTCGCAGACTGGATTGCTGTATCCCACCGGTACCTCCACATTCGACCCCAATGACATTGTTCCCAGTATTTATCGCTACAGCTTAGGAATTCAGCACGAGCTTGGTTTCAACACTGTGATCGATGTGTCTTATGTGGGCAATCAGGGCCGTCACTTGATTCAGCAGTATGATCCCAACATAGTCCCTTACGGGGCTCGGTTCCTGCCCGGGAACCAGGATACAACAACGGGAACTCCACTGCCGGATGATTTCTTCCGGCCTGTCCCAGGGTACAACGGGATCGGTACTACGATCACATCTGGAAGTAGCAATTACAACGCCCTGCAGGTTGCCATCGATCGTCGCTACGCCCACGGTGTCGCGTTTGGAGTCTCCTATACCTGGTCGAAGGTCCTGGGTACCCAATCCAGCGGTTGGGCAGGGGGTGGGGCCATCGACAACGGTCCCGTAGCAACGTATCGGCCGTGGCGAGTTTGGAACTATGGGCCGGCCAGCTTTGACGAGACCCAAATGCTGGTGGTCAACTATGTTTGGGACTTGCCTAAAGTGAGCAAGTATTCCAACAATGCGTTTGTGCGTGGCGTCTTTGATGGCTGGCAACTAGCTGGAGTGTCAACTTTTGCCAGTGGACTGCCCTCAGCAATCTATCCCAGTACAACGGATGGGGCGGACATCACGGGCGGCGGTGATGGCTGGCGGGCGATGTTGATCGGGCAGCCACAGTTGTCTCGGGGTGAGCGAACGTTCGAGCGGTTTTTCAATACCTCGGCCTTTGGACGGCCCCCTCAAGGGTATTTTGGAGATGCTCCGATATCTCCGGTCCGGGGTCCGGGAATAAATAACTGGGACATTACCTTGATGAAGCAATTCAGGCTCTGGAACGAGGCCAGCAGCTTGCAATTCCGATCTGAGTTCTACAACGCCTGGAATCACCCCAATTTTAATTCGGTGGATGTTGGGCCGGTATTTGATGTAAGCGGGGCTCAGGTCAATAGCACGTTTGGGCAAATCAATGGCAATCGTGCAGCCCGAGTCATTCAGTTGTCGCTGCGGTTAACGTTCTGATGCTCTGAGGGGAACGCTGCCCCCTTTCAAAAAGGGGAATTTGTGGGAGGCGCGCTCCGTGCGGCGATCACCCTCGATGTAAGCTCAGGGTCGCCGGACGGAGTCCGCCTCCCACATTGGTTTTATGCTTGTTTTCTACAGGAATGAGAGCATTCAACTGAGCTTGTGCGCGGAATCCACGAACCGCCTGCGATTAAACGCAGTCAGCGCGTTCAATCGTGGCTACCAAGAAAGGTCGAGACACAAGACCTAAATCGAATGTTAGTGCCTGCATGAGATTAAAGGACAAGGTCGCCATCATCACTGGTGGTGGATCCGGCATTGGCCGAGCTACGGCTGAGTTGTTTGCATCTGAAGGGGCAAGGGTCGTGGTGGCCGACTTCAATTCAACTGCAGCCAAAGAAGTCGCCCAGGCCATTCAAAATGCCGGATGCCAAGCTGTTTCTGTCGCGGTCGATGTCTCTGAGCCCGCACAAGCGCAGCGAATGGTTGACGTCGCACTCGAAACCTACCGCGGAATTGATATCCTGTTCAACGGCGCGGGGATTCTGGCTCGAGGCACGGCACTGGACACGGATGAGAAGACCTGGAACCGAGTGATGGCCGTGAACTTAAACGGGACCTTCTGGTGCTGTAAAGCCGTGCTTCCGCACTTGATCAAGCGCGGCGGCGGGTCCATCATCAATGTCTCTTCTTCCACCGGCGCCCATGACGCCAAAGGAAACACAGTGGCCTACGTGACATCTAAGGGCGGCGTAACGCTGATGACCAAGGCTATGGCGATTGATCATGCCAAAGCTAAGGTGCGGGTTAACGCGATTTGCCCTGGTCCAACGGACACGCCGATGCTACGAAGTGTTCTATCGCCTGCCGAGATGGATGCCTTTGCTGCAACTTTTCCTATGGGCCGCATGGGACGGCCCGAGGAGTTAGCTTACGCTGCTCTGTTCCTGGCTTCCGATGAATCCTCGTTCGTCACTGGGGCCATGCTGGCCGTGGATGGTGGACAGACGGCCGAGGTTTAAAGATCAGCCTTGTCGCCCCTGTAGCGCAGACCCGTGCTTTTCGGGTCTGCGGCTTTAAGCCCGGATTTTCTCAAGACAATGCTTAAGGCCGCAGAGTCCTGAGGCGCAGACCTGACGGCTAACAGCTGACCGCTGAGAAAAGAAAGGGAAAACCAACCATGGTCATGAAAAAATTCATCAACAAGCCTGAAAACCTAGTGCAGGAGCTTCTCGAGGGTTACACCTCGGCTTACGCTGACAAGGTGAGGTTGGCCGGCAACAAACTGGTAGTACGGACCGTCCCCAAAGCGATAGGACGAGTCGGCATCGTCACTCTGGGAGGAAGCGGCCACGAACCGGGTCTGAGCGGATTTGTGGGCGAAGGAATGCTGGATATCAGTGTTCCCGGGGAGATCTTCGCCGCTCCTGGGGCGCCTCGATGCCTTGAAGCCATTCGCATGGCTGAGCGCGGAGCTGGGGTTTTGTTCGTTGTTCTTAACCACGCGGGCGATGTTCTGGCGGCTAACATGACGATGCAGTTAGCAAAAAAAGAGGGGTTGAAGGTCAAAATGATACTGACTCATGAGGACATTTCGTCCGGTGACCGCAACCATCCAGAGGATCGCCGCGGACTAGTTGGCTTCTTTCCTGTGTACAAAGTGGCAGGCGCTGCCGCTGAAGAAGGCGCAACACTCGAGGAAGTTTGGACCATCGCGGATCGCATGGAAAGGAATATGCGAACTCTGGCCGTGGCGGTCGAGACAGCAACTCATCCGTCAACAGGCGAAGCCATCTTTACGCTGGGCGATGATGAAATGGAAGTCGGAATGGGCCAGCACGGCGAGGCTGGAACCAGTCGCATGAAACTGAAAAGCGCCGACGAAACGGCTGAAATCATGCTGAACCCGTTGCTCGCTGACCTCGAAGTCCAGGCGGGAGAGGAGCTGCTGGTCATTCTAAATGGAGCCGGTGCCACGACTTTGATGGAACTGTTCATTGTGTTCCGCCGGGTAAACCAGATTTTGCTGGATAAGAAGATCAAAGTTGCCCGAACTCTGGTCGGGGAATACATCACCTCACAGGAGCAGGCTGGTTTCCAAATGCACATTGCTCGAATGGATCGCGAACTCTTGAGGCTTTGGGATGCTCCGTGTGATACGCCTTACTTTGTGATGAGGTGAGCGCTTGACTGGATGCCGGATGCCAGATGCCGGATGCTAGATCATGGATGCTGGCCCAAGAACCGGCATCCAGCATCCAGCAT
>QHZE01000393.1:0-3101 GCA_003225335.1 Acidobacteriota bacterium
GGCCTTCAAGATCCTGGAGGAAGAGTCCCGGCGCCGCCAGCTGCTCTTATTCACCTGCTGCGAGGACCTGCGCGACCTTGCCCGCGCCCACAGTGCCCATCTCGTCGAACTTCCCTTATGACTTCAACGTGGAAATGGCAGCCGAGCCAGGTTCGGAGTTCAGGCTTCAGCCTGCTGGGCCCAGTGCAGCTTGAAGGCTGAACTCCAAACCTCGCACAAAGGAGTTCGTGACCCCATTAGATCGGTATCTCGGTATAGTCGCCAGGACCGATTCCCTCCACGGCAGCCTGAATGTCATCGATCCGCAGTTGGATACGGGGCTAGGAGGTCGAAAGGGATGGCCAAGTGTCGACCACCCAGATTCTGCTGGTATTTCAGATTCTGGTCCGTCGTGATCAGCAATCCGTAGCCATCCCTTTCAGCGGCATCAAGCAGCTCCCCATTGTCTAGATTCGACCAACCGCGCTCGAAGACCGTGTCCACAATGTGTCCCGTGAGGTGGCGCTGCAGAGGGACCGGAGTGCCCTGATTGAAGAGGATCTTCATCGGCGAGGGGAACGAGCTGCCACCGCCTCGCTATCCAGGACGGCATCGACCTGTGACCGCTCGACGCCGGGAAACCAGGCGAGGAATTCCTCGATGGGTGCGCCGTCTCTCAGGTTCTCGAAGAGTGCTGCAATCGGAACCCGAGTCCCGCGGAAGACCCACGCCCCACCGACTCGGTCGGGGTGTCGCTCGACGGCCTCGCAATTCTCCCAGGTGCTCATAACATGCCCCACGCTCGTCTCTCGTCGCCTAACGCCCGAAGCCGGGCGCCTTAGCGCGAATTATCGGTCTGTTCGGGACGAGTTTCAATTCGTCTTTCGGCCGAAGCTTATGATTAAAACCATGACTCGAAGGCTTCGACGATGGCTACAACTAGTAACAAAATGAGACATGGTGGCCACCAGCGAGCACGAATAGCCCCGGCGCGAAGCGCCTGCTGGTATGCACCCATTTCAATCTTGTAGACAGCAATTCCGTTAACAAGACTGAACAACAGCATTGAACCTGCGTTAGGCAAACGGTCTGTTAGCGCCGCCCGCCTTGGTCGCCCCGACCATGAGTTCATCGTGACCCCGGATCAACAGGATCTGGCCGTTGTCTCTATCCCGTCGCGGGCCGTCCAGGTCTTCTTGCTGCGACCAAGTTCACAAAATGGTCAAATTTTGCGTCATGGCGGGCGCAGGTTCGGAGTTCAGCCTTCAGGGTGCACGGGGCCGGGCAGGCTAAAGCCTGAACTCCAAACGGGCCGTGCGCAGCGAAATGGCTAGGCGGTATGAGGCTCGCTCACTATGTGTAGGTCCACTTGGTGGACACAAAGTTCACAAAATGGTCAAATTTAATTTCGTGTCATCGCGGCGCAGGTTCGGAGTTCAGCCTTCAGGGTGCACGGGGCCGGGCAGGCTAAAGCCTGAACTCCAAACGGGTTTAGATTCTCACTTCTCACGGGCGGGACGCCCGTGCCACGGGCCTTCCTGTACATGCTGTCGAATCAGTCGCGGAACAGATTTCGAAGGATGAACCAAAGATTCGCGGGGCGTTCGGCCAGACGGCGCATGAAGTAGGCATACCAGAGGCTTCCGTAGGGGACGTAAACCCGCATGTTGTATCCCTCGCGCGCGAGACCCTGCTGCAGATCGCGCCGGATTCCGTACAGCATTTGAAACTCGAATGACGTCTTCGGAATACTGCGCAGGTTGGCGTATTGTTTCGTCGCGCCGATCATCGCGTCGTCGTGCGTGGCGATCCCGTGGTAGAGGCCACTGTCGAGCAGGATCTTCATCAACTTTACGAAGTTCGCGTCGGTGTCCTGTTTTTTCTTGAAGGCCACGGTTTCCGGCTCCAGGTAAGCTCCTTTGCACAGCCGAATCCGCGTGCGGGCAGCCAGCAAGTCTCTGATGTCTTGCTCGCTCCGGTAGAGGTAAGCCTGGATGACGACTCCGACATTCTCGAGCTCTTTCCGCAGCCGGAGCACGATATCGATCGTGCGCTGTGTGTAGGCGCTCCCCTCCATGTCCACGCGAACAAAATACTCCAGGAGGCGCGCGCGGTTCACGATCTCGCGGAGGTTTTCGTAACAGAATTCGTCATCGACGTCGAGGCCGAGCTGGGTGAGCTTGACCGAGACATTGCAGTCCACCCGCTCGGCACGGAGGGTGTCGAGCATTGCGAGGACTTCGGCAGTCGCCTTGCGCGCGTCCTCCTGCGACTGCGCGTTTTCTCCCAGCAGGTCCAGGGTTCCGCGTATTCCGTGGCTGTTGGCTTCGCGGACTGCGCGGATAGCATCCTGCAAAGTCTCTCCCGCAACAAAGCGCCACGCCGTGTTGCGGAAGAACTTGAAGCGCAACATGAAGTTTTTGAAGCGTTCGTCGTTGGCCAGGAAGAGCAGGAAGGAGCGCATTCGTAATCAGAAGACAGAAAACAGTAGGCCGTAGGCAGCGGGAAAGACAGAAGGCAGAAGGCAGAAGGCGGAAGGCAGCAAGCGGGAGACCCAAGTCACGCTGCTTTCTACCCGCTGCTCACCGCCCACAGCCGACTGCCTCCTGCCCGCTACCTTCCGCTTTTCCCGGTGAATTGTAACAGAAAACCGGTGGGCAGTCGGCAGTGCACACGTGATCAAGTTTCCTGCGGTGAATTGTTTCAGGTTGCTCCGTAGGATTGCACGAGCGGAAACACACGAATTACACGAAAACAGACCAGCTGCTCAATTGCGGATTGCGGATTGATTCGGTGCAAATTCGTGAAATCCATTCTGCCTTCTGCCCGGCGTTGACCTCGGATGTGATACGGAATAATATCCACGTTGGACTATGATCGTGCCGATCTTCCCGTTGCCGAACGTCGTGCTCTTCCCGAAAACGTTGCTGCCGCTGCATATTTTCGAGGATCGATACAGGACCATGACGCGCGAGGTGATCGCCGGCGACCGCCGTCTTGCCATGGTGCTGTTGCGGGAAGGCTGGGAGAGCAATTACTATGAAACCCCTGCCGTGCACGACATCGCCTGTCTAGGAAATATCGAAAGCTATGAGGAACTGGAGGATGGGAAATATAATATT
>QHZE01000393.1:3137-5051 GCA_003225335.1 Acidobacteriota bacterium
GCGATCTGCGATGACAACTCGACCGACATCATACGGCGGCGGAACCACCTGGTGGGTCTGTTCAGCCGGTTCACGGAGCTGGCCACACAGGGAAATTACCGCGCCCGGGACCTGGTCCCTCAGCTGGATTTCGAAGCGCTGGTGAACATGGTAGCGTCCACGATAAGTCTTCCGGTGGAAGACAAGCAGGCTTTACTGGAGATGGACGAGGTGACCGAGCGGTGCGACGTGCTGATTCCCGTTCTCCGGCGCCAGGTAGAGACCTTGATCCTGGTCCGCAAGTACGAGCACATCAAACCGGCCGACCCGACCAAGAACTGAGAGGAAGCCATGCCCTATCCCAAAATGTACGCTCTCCGTCAAACCTTCGCGCGCGAGCGTGAGGAAGACTTGCGCGGTGCGGTCCAACGAGAGATAGAGAAGCTCAAGCCCCACCTTCAAGTGAGGCCCGGGGCACGCGTAGCCATTACCGTGGGCAGCCGGGGCATTCGCAACATAGCCGCCATTGCCGGCGCGGTCGTGGATGGCGTCAAGTCTCTAGGAGGGCGCCCGTTCATCTTTCCTGCCATGGGAAGCCATGGCGGGGCGACCGCTGAAGGACAGGCTGCGGTCCTGCGTCATTACGGCGTCACGGAACAAGCGATGGGATGCCCTATCCAATCGAGCATGGCGGCCGTCCAGATCGGCCAATCCAGGGAGGGAATCCCGGTCTTCCTGGACAAATACGCGTCGGAAGCGGATCACGTGGTGGTAATGAATCGAGTAAAGTCCCACACCGAGTTCAAGGGTGAAATCGAAAGCGGCCTCATGAAAATGATGCTCATCGGAATGGGCAAGTACGAAGGACCTAAAGTTTATCACAAGGCTTTCGCAGATTATGGATTTGACCGGCTTGTCGAGAGCCTGGCTTCCGTAGTTATCGAGAAGGCCAAGGTGCTGTTTGGCCTGGCCATTGTAGAAAACGGCTACGAAGAAACCGCCCTGATACGCGGCGTTCTGCCCCGGGAAATCGTCTCCTCCGAGCGAGCCTTTCTGCGAAAGGCGAAAGAGCTGGCGCCCAAGCTTCCCTTCGATGATGCCGACATCCTCGTAGTGGACGAGATAGGAAAGAACATCAGCGGCGCCGGCATGGATACGAACGTCATCGGAAGGTTCTATAACATCGTGGCCGAAGAGCCTGAGAAGCCGAGAATCAAGCGGATCTACATTCGCGACCTCACGCCGGAGAGCGTCGGTAACGCCTCTGGCGTCGGGCTGGCGGACTTCACGCACCGGCGTGTCGTCGACAAGATGGATGCGCGCGCCACGAACACAAATTGCATTACGGCAGTGAATCCCGAGAAGGCTCGCATTCCGATCATTTGCGAATCGGACCGGGAGGCGCTGGAGTATTGTCTCGCGACGATCGGGCTGACCCCGCCCGAAGACGCGCGTCTTATCCGGATTCGAAACACGCTGCACCTGACCGACGTGGATGTTTCCGAGGCGCTGGCCCGGCAGGCGGCGGGGCGCTCGGACCTCGAAATCCTGGCGGGGCCGGTTGCGCTCGAGTTGGATGCAGCGGGAGAACTGGCGCCAATGCTTTCCCTGAGCCCGGCCCTCGCCGCTCATTGATCGAGACTCTATAGAAATTCTTCGCGCCTTCGCGTCTCGTATGAAAATAGCTTTCGGGACTGGTGAGTGCGGGAGGGCACGACTTCAGTCGCGCCGGTCAAAGAGGGTCTCAGGTAGGGGCTTTAGCCTCGGAGGCTTTCCTCGGACATTGTTTAAACCCGAGAGCTAGCCCTCAGAGGCTAAAGCCTCTCGAGGGTGCGTCTTTCTTGCCGCACGACTGAAGTCGTGCCTCCCGTTCCGAGAGGTTTTCATTCGCAGTGGTGAGCCGGCGGATCATGGAAACTTTGTGGTAAAAAGACG
>QHZE01000393.1:5059-10698 GCA_003225335.1 Acidobacteriota bacterium
AAGCACGGGCAAATTTGCGGACAAGGCGGCTTTGCAGCACAAGAAGGACGGCCGCTGGACGCCCATTTCCTATCGCAGCTTGCGCAATTCGGTCGAAGAGATCGCATGCGGCCTCGCGGCGCTCGGATTGCGTCCCGTGGAGGCCAAGCTCGCCCTCGTGGGGGAAAACCTCCCCGAGTGGGCCATAAGCTATCTACCGGCCGCGTGTACGGGAATCGTGCTGGTTCCCATCGACAAGGAGCTCAAGCAGACAGAGGTTTACCACGTCCTGTATCTCTCCGGAGCGCAGGCGCTGATCGGCGACCAGAAGCACATTGAAATGGTCGGAGAGATCCGCAACAAACTCCCGCAGTTGAAGAGTCTGGTCAACATGGACCAGGCTCGCGAGAAGGACGGCATTCTCGGGTTTCAACAGCTCGCCACAATGGGACGGGACCGCAGCGCCGCGGGGAAGAATGATTTCCAGGAGAGGACCGTGGGACCGGAACATCTCCTGGCGATTCTGTTCACCTCGGGCACGATGGGGAACTCCAAGGGAGTCATGCTGACCCACGGCAACGTAGCTTCGAATCTGTACGACGCCGCCCGGTGGGTGGATCTGCGGCCGGACGACCGCTTCCTGTCTGTGCTGCCCCTGCATCACAGCTATGAGTGCACGGACGGGTTCCTGATGTCTATTTATCGGGGCGCGCTGACTTCGTACGCGGAAAACTTGCGCCGCATCACGGAGAATCTCGCGGAAACGAAGGCAACCGCCGTCCTCGGCGTGCCTCTGCTCTGGCACGCGATGTACAAGAAAATCGAAGCGGGCATGGCGGAGAAAGGGATTTGGAAAGTCCAGGCCGGGAAGAAAGTCGCGGGCCTGTCCGAGGTCTTTGGCAAGAATATCCGCCGCAAGATCTTTGCCCAGGTGCACGAAAAGTTCGGAGGGCACTTGCGGACCCTCATTTCCGGCGGGGCCCCCGTCGATCCTCAAGTGGCCCGGGGTTTTCGCGAGCTGGGCCTCACTTTTCTGCAGGGGTATGGCTTGACGGAATCCGCTCCGATTATTGCGGTCAACCGGGACGAGGCGTTCAAGGACGGATCCGCGGGGTTGCCTCTTCCCAGCGTCGAGGTCAAGATCGCGGAAGACGGAGAGATACTGGCCCGGGGACCTAACATTATGAAGGGCTACTACAACAATCCCGAAGCCACTCGGGAGACCCTGGTAGACGGCTGGCTGCACACGGGGGACCTGGGATATTTCGACAAAGACGGGTTCCTCTATGTTCAGGGGAGGAAGAAGGCGGTGATCGTGACCCCCGGAGGCAAGAAGGTGTACCCGGAGGAAGTGGAAGCCGAGCTGCTGAAATCGCCTTATGTTTCGGAGTGTCTGGTCTGGGGCGCATCCAGCAGCGACCCCACCCACGAACCTGAAGTCCAGGCGATCGTCGTGCCGAATGTCGAGTACTTTCTCGGCCAGCGGATCGAAAAAGAGGGCGCCACAGACAACGCGCGCGTGGAGGAGATCCTGCGCAAGGAAGTGAAGGAACGCTGCCAAAACCTGGCTCCCTTCAAGCGAGTCACAAAGCTGACGATCCGTCACGAAGAGTTTGAAAAAACCACCACCAAAAAGATCAAGCGCTACCTGTACACCGGAAAACCCATCTCCCTTTCCGCTCAAGCCAAATAGCTTTCTCTCTGACAAATAGAAGCCGCGAGTTGGGACAACGAACTGCCATTTGTCATTTTTCATTGGTCAGTTGGCATTTGTCATTTCTGTCTACGTCTGCTTCAGTGCCGAGGAGATCGAAGACACAGAGGACCTAATTTCTGTGGATCTACGTGTCCTCCGTGATCTCCGTGGTGAAAAAGGGGTCTGCTCCGGGGCCGCCACTGGTTGGACGCGGCGAATTAGCATTAGCGAATCGGCCCGCCTTTGCCCAGCCGCTTAAGACGCGCGTCAATTTTAGCTCTGACTTCGGGAAGATTCGGCCCCAGCCGGGCTGCACGGTCATACTCGTGTAACGCTTCGTCATATCGGCCCATCTGGTACAGAACATCGCCTCGCGTAAGGCGAGCCACAAAAGAATCGCCGAGCGAGATTGCCTTATCCACGAAATCAAGTGCCTCGTGCGGCGAGTTTTTGCGCGTCGAGAGGATGGCGAGGTGGATGTACGGGGCAGGTAGAGACGGAGACAGCTCCGCAGCTTTTCGCAACGCATTCTCGCAATCGGTCAATTCATTCCTCAAAAGGTAAATCGCGCCCATATTGACATATGCGGGAGAAAGCCTTGGATTGATGGAAAGGGCCTGCCGATACTCTGCAAGCGCAGCGTCGGGCCGGCCATGGGCTTCATAGGCGACTGCCAGGTTCACATGGGGCCTCGCCAGCCTCGGTGACTTGGCCACGACATCTTTCCACAGCGTGAGACTGTTCTTCCATATTTTGTTGCGTTCTATAGTCAGCACCCCCATGACCAGCGATATCGCGGAAAGTGTAACAAATGTGAATCGAAGCTTTCGAGTCAGGAACCATGCGGTCAACAAACTGAAGCCCAAACCCGCGATGTAGACACGATGTTCGGCTACCACGTCGGCGAGAGGCATGACTGCGTAAGAGATCAAAGGAGACATGAGTAGTGTCAAGATGGCAAAAGATACGATCGGGTTCTTGCGGGCTGTCGAGACGCCCCACAACACAAGACCTCCGAGAATCAATACGGAAAGGACAAGGAGCGGGTCCAGAAGGTGCTTCACCGGCTCCACTTGAGGTTCAGCGTTTAAGTCCAACGGAAACACAAAGCGGCAAAGGTAATAGAAGACTGACTCTTTCAAATGAGTCAGAAAGTAGACGTCCGGAGGCAGCGTTCGCTCCAGCCCGGCAGCGACCAACGCTTGATTTTCCATGGTGCGAGTATAAAGCCGGCCGAGATCCGCCCATTTGGACGCGACGAGAAGAGCGGGAATAACCAGCATTCCTGCTGCGATGCGCCAGGAACCGGTGAGAACAAATAGTCCAGAGATCACGATCGGCAGCGTTATCGCTTCCTCCTTTGCGCGCCAGGCCAGCACACCGCTCAGTAAGGCCAGCAGCTGCCAGATATGCCGTCGTCTGCCATTCGAGGTCTGCCCAATCAGGACGAGCAGAATGGTAGAGAAATAGAAGAATGCACAGAGAGACGAAGACCCCCCCCATATGTACGCGACAGCTTCGCTATGAAGAGGGTGGACCGCGAAAATCAGCGAGGCCGCAAGGGCAAAGTGGCAGTGCCTGCCGGCAGGCAACCAGCGCTTCGCCAGAACCAGCGCAATAAAGTAGACAAGGACGGAGTTGAGCCCATGAACAAGAATATTCAAACCGTGATAGAACTTGGGATCGAACCCGAAAAAATAACGCGTCATAGCATAGCTGAGCTGTGTTACGGACCTCCACGGCTCCTGCAGAAACAGCGCGAACTTCGAGAGGCGATCGAAATTGCCGATGAGCGGGTTGTCCAAGATGATTTCGAAATCGTCGAAAACAAACGCGTGATGGGCGGTGTTGGCATAGACGGCAAGCGCGACAAGAAACGGCAAGAGCGTCAGAAGGGCAATGTGTTTACTCTTTAGGCTTTGGCTGCCCTCTGCAGGGGCGCGCAGTCTGGTCCGTTTCACAATGACCGGTCTCGCGGCAAAAAACGGAGTGAGGCTCCGAGCGCCAGTTTAGAGATCCAGCCGCGAGGGGTGATGATTCTCGAAGCGACCGGGCGAATGGCTCTCATTTGTTATGCCCGACAGAGTAGAGTCGCGCCATGGACCCATTTGGCAACGGATACGCGGTCAAAAACTGGAACATGGGGGACTCACGAATTATCCGGTTGACGGCCTCGTTGGTTGTGGTCGTCCACGCCGGACCCTGGTCTCCGTCCGCTATTATGACGTAGTTCAGGTGTTCTAAAGGATAGAGTCCTGCGGGAGTGAGAACGAGGCGGCTTACTGGCGCCGCAGAGCCCAAGAGTCGCGCGGAGAGCGCGAAGTTGTTTGCGTTGAAACGGGGGAGATCGGGCGCCACACCAAGTGAAGGAGAGACGCCGTTGTACTGCGCGTGCCGCGCGATTTTGTGAAGAATCTCGCCGTGTCTCCAGTCCTCCAGCCGCGGGGGTCCAAGAATGTGGAAATAGTGCTGGAGATAGAGGTTCCAATCCCAGCGGAGGCTCCCTGTGTAGCCCTCTGCGAGCACGACGGCCTCGGGAAGCCAGGAGGCGCCGAAGTTGATGACATAGGTCTGCAGAACCAGGGTTGCCGTAAGGAGCATTTTGCAGGCTCCAGCGGGCCACGCATTTCCCCACGACTGAATCCATGCGCCGGGCAGAATTGCGAGTAGCCCCAGTAGTGGCATAGTGTACCGTGGATCTTTTGTCCGAAGCACGGTCAGAACCAGCCATGCGCCGCTGATAGTGACAGCCAGGAAACCGGCATCGCGAATCAGCCGCTTCCTCCACACGAACGCGCAGGAGACCATCAGGAACGAAAAGAGCAGGGCGAACAGTTGGTAGCCTTCCAGGAGACGGAGGTAGTAGACGAAGGACTCAAAGGATAGTGGTGGAGGTTCGCCTTCGAGAGCGCCTGCCGCGTCTTTCTGCCGGAAGAAGCGGAGCATGCCGGCCAGATTCGGCACGTACCATATTCCGGCCAGGGCAGCGGCTATGAGCAGGGATGCAACCAGGTTCCTGAGGCGCGTGGCATCCTGCCAAACTCGTTGCCGGATCACGACGTAAAGGAGGGGAAAGATCACGAAAGCGGCGAAGAGCCATTTAGTCAGCAATCCTAGCGCCATGACAATTCCGAGTTGGAAACTCCGACGACGATGGAGGAAGCCATCGGCGCGGCGGAGCACAACCAAGCTGGCCGCGACCCACGCGGAGAGCCAATAATCCAAGATGGTTTCGCGGGACATCCAGATCAAGTAGGGCGTGAAGGCGGTGATGAGAGCTGCCCACCGGCCTGCTGTTCTACCGGCCAGTTGGGCGCCGAGTTCATAGACGGCCCATAGCAAAACGACTGTTGCCGGAAGATTAGCCAGAGTCGCGAGTTGTGGATCCGGACGAGATACAAACCAAACCAGCGCGATCAGAAGATGCACGAAAGGAGGGTAGTATCCCGACATGGCCCAAAAGGGCATCGTTGCGGACTCACCGTGGACGAAGGCAAGGTAATTGAACGCATAACTCTGGTGGATTGCCATGTACCAGACCGGAGGTCGAGAGTCCATGGAAAGCCATAGGGTGTGAGTCCCCCAAATCAGCAAGGTCATCACCAGGATGCATGCATGGTCACGGTAGCTGGATCGGAACCCCTCGGCTTTGGTGTCAACTTCGCTGACGCGTCGTCTGCTTGGAAAGGTCTCTTGTAAAGGCCGTTCTTTGTTCAGTGGTCCGGAGTTCCTGTTTTTTCTGAAAGCGGCCTCAGGCACACTGTGCCCGAGAGCGGGCGCATGCGGCACACCCCTCGGTTTGGACAATACTGGTAAGGAGCCTCCCTTTGCCTTATTTCTTTTCGTGCGTTTCGTAAGGCACCACCTGGGCGCGCGACGGCCGACAGCGCAGAGAGGTCGTTTTTGCCGAACACGAAGTTTGCAACGTCCTGGTCCGCGGTGACGAAACGGGAGGATGAGACAA
>QHZE01000394.1 GCA_003225335.1 Acidobacteriota bacterium
CCCAACCTGAAGGAAGGGCCAGGGTCTCGCCTGGAGTCTGGAAACTACGATGGATTGCAGCGCGGCAATTTCACTTTCGTCGACGGGGACAGGCGTCTTACCTGTGCCGACCACCTGCCGGACGCCTGGCGTAACGAGAATGGGCAGCCGATTTTGCGGGTCAAAGCGGGAGAACAAATAGCCCGGGAGTAAAGGAAGCTCTATCTCCTTAATGCGGTCGGACCACCGGCGCTTGGAGACGTACAGCGGAAGAAAGACCTCGAACCCCTTGGAATGCAAGGCGGAGGCCACAAACCTCTCGTGCCGCGCTCGGATTTCCAGCGCGAACCATGGAAGCAATGCATCGGGAAGAGACATCGTGACTGCCTAGGCTCGGGTCAGAGGCGCTCCGCACACTAGCACCTCCGGCGGAACATCGACGGTTCTACCCCACTTCTGTCAACGCGGACTCCCACAGCGGGAGAGCAACAATATCTTATTTGCCGTGCCGAATTCAATTCGCGTTAATTCGTGGAATTCGTGGCGGTTTTAAAGGCCACGAATTTCACGAAAACGATCACTGCGATTTGGATGTCATCTCGACGCGAGGTCTGCGGCGTTGGTGAGTGTGATGGCGAAGAAGAAGCCGTACGAGGAGAGCAGACAGGATAACAGGATCGGAGATCTCAGAAGCTTCCCAGGATCGAGCAGATCTTGTCGTCTTGTCCGCCAAAAAAATCAGTAAATCCTGTCCGATGAATCCTGTCATCGTGCCGGATCCGCGGCGCGACGCGTGGTCACCGGATCCGCCCGGTTGAGGGTTTCTTCTGAAGTCCGTCGGACGTTACGGGCTTGGTGAGTTTAGTTCCTCAACCGGACGGGTCCCGAGACCCGCGCGCACAAGAGCAAAATTCAGGCATAGCCTGAGCATAGAAAATACCTCGCGCCCAGAAGCCTGTGGCCTGGGCCCAGAACCATCCCCCCGGACTTCTGAGCAGGCTTTCTGCCTCCGGACGCGAGGGTTTTCTTAAACGCAGGGCAACTATACCCAGGGCCGGCGCGCCGGTCAGTGACGGGCGTCACAAAAAACCCAGATGTTTCGACTCAACCTCCGAGTCGCCTTGGACCAACAGGCGCCGGCACCTTTTTTCACACTGAATCGCGCCGGCACAGGTATCATTACGGCTGAAAAAAAGGCGCCCGTCCGCGTATTTCCCAAAGAGGGAGTGTATGAACCGTGCAGTCTTCATGGACCGTGACGGGACCGTCAGCGAAGAGGCGGGCTATATCGACCACGCAGACCGGCTTCGGATCTATCCCTGGGCGCCCAAGGCCATACGTAAATTGAACATGGCAGGCATTCGCGCGATCCTGGTAACCAATCAGGCAGGTATTGCTCGGGGCTATTTTGATGAGGAATTGCTGGAGACGATCCACGCCAGACTTAATGAAACGCTGGCACGCGAAGGGGCGCGCCTGGACGCTATTTACTACTGCCCCCACCACCCGGAGGCGGCAATCCCTTCGTACCGGCAAGATTGCGACTGCCGCAAGCCGAAACCAGGAATGATCCTGCGCGCCGCTGAAGAATTTGCTCTGGATGTTGCATCGAGTTTCGTCATAGGGGACCGCTACCGCGATGTTGAAATGGCCCATCGCGCAGAGGCGCGCGGCATCCTGGTTCTCTCCGGCTACGGCAACGCAGAATACACCGATCAGAGCGCAAGCTGGCCCAGGCAGCCGGATCATGTCGCGGCCGACCTGTCAGAAGCTGTGGACTGGATAGTCGCGAGGATCTGAGAGGATGCCGAGCCGGGGGAATCGACTGTCGCAGCGGACGCTATTGCGCGAGCGGCTCCTTCGCATCCTCGCGGAGTTTCCCGGCCGGACACTCGGAGTCGCCGGCGATCTCATCGCAGACCAGTTTCTGTACGGGCAGATTTCCAGGGTGTCACGCGAAGCGCCTGTCCTGGTGCTGGAATACCGTGATCTCGTGAACCTCCCCGGAGGAGCGGCCAATGCGGCGAACAACCTGCTGGACTTGAAATGCAGGGTGAAAATTCTCGGCGTGGTTGGCAGGGATGAAGCGGGCCGCAGCTTGGTACGGACCCTCAGTCGAAAGGGCGCGGACATGAGCCACGTGCTTTCAGAGGCAGCCTACGCGACACCGGTAAAGACTCGAATTCTGGCGGGCGCGCACCATTCCGCCCCACAGCAGGTAGTCCGCCTCGATCGAGTTGCCGAGCACGGATCGTTCAGGAACCGGCCCCTCGCTCCAATCCGTGAGTGGTTGAAGTCTTGCGACGCCATCATTCTCAGCGATTACGGCTATGGCGCGGTTTTCCCCACGCTGGTAGAATCGCTCAAGAAAGTCGCAGATAGTAAAGAAATCCCACTGGTTGTGGATTCTCGTTTTCGGATGGACGAGTTTGAGGGAGTGACCGCAATAACCCCCAACATCACCGAGTTGGAGGCCGCCTTGAGGACCGTCATTGGGAATAGCCGGGACCTGCTGGAACATGCGGGGGATCGTGTTCTTCGCGGACAGCGGTTGCGCTACCTCCTCGTGACCCAGGGACGATTTGGCATGACTTTGTTTCAGAGGGGCCGGGAGCCGGTCCATGTCCCCATATTCGGGAGCGATGAAGTGGCGGATGTCACGGGCGCCGGCGACACGGTCATCGCCGTGTTCACCCTGGCCCTGGCATGCGGAGGCTCCGCGGAAGACGCCGCCCGGCTCGCGAATTACGCAGCCGGTCTTGTGGTGATGAAGCGGGGAACCGCAAGCGCGGCACTCGACGAGCTGCGCGCGGCAGTCGATCAAGATCTTTCGTAGTTCAGGTATGGAGTTCAGCCTTCAGGCTGCACTTAGTCCGGGCAGGCTAAAGCCTGTACTCCGAACCTATCTGTGTGCATCTGTGTTTATCTGTGGTTATCTGTGGTTTCATTAATAAACATGTGGACCGACCCCGGGAAGAAACTCAAAACAGTTGATGAGCTCAAGGCTGTGACGCAACGCGCTCAGGTTCAGGGACGCCGTGTCGTGCTCGCCAACGGCTGCTTTGATCTGCTGCACGTGGGGCACATTCGCTACCTGCAGTCTGCGAAGTCTCTGGGAGATGTCCTGGCAGTGGCGGTCAACGGCGACAGTTCGGTTGCGGCTATCAAGGGACCCGGGCGGCCAGTTCAACCGGAGACAGAGAGAGCAGAGATCCTCGGGTCGCTGGAATGCGTCGATTACGTGACCATCTTTGATGCTCCCACAGTGGACACACTCCTGCGCGATCTCCAACCCGATATTCATGCCAAAGGCACGGATTACTCCGAGGAAAGCGTGCCCGAAAGGGAAACCGTGCTTTCTTATGGTGGGCAGGTTGCCATCGCCGGCGATCCCAAGGATCATTCGACTCGCGATCTCATTCAGACCATACTTTCGAGTTACAGCTCGTGACAGAACCTTCAAGGATCCTGCTTGTTCGCCTCAGCTCGCTGGGCGACATCCTTCATGCCCTTCCTGCGCTGCGAAGCCTGCGCAGCGCGTTCCCCGAAGCGCGCATTGACTGGTTGGTAGAACAGAAAATGAAGTTCTTGCTCCGCGCGGTGCCCGGCATTGACGAGATCCAGGCCGTCGACACGAGGACCTGGAGAAAGCGCCCCTGGAGCATCCAGGCGGCGGCTGATTTCTGGGGATTGGTCCGAAGGCTACGGGCACGGAAATATGACCTCGCGCTCGATTTTCAGGGTCTGTTGAAGACCGGATTGCTCAGTTATCTGAGCGGGGCCAAATGCCGTTTCGGCTTTTCACGCCAACTGGTGCGGGAGCGCCCGGCGCATTGGTTTTACAACAGGACGCTCGACAAACCTCACGCCGACGTAAACGTGGTTCGTCTGAACCTTGCCCTCGCTCAAGCCGCGGGAGGTCACGAGGTTTCGTTGATCTCCCCTCTCCAGACTACGGAAGAAGATTTGCGTACCATTGAAATCCTCCTGGGGAAGGAGCAACTTTCAAGCTATGCGATCATAAATCCGGGAGGAGGTTGGGCGACGAAACGATGGAACCCCGCCAGGTACGGGCAATTAGCGGCGCGCGTCCAGAGAGAGTTGGATCTTGCGGTTGCGGTCACCACGGGGCCGGACGAGGTGCACCTCTATCAGGAGATCCGGAAGCATTGTGGCAATTCTGCGCCCCGGCATTTCCCCGTTTCCTTCAGCCAGCTGATTCCTCTTTGTCTGAAAGCTTCGTTGTTCATCGGCGGCGACACGGGACCCTTCCATCTGGCGTGCGCGCTGGGAACACCCGTGGTGGGGATCTTTGGTCCCACTTCGCCGCAACGTAACGGGCCGATTTCCGGGAACGACGAATCCGTGGTGCGTGTGCTTCCCTGCAGCTTTTGCTACGGGCGCGCCTGCCCGACTCAGAATGAATGCATGGACATTTCAGTAGATGAGGTTTTCGAGGCCGTGGTGCGACGGCTTGCTCGCACCGGGGCTCGAAGGAAGGTGTGAAAAAATCCATCCGCCCGTGAAGGTTCTGGTCAGAAACCTTGCTCTGCTGGCAGTGACCGCTGCCCTGGCGCAGCCGGAGAACCGGAGCACCGCTCGCAGCATCGACCGGCCGGCGCCCGAAACGAACCCGTTCAGCGTCGGGGAAAGGCTCCTCTATCACATCGAATGGAACCCGCCCTGGTATCTCTTTTTCCTGCCTGCGATGGAAGCCGGGGAAGCCGAGCTGCGTCTGGCAGGGGAAACGGCCTACGAGGGGAGCAAGGCGTGGAAAATCGTATTTGAAGCGCGTTCGAGCGGAGCCCTGGTGAAACTCGCCGGGGTCAAAATCGAAGATCACTTCGAATTCATCACAGATCCGCACACCCTCTGCACCTACGCCGTAAGCAAGAAGGTTCGCGAAGGAAAACGCAAGCGGGACATCGACATTGTCTATTATCGCGCCAGCAACCGTCTGCACATCCGCGAGCTCGATGTCGCGGTTTCGCCAGCCAAGGTGAAGCGAGACGAGTTCATCAAGGAAATCCCGGGATGCGTAAGGGACCTTTTCTCGGCCCTTTACAACGCGCGCAGGAACGAAGAATTCAACTTGGGCTCCCGGCACCGCACACTGGTGGGAGACAACGAGAAGTTAAAGGAAATCGAGGTGAGGGTGGAAAAGAGCGAGATTGTCGAAACCCCCGCCGGCAAGTATGAAACCCGGAGGCTCGATACCGTGGCGTTGCTGGGCGGCCTGTTCAAAGACGGCGGGCAATTCAAGATCTGGGTGACATCGGATCCGAGGAGACTTCCCGTGCAGTTTGAAGCGAAGGTAAACCTGGGAAAGGTTTCAGGGAAGCTGAAAGCGTTCGAACCCTGACGCGGATTGACGATTCATGAATGACGATTGACGAATGAAACGGCAAAATGGACGAGAGCTTTTCAATCGTCAATCTTTATCTGTGTTCATCTGTCGTTGCATTTTTGTTCCTGAAGTTGGAGGCGTTGCAGCATCCTTTGCGTACTTCGCGCCTTCGCGGTGAAACTGAGTCTGACTTAACCGCGAAGACGCGAAGAGCGCAAAGGATCACCAAGAATTTTGCACTTTGCCGGAGCCAGCCTGTAAGCCGAATTCTGTATTTCCGCGCGAGCGGAAACGGTAATCATTCATCTGGTCCCTGGATTACTCCCGGGATCTAGCGGTCTACCCGAAGGCATCGGACGGGCCGTCCTAATCTCCCTTGCGGGAGCGCCTTTCTATTTGACCTTGCTCCATGTGGGGTTTGCCCTGCCACAACTGTTACCAGTTGCGCGGTGCGCTCTTACCGCACCTTTTCACCCTTACCCCCGCGTTAAAACAGGGGCGGTGTGTTTTCTGTGGCACTTTCCGTAGGGTCGCCCCTCCCTGGTGTTACCAGGCACACTGCCCTGTGGAGTTCAGACTTTCCTCGGTCCCCTTAAGGAACCGCGATTACCCAGCCGACTCCGGCAGCAGTCATTCTACCGGCACTTACCCTCTGGTTCAACACTGACCCTTCGCGTCTTTGCGTCTTAGGGCCCGTCAGGAAATAAGGTGTGCATTTTGGCGCGAGCGCCGGGCGGGCAGATGCAAGGCGCCGCGACGCAGGCGATGGCAAGATCGGGATGTTCCTTGAGGAATTGTTTTGCATTCTCACGCCCCTGCCCCATACGCTCGCCTTTGTAGGAAAACCAGGTCCCGCTCTTTTCCACGAGCTTCTTCTCCGCGGCCAGGTCGAGCAGGTCCCCCTCGTACGAGATTCCCTGGTTGTACAGGATGTCGAACTCCGCTTCGCGAAAAGGAGGAGCCAGTTTGTTCTTCACTATCTTTACGCGGGTTCTGTTGCCTACGACCTGGTCCCCCTCTTTTATCGAGGCAACCCGCCGGATGTCCGTGCGGATAGAAGAGTAGAATTTCAGAGCCCGGCCGCCGGTGGTTGTCTCGGGGTTCCCGAACATGACGCCGATCTTCTCGCGGATCTGGTTGATGAAGATCATGCAGGTGTTTGACTTCGAAACGATGGCCGTCAGCTTGCGGAGCGCCTGGGACATCAGTCGCGCCTGAAGTCCCGGAAGAGAGTCTCCCATTTCCCCTTCAAGCTCCGCCTTGGGAACCAGCGCCGCCACGGAATCAATTACCAGGATGTCGATGGCCCCGCTGCGTACGAGAACTTCTGCAATCTCCAGCGCTTGCTCTCCGCTGTCGGGCTGAGAGACGAGCAGTTCGTCCGTGTTGACACCGAGCATCTTCGCGTATTTGGGATCCAGGGCATGCTCGGCGTCGATAAAGGCCGCCGATCCCCCTCCTTTCTGCGCCTGGGCAATGGCGTGCAACGCTACCGTGGTTTTACCGCTCGACTCCGGACCGAATATTTCCACAACTCTTCCCCTCGGGAAGCCTCCGATTCCCAGGGCGGCGTCAAGCGAGATGGATCCCGTGGGAATGGTGGCGACTCCGACCCAATCCGAGCTATCTCCCAGCCGCATGATGGAACCTTTGCCAAACTGCTTCTCGATCTGGGTCAACGCCATGTCGATAGCTTTGTTCTTGCTGATTCGATCATCTGCCATTAACTTTTTCCCTCAGCTCCTCAATTTGGCGATTCTTCGCGTCTTCGTGTCTTCGTGGTGGATTCGGCACAGCCTTTTATCACTAAGACGCGAAGACGCAAAGAATCGTGAAGTTTTTGGTTGAACGCCCTCGCTATATATAACCGGAAGAGGAATCGGTTGAGCCAGAAAATCTACACTAACTCTACCGCAAGCGCGAGGCCGTTGCCTCCGCCCATGCACAGGGCAGCGACTCCTTTGCGTCCGCCGGAATCTTTGAGCGCATGGAGCAGCGTAACCAGGATTCGTGCCCCACTCGCGCCGATCGGATGTCCCAGCGCGACCGCTCCCCCTCTGACATTTACGCGAGAGGGATCGAGGCCAAGCTCGCGGATCAAGGCGATGGATTGGACGGCAAAGGCTTCGTTTAGCTCGATCCGGTCGATCTCCTCAAGGGACCAACCTGTTTTGCTCAGCAGTTTGCGGAACGCCGGCACGGGTGACATCATCACCAACGAAGGTTCCACGCCGCTAAAGGCTTCGCCCGCGATACGTGCCAGGGGCT
>QHZE01000395.1 GCA_003225335.1 Acidobacteriota bacterium
CCTCGCAGGTCTTCCCTACACGCTTTTGAAGGATGCCGTACGTATTCACGCGACGCTGGCAGAAGGATTCTTCACCCTGACGGAAAGGGTCCAGCCCGCCGCGTAATTCGACCGCAACCAAAATATCTTTGTCTTCGTGGTAATGGCTACGCCCGGGGTCCGAGCCCAAGACGCGCCTAATGCCCTCGCCTGATTTGGCGATATAGACCCAGATACTGACGTGACACCAAGTACCACGAGGAGGCGGACCTAATCGCCGGAAATCAAAAGCAAAGGGAAGGAGCCTCCGCGGGCCTCCAGCCGGAAAAGGCGGCTTGTATTGCGTATCCGAAACTTTGGCGGCAACATCCATAAAACCGAAACGCATTGAGCGAGGGACCCATTGATTCACCGACTTCCATCCATTTTGATCCGCGGTTTACTTCTTTTGATTCCATCCGTTCCTCCGCTCGCTGCTCAGACCCCGGCGGGGGACGCGACGAGCGCTTACAAAGCGCTGCATGCGTTTCTCCTTGACGGCGGCAGCGCAAAGGTTGACAACCTGAGGTTGAAACGCGATCGCGCGGAGATGACCTTCACCGGCACATTTTATTTTCAGCAGCCGGTCATGGGGCAAATCACCGGGGCGGTATTCATCGGAACGGGCCGGTTCCACGCCGAGCCTCCGCCAACTATTTTTGAAAAGGAAAACCTCCAGCGGATGCTGAAGGCAGACGTGGTCGAATCGGATTTCGAGGAGGCTGTGCTACGGTTCACCGACGACACGTTCGCCATCATCGGCCAGTCGCACGAACCACGCGGTTCCGCTGTGAAGCAAGCGCAAGACGTGGCCTCGGAATTCGAAGCGCGCACCGTGAGAGAAACGGGAGTTAATGTCGCCAGCCGGCTGCTCCTCTCATTGCTGAACACGGAAAAGCCAGGAGTCTTCATCGCGCAATTTAACAAAGGAAGGCGCGGCCGCTTCACCTACGTGCTCGACCCGCAACGCCGCATTCCGACCGTCAATTTCGCTGTCAACGGCGGAGAGAAGGGACTCGTTTTTGCCTACAATGCGGGCCTGTTTTCGAATGACATGTGGTTCGCTTCCTACTCTCAGGAGGATTATCAGCGCGGCCGAGTAGGCTATTCGGACGCGTTCGATCTCGTCGAAACTCCAAAATATTCCATGATGGTAGATCTGAGTGAACCGCGGAAGGCTATCAAGGTGAGCGCAAGAGCGGAACTGGTCTCATTGACCGATGGCGTGCGCGCCATCCCCTTTGCCCTGGCCGAGGATTTGCCGGAATTTGATCAGCTTCGAAAGAAGAAGGGAATGCACATCACGTCGGCGAAGCTGGATGGGGCCCCCTTGGAAACTATTCAGGAGGAATGGGAAGGAGGGTTTCTGGTGATCCTGCCGGCCGCGCGAAAAGCGAAGGAGCAGTTTTTTTTGGAGATGGAGGTCGAGGGTAATTTCATCTACGACCGCACAGAAACGTTTGACTGCCACTACCCTTTCGTCAACGGCAAGTGGTATCCCCGGCATGGATACCTCGCGCGCTCAAAGTTCGACATCACCTTTCGCCACGCCAAGAAATACAAGGTGGCTGGGCCCGGCATTCGCGTCAAAGAGGAAGCGGCGGCGGACAATGGGAACCAGATGCTCACAACATACCGCATGGAGCAACCCGTCGCACTGGTCACGTTCGCCATGGGACCTTTCAAGGTGTACAAGGACCAGCGCAAGCTCCAGAGCGGAGAGTTACCCGTCGAGTTCCTTTCACTCGAAGGCAGTCGGCAGATTACTGGCTTATCGACGGCCTCCTCAAGCCTAAGCTCACCAATCAGCTACAGCTTAACCATTAAGGAAGATTTCGTGATGGCGGAGATGGGTAACGCGGTGGATTACATGGGTGCGTTGTTCGGAGCGTATCCCTATCCAGTTTTTCGCGCCGTGTTCCATCCCTTCGGCTTCGGGCAGGGATTTGCAACTATGCTTGCCATCCCGAACGCGGACTCCGCCAGGAAGGGCACGTTTGTGTTCCTCGCACACGAAACCGCGCACCAATGGTGGGGCAATATAGTGGCCTGGCGGTCGTACCGCGACCAGTGGTTAAGCGAGGGCTTCGCTGAATATTCTGGCCTGCTCTACATGACACAACGCACAAAGAGCAATTCGAATCTGCGTGAAATGCTTGTCAGTATGCGGGATTCACTCAAAGAGCCGCCGCGCACGGAAACCGGCATCGGCAGCAAACGTGTGGCCGACATTGGTCCGATCATCCTAGGTCACCGCCTGGGGTCAAGCCGCTCCATGAACGCTTACACAATACTTACTTACAACAAAGGAGCCCTTGTCCTGCGCATGCTCCATTTCCTTTTCACGAATCAGTCGAATGGCGACGGCCAGCCTTTCTTCGACATGATGAAAGACTTCGTGAATCGGTACCGCGATTCTTCCGCCACCACCGAGCAGTTTGCTGAGGTTGCCAGCGAACACTTCGTCCACACCCCCATTGCGCGAAAGTACGGCATCAACAACCTAAACTGGTTCTTTAGCCAGTGGGTGTGGCAGACGGCTTTGCCGAGTTATCGCCTCGAGTATGGACTCGAAAACCAGCCTGACGGCAAAGTGGTGGTAAAGGGGACTTTGTTCCAGGAGAACGCGCCGGAGGATTGGGTGATGCCGTTGCCTCTCGTGTTCAAGTTCGCCGGAGACAAAGTAGCCCGCGGCACAGTCCTTGCCAAAGGCCCGCAACAGCCGGTGAGCGTTTCCTTGCCGATGCGGCCTGATTCCGTGGAGCTTGACCCCGACTTTTGGGTTCTCACCGAAAAGACTTCAACAAAGAAACACTAATCCGGCCGGCGCATCCGGATGAGTGCGAACAGAGCCGGGTTCGATTCATTCCGAAGGACGAGCGCTGAAGATTTTGCCTCGTTCGCAAACAGCCGGGCTTGCTTGGCTAGTAGCGACTTCCTTTCCGGATTCGCGGATACGGCGGTTTTTTTCTTGACGTCGTACATAGCCATTAGGTCCCATAGGACCGCAGCGGAGGGGGAGTCCCGAACCCGGCCGCCGGGGCGGCCCCCGCAAGGCTCGGCCCGGCGGGTCCAACGGGTCTCCTTTTTTGTGACGTGGATTGTGACGTAACCCGGGTTTTGATGACCGAATGTGATAGGGTGAGATGAAAGTAAACCGGAGCAAACCGAAGTGAGAGGATGGCACTGAAACCCGCGCCAGTCGTGGATTTCAGTGCCGTTTGGTTAACCAGGGTTTCGCTCAGTCACAATTCGATCTTAGAACTTGCGGGCAGGCGTTCAGTCCGTGGAGAAGAGCGTTGCTGATTCGCCCGTCCAGGCGCTCCCTGGCTGTCTGCGACTTCGACGGTGGCTCCAAGACCTCGGGGTCACTGCGCTCGGGGCTGGAGGTGTATGTAATCAGGTCGGGGTCTTAAATGTGATTTGCGGCATCGCCGCAACCGCCTCGCCGGCATTGCCTTGATCGACATCCTGGTCTCCCTCCATCCTATCCATACAGCGGCTCCTGAAGGTGCATCGAGAGAACAGTGACCGTGTGGCCGAGATCGATCGGTTGAAGGGCAACGACTTGGGCTCATCAGGGATTAAAATTGAAATCCAACGATCCATGTATGACAATCACCGATAAGAGCCCTAGACATGCCGCTGCACGAGGTGCACGACCGCCGGGACCGGACTACGTCAGTGCGTCCAGCACCTCCTGCGCCGCTTCCGCTTTCTGGCGCGCCACGGCGAGTAATTCGACCGCTTGGCGGGCACGACGTGCGGCGGTTTCTCTCTCGCGTTCCGCCTCGGTGAGCGCCTGACGTGCCGATTCGAGTGCCTCGCGAGCCGCATCAACCGCGCGCGTGGCTCTCTCCGCTTCGCGCGCAGCGTGGGCCGCTTCGAGCTGCTCACGCCGCGCGGTCTGCTCCGCGGCGCGCACGGCTCTCGTCGCCGCAGCTAGCGTCTCTTTGGCGCGCGCGACCGCTCTTGCCCGCGCTGCGGTCTCTGCCGGTGTGGGTCTTTGTTCCGTTGGCCGGGTAATGGTCTCTCTCGCCGGCACTCTCAGGGCCGCCTTTTTCGCGGCCGATGTCGCCCTGACCGGAATGCCGGCGAGCATTTCGAAGCCGCCGGGCTGGAGCGTGCGTGTCAACCGGCCCGGGGGCTCGTCAGCCGGCAACGCTCGAAGGGTCGTGGCGATCGCCTGTTTCGCGGCGTCTGTGACCGCGTGTCCGGCCTCAGCGAGAACGCGCAGCGCTGCCTCGAGTGCCGCCTCGTGCGCGGCCTCGTGCGTCCGGCCGGCGCCGCGGATATCTCCCTGCTTTCCCGACAGAACAGCAGTATGCGCCGCTCTCATCGCTTGTACTGCGTCGATCAGCGACGCGTATACATCGCGCTCGCGCCAGTACACCTGATTGATGGCCCACGCCGCGACAGGCGGTTTGCGAAGTCCTCGGACTTTGGCGCCGTTCTTTCCAGCCGCCTTCGCCAGCGCATTTCGCGCGTCGGTGAATTCGTCCAGCGGAAGCTGGTACAGACGGTCGATCTCCACGTCGAGGGGTGGCACGCCGTTCATCATACTCGACAAGGAGCAATGGGCGATCGCGAAAACCGAGTGGCAGTCAGTGCCACTAGGTGCGAACAAAGTTCACAAAATGGTCAAATTTTAGATGATGGGCTCATGCCGCGATCATTTGGCGCTCCATGAACTCGTCAATGGCTCGTTCAAGCCGGCACCACGCTGTCGCAAGCTCGGAGCGTACAGCCACATCTTCAGGTAGCCTGAGGTCGAGCGCAATGAGGCCAGGGGCAAGCACGCGGCCGAATGCCTTTGTGAACATTAAATCGGAACTCCACATAATACCTCTGATGTAGACCATCCACATAACAGGTACCACGGGGTTCTGGCCCCTGCGGCTCGATGGAGGAGGCAGGTCGTACTCGTACCCGTTGGCTGGGACGAGTGATCACCACCCCCCGGCTGTAAGGCGGAATCATGGAAAGGAAATAATCTGCGCGGCAAGGGGGGCCGTACCAAGGAACAGCCTGGCGGCCCACGGCCACGCAACTGTGACCGGATCTTTTACTGCGACCGCCAAGGTTATCTCGTCTCGGTGCCGACGCGCTGGACCTGCGTGGAGGCCGAGGATCCCATCGTTGTCGTATCCGCAGGACGGTCGATGTTTCGAGTGACCGACTACGGCGGGCAAAGATGGAGAACAAGGCCCGCGTTTTGTTATCCTTCCGCTGACTCTGGGCATTGGCTTGAACACAAACGAGCGGTATTGGACGTGACAAGAAAACTTGGCGAACGGACCCGGACTCGAAGTTCACTGACCCTCGCGCTCCAGCGGATCGCGGCGCGAATTGCTAGCGAGCAGGTTTACGAGGTCGAATGGAGCGACAGACTTTTTGGGGCACAGTCGTCCCGTATACGTGTCGAAGGCCTCTGGGTTGCGGGATCCTAC
>QHZE01000396.1 GCA_003225335.1 Acidobacteriota bacterium
AGAACCAGTACATCAACGGCTCTTGCTTTGGCGCTCCCTCGCCGGGGAAGAACGGAATGTTCCAGTTCCCGTACCTCCGAGGGCCGAGCTTCATGAACCACGACCTCTCCCTGTTCAAGAGCTTCCAGGTCAGCAAAAACGAAAACCATAAGCTTCAGCTTCGCTTCTCGGGCTATAACTTCTTGAACCACCCGCTGAATACCTTCGTGGTCGGCGACCCGAGGCTCAACCTGGTGTTCGACAATGGGAAGCTGAAGAACACGGATTTCGGGACGACGAACACAAAGCTCGGCCGCCGTATCGTCCAATTCGCGGTCAAGTTCCTGTTCTGAGTTTTTCAGAGTTGAAACCACAGATGAACACAGATGGACACCGATGTCGGTGGCACCCATCTGTGTGCATCGGTGTTCATCTGTGGTTCCCTGCCTCGGTGGTATGAGTGTCGCCATGAGGGAAAGGAACAGAATCCGAATCCCCGTCCTCGGATCGGCAGTTTTTGCGCTCTCTTTGGCATCGTCTCTTTCTCAAACGACGTCTCAAAACGCAAAGCAGGAGAGCGCGATCCGGGCTCGAGTCGCCGAGGTCATTCTGGACGTCGTCGTCACCGACAAGAAGGGGCGCCAGATAACGGACTTGAACCCGTCCGAATTTGAAATCCTGGAAGACGGGGTCCCGCAGAACATCATCTCTTCTCGTGTTGTAGGCACGGCCGAGGCGGCCGCGCAGAATTCAAAATCGCCGGCCCTTCCGCAGGCCACGCGACCAGCAACTCCAGATGGCCAGGGACGCGGCAAGGCAATATTTCAAGGAACTGAATCCCACGGATTTCGTCAGCGTGATGGCCATCGATCGCGCTCTCCGGGTCCTTCAACCTTTTACCAAGGATGTGGCAAGGTTGAGCGCCGCCGTTTCACTCGCCGCAGACGGAACACCGCAGCAGTTTGCGGAGGTCTCCAACGCCGTGCGCGATGCGATCGACAAGGCGCAGGCCGCTTCCAGCGCGGCAGAGTCTTCCGTCGCCTCCGCGGGCCCTGGAGGCGGGCCGGGGAGCGACACGGGCGCCGCGTTCGCCACTGCCAAGTTGAACGAGGTGATCGCCAGCATGCTGCGTCAGACCGGCGTCGGAGAGCAGACTATCCAGGGCCGGGCGACGATTGAGAGCTTGATGAGCATCATCCGGGGCGAGCAGGCGTATCCGGGCAGGAAGGCAGTCGTCTATTTCGCGGAGCGCATCTCCCTTCCGACTCAGGTCGTGGAGCGATTCCGCGATCTCATCAGCGCCGCCAACCGGGCCAACGTCAGCTTCTACTGCGTCGATACGACAGGCCTGGACAGCACCCGGCAACTCGAGGAGATGTCGCAGGACCTCAAGTCGCTGGCTTCCATCAGCCAGGGCCAGCAGAGACGGCGCGGCGGCGCGGTCACAACGCAAGAAGCGACCCTGGGCGAGAATGCCGACAATGTCCTGCGCAAGTCGGCGCAGAATAGCTCCCACTATGAGCTGAGCTACATTCCCGCCAACACGGTCTACGACGGCTCTTTCCGGAAGGTCGAGGTCAGGGTCAAGCGCCCGGGGCTCATCACGCGCAGCCGGCAGGGATACTACGCGGTGCGGGGGACGGACGCGACTGTGAGCGCGTTCGAGGTCCCGATGCTGAACGCTCTCGAGCTGAAGCTCCTCCCTCGCGAGCTGAATTATCGCAGCGCTTCGCTTACTTTTCCGACGCGGGGTTTGCGAACCCAGACGGTGCTGTATCTCGAAATACCACTCTCAGACTTTTCCTTTCCGATCGACGACGCGAAGAACGAATATGAAGCGAGAGTAGACATCCTTGTTTTCGTAAAAAATCCCGAGGGACGAACCGTCGAAAAGTTCAGCCAGCAGTTCCCGTTTCGCGGTCCCAGGGACAAGGCGCCGGAAACACAGGGCAGGAATCTGGTGTTCTACCGGACGGCCGAATTGGCGCCGGGACGCTACACGCTGGAAACTGTGGTGCAGGACGGACGTTCCAGGAAGATCACCGCCAAGCGCGCCGTGCTGGTTGTCCCCGCCAGACCTCCTCAATCTCTTGCGCTCAGCAGCATCGTGCTCGTGAGACGCCTGGACGCGTCCAGGGGGGACTCCGATCTGGCGGAGAGCCCTTTGCTCTATAACCGCCAGATGGTCATCCCGAATCTCAGCTCCGCGATCAACGCGAAGGAATGGCCGGAGCTTGCATTTTACTTTGTCGCGATTGCGCAACACTACCGCTCTCCTCGATGAGCAGCGGGAACTATGACGTGAAAGTGCTCGTCTCGCGCGCCGGGATCGTGACCAGCAGCGCCGTAGCATTCTCAATTGAATGATTCGCGCTTTGATTCTGCCGGCGATTACACTGTGCCTCGTTGCTCAAGACGATACTGCAACCATCGCGGGCCAGGTGCTGTTGAACGACCGCCGCCCGGGAGTCTTTGCTTCCTCGATTCAGGTCGAGCTCAACCGCGAGGACCGGCCGGGTGAAGCCCTGAAGGTCTCGGTCAACGCGGACGGCGAGTACCGTTTGATGAATCTGAAGTCAGGCACGTACATCATCACCGTAACCGCGCCCGGTTACAAGCCCGCCACAGCCCGGATCGAGCTCATCAGTGGGACGCGCGTCCGGGGAAATACGAAACTTGTTCTCCTTCCGGAGAGCTCGCCGAAGGCTGAGAAACACTCCGGCGTTGTCAGCCAGAACGAGCTGAGAGCGCCCAGGCGCGCCGTCAGGCAGGTGGAGATCGCAGAACGGAGTATGGACGGAGGTGATTTTTCGGCGGCGGCACGCGCCGTGGACAAAGCCCTGGAGATCTGGCCTGCTTATGCGCGCGCCCTCGTGCTCCGGGGCCGGCTCTCCGAAAAGCAGGGCAGACCGCGAGAGGCTGCCCGAAGCTATGAAAAGGCTATCGAAGAAGACTCCGACGCGTATCCCGCCTATGCGGCGCTGGCGGAGATCCGCCGTCTCGAAGCCGACCACGAGGCCTTGCGTGGTGTCGCAGACCGGTGGAGGAAGGCACAGCCGCTGAGTGCCGCGCCTTACTACTACGGGGCGCTGGCAAGCTTCCAGGCGGGCCAATTCCTTGTCGCCGTGGATGAGGCTTTGATGGCGCGGCGCTTTCCTCACGAGAATCTGCCGCACCTCAACCTCCTCCTGGCCAATTGTTATATCAAGCTGCGCGATCCCTCCGCGGCAGCGGCGCAGATGCGCGAGTTTCTGGCCTCCCGGCCGGACGACCCGATGGCGCCGGAAGTGCGGCGCTCGCTCGAAGCGCTCGAAAAGATAGCTCGCCCATGACCTCTCCGCTATTGCTTTGGGCAATTCTGCTGGCCGCAGCCTTGGGCCCTCAAGTGCCTGCTCCTGAAGACCCTCATTTTGCCCGTGGAATCGAATACCAGGAGGCGGGAAGACTCGACGAGGCGATCGCGGAGTACGAGCTTTCCTTGAAGTTGCGCCCGCGCTTCCCCGTGCTCGCCAACCTGGGAAGCGTCTATGCGCGGCTGGGCCGTTACGAGGAAGCCATCGCGCGCTACGAACAGGCCCTGAAGCTGGCGCCGGGCCAGGCGGCCGTCACTCTAAACCTGGGCCTGGCTTACTACAAAACAGGAGACTTCCAGAAGTCTGCCGGCCTGTTCGAGCAAGTCCTGACGTCCGACCCGGAGAACCTCCAGGCTCGCACCCTTCTCGCCGATTGCCACTTCCAGCTGGACGACTTCAAGAAAGTGATCGAACAGCTGGAGGGTTTCGAGGAAAAACATCCCGACGACTTGTCCATCGCCTACCTTCTGGGGACCGCCTATCTGCGAGACAAACAGACCGAGAAGGGGCAGCGGCTGGTGGACCGGATCCTGAGCAAAGGCGATTCGGCGGAGGCCCATCTAATGCTGGGCGTCGCCTTTGCGGAGGCCCGCGAATTCAAGCCGGCAATAGCCGAATTCGAGAAAGCGATTCAGCTGAATCCGAATCTCCCCCAGGTCCACGCCAGCTTGGGGCGCATTCTTCTCCAGTCCGGCGACAGGGACCGGGCCCTGCCTGAATTCGAAGCGGAATTGAAAATCAGCCCGAACGACTTCAATGCAAATTTCTATACCGGCTTCCTGCTCCGGCGGAATGATCAGGATGAGGAAGCGCTCCCGTATCTCCTCAAAGCCATGCAACTCCGCCCCGGTGACAGCGCGGTGGCTTTCCAGGTCAGTCTCGTCCGCATGCGCCGCGGGGAATTGGATGAGACCCGAAGGATGTTGGAAGACATTGTAAAACGCGAGCCCGCTTTCATCGACGCGCACGTGACCCTCGCCCGCCTGTATTATAGGAAACGAATGAAGGCTGACGGAGACCGTGAAAAGGCGATCGCTGAAAAGCTTCGCCTGGAGCAACAGGAACAGCAGCCCGGTTCGGGGAAGAGCGAGATCAAGGAAGACGCGGCCTCCGGAAAAAAACAGGAGGCTGCGGGACCGCCTAAACCATGAGCGTTCTGCGTTCCGTTTCGCTGATCATCCTTGCGGGACCGTTGTGCGCTGCGCTCCTCCGTTTGAGCGCCCTGACGGGGAGTGGGCAGAAAACGATCGACGCATCGAGAAGAGTAACCCAGGCGCCTGCAGCCGATTTCGAGACGCTCAAGGCGAAGGCCGACGAAGCTCGGGAAGCGGATCAGATCGCGGAAGCCGTCAGGCTCTATGAACAGCTCGTCAAGATCAGACCGGGATGGGCGGAGGGCTGGTGGTACGTCGGCACGCTGCACTATGACAGCGATCAGTATGCGCCGGCAGCCGCGGCCTTCAGCCGCTACGTCACACTCGAACGCGGCAACGGGCAGGGATGGGCCATGCTCGGTCTGTGCGAATTCCGGATGGCTCAGTTTGCTTCTTCCCGGGAGCATCTTGTCAAGGCGCGCTCCCTCGGGCTGGGCGGAAACGAAGAACTGGCAAGAGTCGTGCGCTACCATCAGGCGGTCCTCCTGACGCGCGCGAGACAGTTCGAGATGGCCCAGGCATTGCTGAACGGGTTTGCCGTCGAGCATCGGGAGAGCGCCGCGGTTCTCGACGCCCTGGGTCTCGCGGTCTTGCGCATCCCCGCTTCGCTCGAGAGCTTGTCCGCCGAGAAGCGAGAGATGGTCCGTCAATTTGGAAAGGCGGCTTTCCTGGCCGGCGAGCGGAGGGTCCCGGAGGCGCGTGCTCTCTACGACGCAGCGGAGGCGCGTTACCGCGACCAGCCCAATGTCGCCTATGCCTATGGCGTGTGGCTGATGATGCAGAAAGAACCCGAGCACGCCATGAGCTTCTTTCGAAAGGAACTGCAGAGGGAGCCGGCGCACGTGCCCGCCATGTTGCAGATTGCCTTTCATGCGATCGACTCCGGCAACTTTGAAGAGGCTAAAGCTCACGCTTTGAAGGCGGCGGAACTGGAGCCCGAGAACTTCACAGCCCACTACGCTCTCGGGCGGATTTATCTGGAATCGAACGCTATCCCGCAGGCCGTCACAGAACTGGAGAAGTCGGCCCGTCTCGCTCCCGACGCTGCGAGTGTGCAGTTCGTCCTGGCAAAGGCCTACGCCCGCGCGAACAGGCCCGCGGACGCGGCGCGAGCGCGCGCCGAATTCAGACGCCTGGACGCGATCGACAAAAAACGGCGAGGTGAAGCCACCGGCGAGGAGAGCGCATCAGGCCGCCCCGTCCCATAGCCGCGACTATTCGACTTTAAAGCTGGTAGCGGCGAATTATAGCGAGCATCTCATACTGCCCAGTCATTCACACGCGAACGGATCTTCGGGCATGGCCGCGACGGCCATGCCCCAGGTTAGATAATCACTTCCCATGGGCGGAACGCCCGTGCCGAATTCCGCCCCAGCCCCTCCACCTTCAGCTCTTGACCACAACCAGGTTATTGGTGACTGAAAACACTCCGGACACGCCGTTGGCCCGGATATTGGCGATGTCCTTGTCCATCTCGCTGTCAACGCGACCCGCCAGCGTGACATTTCCGTTCTCTACGATGATGTGAATCGAACCGACTGCTCCCAAGCTGTACCGGAACAGCGTGCTGTTTCCTGCGTACAGGGCGCGGTAGACGGCAACCCGGATGCGATCGTCGTTGGGCGAGAGCGGCAACACTTCGATGTCATTGACGACGTTGGAAACACCTTCGATCTTCTTGACCACTCTTTCGGCATCGGATTTCAGAGTTGGTCGCGTCACCTGGCCGGATAACTCGACCGTGCTGCCGTCAACACGGTAAGACAGGTCGTCAAAAACAGTGTAGTAAGGAAGCAGCACCAGCTCGTGGCGCACTTCCTTCGTCAACAATTGTTGGGTGCCTTTGCCGGCTTCCAAATCCGTTTCCTTTTCCTTCGCCAGGGCGCCGAGCGCCAGCAGTAACGAACCGCTGAGCGTCAAAAACGCGAGCCTTCTGATTTGTTTATTCATTTTTATTCTCCTTTTTATTCTCGTTCCACCTCTAACGCTCTCCAACATTCGGGACGGTGCACGCCACGCGGAGGTGTATAGCCTTTCTTGACGTCCTGACCTTCCCTGAAATGAATCCCTGCCACCTGTCCATCAATTTCGGGACGGATCTCGAACGAGGAATAGGCGATTGCGTTACCGGTCGCGCTCACCTCCAGCGGCAGCATCTTTTGGCCGACTCTCGCGGCGTCTACGGAGACTGTGTGAGATGCCTGAGAGGTTCCGCTCATCGAACAGGCCGAAAGCAGGACGAGGCCGGCCAGCACGCCGCCGATTCTCACCGCCTCGAGAAGTGTGTCTTGCCACCGGTACTGATTATCAGCTGTGAGTCTCATTGTTTGTTCCTCCGCGGTTCGAACCGCTCGCTAGCTCCTTTTGGTGGACAGAAAGTTCACAAATCGGTCAAGTTTGCATCATGGCCGCGACGGCCATGCCACGAAGCCATCGTGACACGGGCGTCTCGCCCGTGAATGACTGGGCGGTATGACGCTCACTCGCTAGCTATAACTAAGCTAGGACTTCTCCGAATGAGTCTCTTTGACGAACCGCTCGACCAGCTTCTCAACGCTCTTCTGGATCGTCTTTTCGGACTTGTTGAAGTTGATGGTTTCCGTATCGTAACCGCGCCACACGAGCTGGTTGGTCTGCGCATCGATGATATCGAGCACGAGCGTGGATTTGGTGGAAGGGATGTTCCAGACGTCCACGCCGCCGACGCCCCAACCCCAACGTCTCCAGCCGCCCGGGAAGCCGTACCCTATCAATCGAGTATCATATTGGCGCCGCGCCCCCATGTAGGAGGCCACCAGGAAGCTCGGTTCGCGCTTGGCGTCGCGCTGGTACCCCTGGTGTTGAAGGTCGGTTTCAATGGCTTGCCGGATACGCTTTTTCCACATGCCGTTGGTGCCGAGCTGGTCGCGCGGCATACGCGCCTGTTGTTTGAAGTCCCAAGTGCGGAGCTTCGAGAAATCGAATCCTCTTTCGTAATCCGACTTCGTTTCGGCGACCGCGATGGCGCTGCCCAAGCCAAGGACCAGGAGCGCCGCCAGGATTGTTTTTGTAGTCGATTTCATTTTCATCCTCCGTTGTGTAGATACCTTCTTTACTGCTTCTCTTCTTTCCCCAGCATGCCTGTAGCAACGGGCATGCCAGAACGCTCGCCGCGCGGCAGGATGCCGCTATCCCCGTTGTATGAATGTCTTGCGCTTTTCTACGCGGGGGCAAGGATTGAGATTCGGCCGAGTGTTGTTCCCAACATCTTGGGAGACCGGCGGAATTTT
>QHZE01000356.1 GCA_003225335.1 Acidobacteriota bacterium
CGCTAAGAGCTCTGGCAGACCGCAGAGGCGAACTGGTTCTGGAATTCGGAGCGCACCGGGCCGCGAGTTTTCGGAACTGCGATTTCGTCGTTCTCAGCCCCGGCGTTCCTTCCGCTCTGCCCTGCCTGGAGGAGAGCCGGAGGGCGGGGATACCGATACTGTCAGAAGTGGAACTGGCCTTCCGCCACCTGAAAGGATCACTGTTGGGCATTACCGGCACCAACGGCAAGACTACGACCACGACACTGGTGGCAGAGTTGCTGAGCCGGTCCGGCTTCCAGTGCCGCGCGGCCGGGAATATCGGCACGCCGTTGATCAGTTTTGTCGCGCGCTCCGCGCCCGATGACATCTATGCCACGGAACTTTCCAGCTTTCAGCTCGAGAATATTCAACAACTCCGGCCCAAAGTCGCGGCTATTCTGAATGTGACGCCGAATCACCTGGACCGGTACCCGGGCTTCGAAGCCTATATGGCCGCCAAACAGAGGATCTTCATGAATCAGCGCTCCGAGGATTTTGCCGTGCTGAACGCCGGCAACCCGCAAACGGCAGCCATGGCAAAGAAGGTTTCTTCCACGCCGGTCCTGTTCAGCCGCTCGCCGGAAGTCGAGCGCGGCAGCTTCGTTCGAGACGGACGCGTAATCTACCGGGATGCTCGCGGGGAGGTCAATCTCTTCGAGACCCGCGATATCTCCCTGAAGGGCGCGCATAACCTGGAGAACGTCCTCGCCGCCGCGGCGATCGCCTTGCTGGCGGGAGGAAAGCCGGACTCCATGATCGATGTGGTCCGGGACTTTAAGGGGGTCGAGCACCGGCTCGAGTGGGTTGCCGAGATCGGCGGCATTCACTTTTACAACGACTCGAAAGCCACGAGTGTAGACGCGACCATCAAATCGCTCGAGGCGTTCAAAGGCGACATCCAATTGATCCTTGGGGGACGCGACAAGAACGGAGACTTCGCGCCCTTGCGTCCTCTGGTTCAGGAAAGAGTGAAGCACGTAGCGCTGATCGGCGAAGCCGCCGGGAAAATCCGCGACGCGTTGTCCGGCACGGCAGAAATGATCGAGGCCGGGACTCTTCCCGAAGCCGTGACCCTCTGCTACAGGCTCTCACAGCCCGGGGATGTCGTTCTCCTGGCGCCCGCGTGCGCGAGCTTCGACATGTTCGAAAGCTACGAACACCGCGGGAGGGTCTTCAAAGAAGCCGTGCGACGATTGACGAGTGACGTGTGGCGAGCGACAAATACGAGTGACGAATGACGAGTGACGAATAAGGCCATAAGATCCGCCACATTCTTTCATTCCTCAATCGTCAATGGTTTACTACTATGGCGTACAGGGCCCCCAGCGACCGGATGCTGTTCATCCTGACAAGCCTTCTCACCATTTTCGGCCTGGTCATGGTGTACAGCGCCTCTTCCGTCGTCGCTTCTTCCAGACACGGGCTGTCGTATTACTATTTTCTGCGGCAGCTTGTTTATGCGGCCGCCGGATATGCTCTCATGCTCGCCCTGATGAACCGCGACTACCACTTCTGGCAGCAGGACAAGGTAGTGGGGTTGCTGCTGATCCTGAGCGCCGGAAGTCTCCTCCTGGTTTTCACACAACCGCGTATCAACGCGGCCCACCGCTGGTTACGCTATGGGTCCTTCATATCCTTTCAGCCCTCAGAAATCGCCAAACTGGTGTTCTTGGTCTTCATGGCCGCCTTCCTCCACAAGTACGGGGACGAAATCAACCAGCCCGTCAAGCGGCTGCTCCCCTGTCTGCTGGTTCTGGGTCTCTTCGGCGGTTTGATTGCGGCGGAGCCCGACCTGGGACAGGCGGTCACCCTCGCTCTCATCGTCATTGTCATTTTGTTCGTCGCAGGAATAAGCTGGAAAAGTCTTGCGGGAATGGCCCTGTTGTCCGCGCCGGCAGTCTGCCTGGCTATTGTGAGCATGCCGTATCGCGGGGAGCGCATCAAAGCATTTCTGAATCCGTTCCACGACCCGCTCGGCACAGGCTGGCAGATCTCTCAATCACTCACGGCGGTGGGGAGTGGAGGCCCCTGGGGACTGGGCCTGGGAGCAAGCAGGCAGAAGCTGTTCTTCCTTCCCGAGGCCCACAGCGATTTCATCTTCGCCGTGATCGGCGAGGAACTGGGCCTCATGGGCGCCGGCTTCGTCGCGCTGGCCTTCCTGTTGTTCTTCTATCGAGGAATCAAGATCGCCCTGCGGGCGCCGGACCGCTTCGGTTTTTATCTCGGCCTGGGGATTACCCTGATGGTGGCCATTCAGGCGTTCATCAACATTTCAATGGTCCTGGCGATGATACCGACCAAGGGGATTGCCCTTCCCTTTATCAGCCAGGGAGGATCCTCGCTGCTGCTGAACCTGGTCGCCACAGGGCTCCTGCTTAATATCGCGCACTACGCTGAAGAACCATGATCTCAAATCTCAAATTTGAAATTTCAAATCTCAAACGGGGTCCAGTTCTCCTGGGAGCGCACGCATCCTGCGTGCCGAATGTTGGACACCGAAGCACGCTGGAAGCGTGCGCTCCCAGGGAAGGAACCTCCGCGGCTGGGCTGCACCGTGGAATTCGTGGCCAGTTTTTCACCATTTCAAATTTCAAATCTCAAATTTCAAATTTCAGACGGTGAGGGTGATCATCGCGGGCGGAGGGACCGGGGGCCACATTTATATCGGCATCGCTGTCGCGCGGGAATTGCAGGCGCGCGCTGCCGCAGCGGATTTCCTGTTTGTGGGAACTCAACGGGGTCTGGAATCGCGCATCGTGCCCCAGGAGGGATTCCGATTGGAGCTGATCGAATCTGCGGGCTTAAAAAGGGTAGGTGTGGGAAATTTCTTTCGCGGCCTGTTCCTGCTTCCACAAAGTATGATCCAGGCGCGAAGACTGGCCAGGCGCTATGCGCCGGATGTGGTCGTAGGCGTGGGGGGATACTCTTCGGGGCCCGTGGTCCTGAGCGCCTGGTGGCTCGGGATTCCCACCCTTATCATCGAGCCAAATGCTCAACCGGGCTTCACCAACCGGCAGCTGGCGTTGGTGGTGAACCGGGCGGCGCTCGCCCTGCCGGATTCCGGAGGCTATTTTCGCGGCAAAGGAGTGGTTACAGGCATCCCCGTTCGTAAAGAGTTTCAGAGTGTGCCGCGACGCGGAAGGACTCCGGGACAGTTGACCGTCCTCGTCTATGGCGGAAGCCAGGGGAGCCATGCTTTAAACATGGCGGTGTGCGGAGCTCTGAAGGAACTGAAAGATGCAGGGCCGGGACTTCGGTGGATTCACCAGACGGGCGAGAAGGATCTCGAAAGGGTCCTGCGCAGTTACCGGGAAGCCACGATACAAGCGGATGTGCGCGCTTTTCTCCCCAGGATCTACGAGGAGCTCGCCGCCGCCGACCTGATCCTGTCCCGTGCAGGCGCAGGGACCATCGCAGAGCTCACCGTCGCGGGCAAAGCGGCGCTTCTGGTCCCCTTTCCCGGCGCCGCGGACGACCACCAGACCAAGAACGCCAGGGCGCTCGAGGACCAGGGGGCCGCGAAAATGATTCCTGAGGCAGAACTCGCGCCGGCACGCCTGGCCGCGGAGATCCGGCATTTTATGGCCCATCCGGAAGGTCTGGACCGGATGGAGGAAGCCGCGCGCAAACTGGGCAAACCTGATGCCGCCGCGCGTATCGGGGACCTTGTCACAGAGCTGGCGGCGACGAGGAAGCGATGATCTTCTTAGTGATTCTTCGCGTCTTCGCGTCTTGGCGGTGAATTTTCTTTTACCACAAAGACGCGAAGGCGCAAAGAAGCGCAAAGAATTTCGTGTCAAAGGTCAAAGGGATGTTTCGGAAGATACAGAGAATTCATTTTGTGGGGATCGGCGGCATCGGCATGAGCGGCATCGCGGAAGTCCTGCTGAACCTCGGGTACAAGGTCTCCGGTTCGGACCTGAAAGCCGGACCCACCACGCAACGGCTTGAGAAGCTGGGGGGAAAGGTCTCCATCGGCCACGCGGCGGAGAACGTAGCGGATGCAGACGTGGTGGTCGTTTCCTCAGCAGTGCGCCCCGACAATGTCGAAGGCGTGGAAGCCAAAAAGCGGCAGATCCCCGTAATCCCGAGAGCGGAAATGCTGGCCGAGCTCATGCGTCTCAAATACGGAGTCGCCGTGGCTGGAAGTCATGGGAAGACCACCACCACGTCTATGATTGCGACCGTCCTCGGTCACGCGGGCTACGATCCCACGGTCGTCATCGGGGGGAGGCTGAATGCTATCGGCAGCAACGCCAGGCTTGGAAAAGGGGACTTTCTGGTGGCCGAGGCTGACGAAAGCGACGGCTCCTTTCTGAAATTGAGCCCCACTATTGCCGTGATCACGAACATCGACAGAGAGCACCTGGACCATTACGCCGATCTCGCGGAGATCCAGGAGGCATTTGTGACGTTCGCCAACAAGGTACCCTTCTATGGCGCCGCCGTTTTGTGCCTCGAAGATCCGCACGTGCAAGCCATCATACCGCGCATCGAGCGGCGCATTGTAGCCTACGGCCTCAGCAGTCAGGCAGACGTGGCGGCCTCCGACGTTCAGTTTGAAAACTTCGGCTCGAGTTATACGCTGCAGCGTCACGGGGAGCGTCTCGGCACGATTCGCCTGCAGATACCTGGACTGCACGGCATCCTGAATTCCATGGCCGCCGCGGCGTCCGGCTTCGAGCTCGAGATCTCCTTCGAAAAGATCTCCCAGGCTCTGGCCGCATTCCAGAATGCCGATCGAAGGTTCCAGATCAAAGGAGAGAAGCGGGGAGTCCTGGTGGTTGATGACTACGGACACCACCCGACTGAAATCCTCGCGACGCTCGGCGCCGCGCGCAGATCGACCGACCGCCGCATTGTTGTAGTCTTCCAGCCCCACCGCTACACGCGCACCGTGGCGCTCGAAGAAGAGTTTACTCGCGCCTTCAACCATGCGGCTGTCCTCGTGCTGCTCCCGATTTACGCCGCGGGCGAGCATCCGTTACCGGGTGTGACCGCGGAGCGCTTGGCCGCGCAGATAAATAAATTCGGACATCGCGATGTCAATTACGCGGAGAGCTTCGAGGAAGCTCAAAGGATTCTTGAAGAGAAGTTGCGGGAAGGAGACTTGTTGATCACGCTCGGCGCCGGCGACGTTTGGAAAATCGGCGACGAGTTCCTGGAGACGGAAGCGTAGGGGCGGCCCTGGAAATTCTTTGCGCTTCTTTGCGCCTGCGCGTCTTCGTGGTGAAAAGAACCGGCTTCACCGCCAAGACGCAAAGACGCGAAGAATCGCGAAAGGAAGCAAAGATGGAGATCAAGACCACAAAGAGTTCGAAGGAACCCTCGGATTCGGCTCCGGAGAAAGGCCATTCTCTTCGGAGAAAAACCGTTCAAAGAGCATACAGAAGCCTGCCTCGAAGACTGGTCTCCGTTCTGCCGGTGCTCGGCCAACTTACGCTTCTTGCGTTGCTCGCAGCTTTCTTCGCCTCGCTTCGCCACTATGTCTACACGTCGGAAAATTTCAACCTGCGGAGCGTTACCTTCGAGGGATGCAAACAGCTCAACACCAAAGCACTGGAGCAGAAGATACGGCGGTCGTCCCGCAAGAACCTGTTGAAAATCGATCTCAAAGAGCTGCGCAGCCTGGTTGAGGCGGAGCCCTGGGTGAAGCAAGCGGAGATACGCCGCATCCACGACGAAGGAGCCCTGCTCGACAAGTTTGACACCAGGTATGGCAAGATCGACGTCCCGGTATTCAGGGGTTTCCTCGGCAACAGCCCCGAAAGCTACAAGCTGCATCAGGAAGAGAATTCGGCCCGTGTCCAGCTGGGCCGCCGGATGTTGGCGGAGCTGGAAGACGGCTCCAGCGCATTTGCCGGCAGTATCTCCGAAGTGGACCTCTCCGACACCAATGACGTGAAGCTTCTCCTGGTGGACGACACAGCCGAAATCCACATGGGCGACGCGGACTTCCTGAAGCGCTTTCGGACGCTGATGTCGAACATGTCGCAATACCAGGAACTCAAGGCCCAGTACAACGAGATCGCCTCGATCGACCTCAGATTCGACGGGCAGATTATTTATCGCCCCAC